>JAYYLR010000057.1:0-34242 GCA_036143955.1 Pseudomonadota bacterium | reverse complement strand
GCGCCGTGATCCGCCGCTCGATCTCGGGGCGGAAATGCTTGATCAGGCCCTGGATCGGCCATGCCGCCGCATCACCGAGCGCGCAGATGGTATGTCCCTCGACCTGGCGCGTCACCTGCTCCAGCGTTTCGATCTCGTGGATTTCGGCGTCGCCGCGGACAAGGCGCTCCATCATCCGCCACATCCATCCCGTTCCCTCGCGGCACGGCGTGCACTGGCCACAGGATTCATGCTTGTAGAAGTAGGAAAGCCGCGCGATCGCCTTCACGATATCGGTGCTTTTGTCCATCACGATGACGCCGGCCGTGCCGAGGCCGGTTCCGGCTTCACGCAGCGCGTCGAAATCCATTGTCATGGTGTTGCAGACGCTCTGCGGCATCAACGGCGTCGACGATCCGCCGGGGATCACGGCCAGCAGATTGTCCCACCCGCCGCGCACGCCGCCGGCGTGTTTTTCGATCAGCTCGCGAAGCGGGATCCCCATCTCCTCTTCGACATTGCAGGGCCGGTTCACATGGCCGGAGATGCAGAACAGCTTGGTGCCGGTGTTGTTTTCCTTGCCGAGGCCGGCAAACCAGTCGGCGCCGCGGCGCAGGATGGTCGGCGTCACGGCGATCGATTCGACATTGTTCACCGTTGTCGGGCAGCCATAAAGTCCCGCTCCCGCCGGAAATGGCGGTTTCAGGCGTGGCTGGCCCTTCTTGCCTTCCAGCGATTCGATCAGCGCCGTTTCCTCGCCGCAGATATAGGCACCGGCGCCGCGATGAAGATAGATGTCGAATTTCCAGCCGGATTTGGCGGCGTTGTCGCCAAGCAGGCCGGCCGCATAGGCCTCGTCGATGGCGGCCTGGAGGCGGCGCGCCTCGTTCACGAACTCGCCGCGAATGTAGATGTAGGCGGCATGCGCGCGCATGGCGAAACCGGCCACGACGCAGCCTTCCAGAAGCTTGTGCGGCTCGTGACGGATGATGTCGCGATCCTTGCATGTGCCGGGTTCGGATTCGTCGGCATTAACGACAAGGTAATGCGGACGCGCGCCAACCTCCTTGGGCATGAAGGACCATTTCAACCCGGTCGGAAAGCCGGCACCGCCGCGCCCGCGAAGGCCGGAGGCCTTGATCCGCTCGACGATCTCGTCATGGCCAAGCTGCAGCAGCTTTGCCGTGTTCTGCCAGTCGCCGCGCTTGCGTGCGCCGGCGAGACCGGAGTCCATCCAGCCATAGAGATTGGTGAAGATGCGATCCTCGTCTCTCAGCATTCCGTTCTCCCTATTCCGCCGGCTTCAGCTCGCGAAGCGTCGTGGCACCGCCATCCGCCTCGGACCCTGACCGTCCGGTAACGGACCCGACGGCAAGCGGCGCATCGGCCTCGAGCGAGTCGAGAAGCGCGCCGGTGCTTGCATAGTCCAGGTCCTCGTAAAAATCGTCATTCACCTGCAGGATCGGCGCGTTCACACAGGCGCCGAGGCATTCCACCTCGAGAAGCGTGAAACGGCCGCATTCCGACGTCTCGCCGGACGAGATGCCGTACCGGTCCTTGATGCAGCGCATCATGTTGTCGGACCCGCGAAGCCAGCAGGGCGTCGTCGTGCAGGCCTGAAGGAAATATCTTCCGACAGGCTTCAGGTTGAACATCGTGTAGAAGGTCGCAACCTCGAGGACGCGGATCTCGGCCATGTCGAGCTTCCTGGCGATCAGCTCGATGGCCTTCATCGGGATCCAGTTGTCGTGCTGGCGCTGCGCGAGGTCGAGCAGCGGCATCACCGCGCTGGCCTGGCGGCCTTTCGGGTATTTCGCGACGATCCGCTTGATCTCGGCCTCGTTCTCCTTCGTGAAGGCGAAGCTGTCAGGCTGGTTGTCGGCAATTCTTGCGTCGATGCTCATCTGTCGATCTCACCAAAAACAATGTCCAGCGACCCGATGATGGCAACCGAGTCGGCCAGCATGTGGCCGCGCGACAGATAGTCGACGGCGGCCATGAAATAGAACCCCGGGGCGCGGATCTTGCATCGATAGGGCTTGTTCGAACCGTCGGCGACAAGATAGACGCCGAATTCGCCCTTTGGCGCCTCGACAGCCGTGTAGCTCTCGCCCTCCGGAACGTGGAAGCCCTCGGTATACAGCTTGAAGTGATGGATAAGCGCTTCCATCGACTGTTTCATCTCGCCGCGCTTCGGCGGCGTGACCTTGTTGTTCTCGGCCAGCACAGCACCGTCAGGCATGTTGTCGATGCACTGGCGGATGATTTTCAGCGACTGGCGCATTTCCTCGATCCGCACCAGGTAGCGGGCATAGCAGTCGCCGGTCTTGCCGATCGGCACGTCAAAATCCATTTCCGCATAGGCGTCATAGGGCTGCGACTTGCGAAGATCCCATGCGATGCCGCTGCCGCGAAGGCAGGGCCCGGTGATACCAAGGTCGAGCGCCGCCTCCTCGGTGATGATCCCGATATCGACGGTGCGCTGCTTGAAGATCCTGTTATCGGTCAGCAGCGTCTCAAGGTCATTGATGAACGCCGGGAAACGCTCAGCCCAGTCGGCGATTTCGTCAAGCAGCCCCTCAGGAAGGTCCTGATGCACGCCGCCGGGGCGGAAATAGGCGGCATGGAGGCGCGCCCCGCAGGCGCGCTCATAGAAGCCCATCAGCTCCTCGCGCTCCTCGAACCCCCAGAGAAGCGGCGTCATCGCGCCGACATCGATGGCGAAGGTCGTCAGGTTCAGAAGGTGGTTCAGGATCCGGCCGATCTCACAATAGAGAACACGGATATACTGGCCACGGCGCGGCACTTCGATACCTACGGCGCGCTCGATGGACAGCGCCCAGGCATGCTCCTGATTCATCGGCGACACATAGTCCAGGCGGTCGAAATAGGGAAGCGCCTGAAGATAGGTCTTATGCTCGATCAGCTTTTCGGTGCCGCGATGAAGAAGGCCGATATGCGGGTCGGCCCGCTCGATGACCTCGCCATCCATCTCCAGCACAAGGCGCAGCACACCATGGGCCGCCGGGTGCTGGGGCCCGAAATTCATCGTGATCGGCTTGATCTGCATTTCCGCCATGACCGGCCCCTTACCCGTCCTTGGTTGCTTTTTCGTCACCAGGGATCTGCCCCTGCATGCCTTCCCACGGGCTCAGGAAGTCGAAATCGCGGAATTCCTGAACCAGCGACACAGGTTCGTTGACGACCCGCCGCTGCGTGTCGTCATAGCGAACCTCGACATGGCCGGTCAGCGGAAAATCCTTGCGAAGCGGATGGCCCTCGAAACCGTAATCCGTCAAAAGCCGCCGCAGGTCCGGATGGCCGGCAAAGAAGATGCCGAACATGTCCCAGGCCTCGCGCTCGGCCCAGTTCGCGGCCGAATAGACGGATGTCATCGACGGAACGGCCTGCCCCTCGCCGACCGCGGCAAGGACACGCATCCTCATATTGTTCTTCATCGACAGCAGCTGATAGACCATCTCGAAGCGGTCAGGCCTCTCCGGGTAATCGACAGCCGTCAGGTCGGACAGCTGGTTGAACGCGGCGTAATTGTCGTCGCGAAGCGATGCCAGCGTGTCGGCCACCGTCGCGACCGGCACCTTGATCACGATCTGGTCCTTCGTCACGCGGCCGTCGATCAGCGCGCTGCCGAGAAGCTGGCGCAGATGGTCGAGCATGGCCTGCTGCGGCACACCGGCGTCTGCACTGTCAGCTTCGGTTTGAGCGGCGTCAGTCATTCATCGCTTCCCAGTGCCGCCAAGAGGCGACGTTCGTATTCCGAAAGCCCTCAGGGACAGCCGAAAGGCGCCATGGAATGTTTGCACACGGGGAGGCGCGCCAGGCACCGCAACGCCACTTCCCCAGATCTTTGCGATCAGCCACGGGCGATGGTCGCCGTACGCCTGATTTTCTTCTGAAGCTGCAGCAATCCGTAGATAAGAGCTTCGGCCGTCGGCGGGCAGCCAGGGACATAGACGTCGACCGGAACAATCCGGTCACACCCGCGCACAACGGCATAGGAATAATGATAGTACCCGCCGCCGTTCGCGCAGGAGCCCATCGACAGCACCCAGCGCGGTTCCGGCATCTGGTCATAGACGCGGCGGAGCGCCGGCGCCATTTTGTTCGTCAGCGTACCGGCGACGATCATGACGTCAGACTGCCGCGGGCTGGGGCGGAAAAGCATGCCGTAACGGTCCATGTCGTAACGGCTTGCCGCGGAGTGCATCATCTCGACCGCGCAGCAGGCAAGGCCGAAGGTCATCGGCCACAGCGAACCGGACCGCGCCCAGTTGAAGAGCTTGTCAGCGCTGGCAATTACAAACCCGCGGTTTGTGATCTCATCGCCAACTGCCTTCAGGATCGCGTCCTGCTCCGCGCCGGGCCCGATTGGCGCGGCGTTCCGAGGGTCGATTACTCCCATTCCAGCGCTCCCTTCTTCCATTCGTAAATGAAACCGATGGTGAGGACGGCGAGGAACAGCATCATCGACCAGAAGCCGAAAAGGCCAATCCCACCAAGCGATACCGCCCACGGAAACAGGAACGCGACCTCGAGATCGAAAATGATGAAAAGGATGGCAACGAGATAAAACCTGACGTCGAACTGGCGTCGTGAATCGTCAAACGCATCAAAGCCGCATTCATAGGCAGCCATTTTTTCGTCATCTGGTTTTTGGTCGCCCAGAATCAATGATCCGGCAACCATTGCAATGGCGAGTGCGACTGCAATCGCGAAGAAAACCGCGATTGGCAGATATTCTGAAAGAAGATCGGGCACCTGGTTCTCCGTTACCACTCCGAAAACCAAAGCTTGAATAATTCACCGACCCGTCAAAAGCAAGTCAAACCGGCAGAAATCAGCCGGATAAAATGCCGCTGCTATGCCTGGCCCGCCTTCCTGCCCGAGTCCTAAAAATTTCACACTTCACCATGGCTGAGGGCATGGACGCGCGACATGTCCGTCCCGGCTGCCGGCAGCATCGCGCGAACCTGTGGTTCTACCGTGATGGAAGCTCTCGGTATCCGCCACGTTCACGTCGGACGCGCCGGCGCAACGGCTCCGGCCGGAGCCGGCACTGGACCGTGTTCACCAGACCACGCCATCTGCTGATACTGGAAGTTCGACATGGACTTGCACGGGCTTTCATGGTTAGTGACGGACCGATCGCAAACGCAGTGTCACAAGCCGGATCAAGGAAATGTCGCGAAATACCGCCATGCTGCTGATCATCGCCGGGGCCACCTGCATGAGCTTCGTCGGCCTGCTTATGCGGCTTCTGGAGACCACCGACGGCATGGTCATCCTGTTCTATCGGTCAATCACGCTAGCCGGCATGGTTGCCCTTGTCGCCTGCCTGCGTCGCAGGCAGTCGCTTCTGATCTTCCTCCGGTCACTTGACCAAACCGACATAATGATGGGGGTGGCGCTGGCCATTGCCTTTACAACCTATGTCTATGCCATGTTGCTGACGTCCATCGCCTCGGCGCTGCTTCTTCTCACCCTCTCGCCTTTCTTCGCTGCGATCCTCGGCTGGGTATGGATCGGCGAGCGGCCGCATCGCCTGACCTGGCCGGCGATGGCGGCGGCGCTTGTCGGTGTCAGCTTGATGATTGGCGACGGCATTTCCATGGGGCGGACAGCCGGCAATCTTGTCGCGCTGGTGTCCTCCCTGAGCTTCGCGGTCATGCTTGTCCTTGCCAGAAGGAGCCGCCGTGAGGATGTTCTTGGCGGCACCTTCCTCGGCGGTGTCATGGCACTCGCCGCCGGCGGCGTTTCGGCCGGCCTGCTCGGCAACGGACTGACGATCTCGACACCCGATCTGCTCCTCACCTTGTTTATGGGTGCCTTTACCATTGGAATCGGAATCGCCTTTGTCACCTGGGGAACCGGCTACGTCCCGGCGGCGGAAGTCAGCCTTCTGACATTGACGGAGAGCGTCCTCGGTCCTATCTGGCCATGGATATTCCTCGGCCGGGCGATGACCCTGACCGAGATCGGCGGCGGCGCCATTGTTCTTGGCGCTGTCGCATTGCTGGTGCTGGCGACCCGCGACCCACGCCAGATGAAACCAGCTGGGCAGGATACCGACTGAAGATGAATGAAGGCTCTTCCACCGCACCGGCCTTTGCCAGCCTCATGGGTTTCGGAGGGCTGATCCCCTTCTTCGTCTGTGCCGGCGCTGGACATAGCGGTGTGGCGCCATGGGCCGGCCTCGCGCTTGTCATATGCGGCATCTACGGCGCCGTGATCCTCAGTTTCATCGGCGCGGTACATTGGGGACTTGCCATGCAGGGCGACCGAAGCCAGCGCTGGTTCATCTGGTCCGTGCTGCCGGCCTTATACGCCTGGCCGCCGGTCGTATTCCTTGACGCAAGAACGGCCCTGCTGGCCCTTATACCGGGCTTTCTGCTGTGCTGGAGCGTCGACCGCCGCGCAACCGAGGCTGGACTGCTTCCCGACTGGTATATGCGGCTCCGCCACATGCTGACGCTCGGCGCGATGATGGCACTTGCCGCCGGTTCGCTTGCCCCGCCACCCTTCCCGCATGGCTGACCAGATCAGTCGCGGGCGCGAATCATGATCAGATTGCCGACAATGACCAGCGCCAACCCGCTCAGAGCCGCGACAGACCATTCATATCCCTCGTAGCGCGCCGAAATCAGCAGGGCGAAGACCGGGAACACGACCGTCGCGTAGGCGGCGCGGCCCGGACCGATCCGCCCGACAAGGCTGAGATAGCAGGCGAAAGTCATCACCGATGAGATGAGAATCAGCCAGACGAGGCTGAACAGATAGCTTGGCGACATGTCGATGATGAAGGGATGGCCGCGCAAAAAGGCAATGATTGCCATGAACAGCATACCATACACCATGCCCCAGCTGGTTGAGGCCGGGACCGGAACGCCACGCCGCTGGCTGTCCGAAGACAGCAGGTTGCCGATACAGAAGCTGAAAGTCGCCAAAACACCATAGGCAACGGCAATGCCGGCCGTCGGCAGCGTTTTGAACTCGGGTGCGAAGATCAGGCCAAGCCCGACGAGCCCGACAATGGCGGCAACCACCTGCATCAGGGGTGGCGGGCGGCGGTTGATAGCCGCCACGAGCAGGACATTGATCAGCGACGACATCGACAGGATGACCGCCAGCAGACCGGACGCAAGATACAGGCTGGCATTGTAGAACAGCGCGAAATTCGTCGAGAACAGCGCCATGCCCAGAAACAGGAAACGCAGATGTTCCCGTGGCCCGAAACGAAGTCTGATACCGCAGAAGGCGGAAATCGCCAGCATCATCAGTGACGAGGCAAGGAACCGCCAGAAAATCGACACCTCGGGGGCGACAACGCCCAGCTGAAGCGACAGCGGATACCAGCTCGTCGACCAGCCGAAGACGACCGCGACATAAAGAAACAGCTCGAAAGGGCGCATGGAAGCCTTGTGATGATTGGGCTGAAGGTGAGCCTAGTCTTCCGACGTGCCGCTTATGGCCCAGGCCTCGGCATCGACGTCCAGGAACGCCTCGATCGCCGCCGATGCGATTACGGTCGGCGTTTCCTGTTGCGGGTCATCGATATTCAACCCGCCATGCACGACAGTGACCTCGGGATTGCCGCGTGGCAGCTGCTCGGCGACGGTCGCTGCATCAACGGCGTTCGGCGCCTGAACCGCAATCGTCACCTTCACGACCATGTCGCGGTGATTGTAGCCGCAGGACCGGAACAGCGAGATAGAGCTGTGTCCGATGGCATCACGTACGGCGCGGCATGCCGCTTTCGTGTAGTCGCCGCCATAAAGGTCGGTACCGGTGCCCATTTCGAGGATCAGCCGCTTCATCACGACACCTTCCGTTCCATATCGAAGGAAATGACGACGGCGGCATTGGCAAGAATGGTGACGCCGCTGCCGTCCGGCTTCGGCACATCAAGACCGCCGGCAACGACATTCACGTCACCATTGCCATAGGGAAGTACTGCCTTGACCTCGTCACGGTCAACCTCATCCGGCTTCTGCACCCCGATTTCGACGTCAATCAGCATGTCCGATTTCTCGAAACCGAAGGCCTCGGCAAAGCTCACCGAATTGCGCCACAGCGCGTCCTGCACCGCTCGGACCGCCGCGCGGGTGTAGTCGCCCTTGCGAAGCGACGTGCCCATGCCAAGCTCGAGCGCCATTCTCGTTTTAGCCATAATACCGCCTCTCTCATCCATCGATGCCAAGGGCGGCACGCGCCCGCGCGTCCCATCCGACCGAAGATGTTCCGTCTTCATGCATGATAAGAGGGCGTTTCATCAAGGCCGGATATGCCACCATCAGCGCCACCGGGTCGCCGGCGCGCTCTGCCTCCTCAAGGCCGCGCCAGGTGGTGGAACGACGATTGATGACAGCATCCGCGCCAAGCTCGTCCACGGCCCGGCGAAGAAGCGCCTCGGGAACGCCATCGTCACGAACGTCCTTCACCTCGACGGACAGCCCGGCCGCGTCGATCGACTTCAGCGCAGCACGGCAGCTGTCACAGGATTTCAGTCCGAAAAAGAATGTCGGCATCGATAGGGCCTCCCAGCGGCCCGAAGAGTAACCTCAGCGGCTTGCCGATGCAACGACGGGAGCCGGCAGCAGGCCGGGGCGACCGGCATCAATCCCATCGCCTTTCGCACCGAAACTGCTATGGTGGCGGCCCGACATCCGGAGATGATCATGACAGCCGATCAAGACCTCATTCAGGCGCACCGGGGGGCCAGCGGCCGCTTTCCCGAAAACACGATGCGCGCCTTCGATGAGGCTCGTCACGCCGGCGCGCGTTCCATAGAAACGGATCTTTCGCTGCTGGCCGACGGGACGCTTGCCGTCTTCCACGACTCGACACTCGGTCGAACGGTTGCCGGCACCACTCCTGTCAACGAGCTGTCCAGCGACGAGCTGCGCCGCCTTGATGCCGGATCATGGCGGGATGAGTCGTTCGCCGGTGAAGCGGTTCCGTTTCTTGAAGACATTCTCGACTGGCAGGCGACCCACCACATTGGCTTCAACCTCGAAATGAAGATCCATGGTGGGGAACAGGCCGCGGCGGCCACTGCACTTGCCTCCCGTCTTGCTAGAAGGGTGCCGGAGCAAACGATGGTCTCCTCCTTCGACGCTGCCTTTCTTGCGGAAATACAGGAACGGTTACCGGCACTTCCACGGGCACTGATCAGCGAAACGGTCCCGGAAGACTGGCGTGATATCGGCGACCGACTCGCGCTGGAAGGGTTTCACTTCAACCACCGCGTCGTTACGGCCGATCTTATTGCCGCGATGCATGAAGCCGGTTTCAGGGTTCGGGTCTATACGGTCAATGAACCGGACGACATGGCCCGCATGAGGCACGTCGGCGTCGATACGGTGATCACAGACAACCCGGACCGCTGGCTGTGAACTCGCCTCTGCATCCGAGCACCATCTCATTGGCGATGCTGATGAAGCTGTCATGTCTCTACGCGCTCGGCTTCCTTTCGGCATCGATGGCGACGCTCGAGGTCGGCCCCTTTTTTGCCGGCGCGTCGAGGGTGATCTTCGCCTCGATATTCATTCTGTGCGTCGCACTTGCCACCGGCGTCGGCCTTGTCCGGGGGCGCCGCCTCTGGGTCATGGCCGGAATCTATGGCGTTGGATCAATGGCGATACCCTTCATCATCCTTCCCTGGACGCTGACCTATGTCAGCAATACCACCGCTGCGATCTATTTCGCGGTGATCCCGATTGAGGTCCTGCTGCTGTCGCGGATCTTCCTCCGCACGCCGGTGACAAGGCGGAAATGGATCGGCTTCATGACGGCATCGGCGGGAGTCATCATTCTCGCCCTCGCCGGCAGTGCGGGCGACAGCTCGACGATGGCCGCGCCGCGCCTTCTGAACGATGCTGAGAGCTGGCTTCCGGCCTGGCTGCCGCATATGGTGTGCATCGCCGCAGCCGTCTGTATCGCCGGAGGTGCCGTGCTGTTTCAGGCGATGCCGCCCGCCTCACCGGTTGCAATCACAGCATCGGCCTTTCTCGTCGCAAACATCCTTGCGCTGCCGGTGGCCGTCGCCGCCCTTCCCGCCAGCATGCCGAGCCTTGGCGGAATCGCCTGGATTCTGGCCGGAAGTGTCATTTCGACAGGCATAGGCATGATCATCCGCGGCAAGCTGATCCGGCGTGAAAGCGCCGTCTACACCGCGACGAACGGCTATATTGTGCCGGTGGTCACCAGCCTGCTCGGAATTGCCGTTCTTGGCGAAAGCGTCGGCCTTGTGCCGGTAATGGCCTATCTGCTGGTTCTCGGCGGCCTTCTTATGTCGCGCGGCGGACGGTCCGCAGCCTAACCGTAGGCGCGTTCTTCCTCTTCCAGCTGGCGCCGGTATTTCTTGCGCTCATGCTCGAGAAGATAGCGTTTGCGAAGGCGCAGGCTCTGCGGCGTCACCTCGAGAAGCTCGTCGCTGTCGATATAGGCCATCATGTCCTCGAGCGACATGCGTCGCGGCGGCGTCAGCGTTACCGCCTCGTCGGATCCCGCGGCCCGCACATTCGTCAGCTTCTTGCCCTTCAGGACATTGATTTCGAGATCATTGTCGCGGCTGTGCTCACCGACGATCATGCCCTGATAGACCGGCACCTGAGGGTCTATGAACATCACGCCGCGGTCCTGCAAGTTGAACAGCGCGTAGGCCACCGCAACCCCGGTTTCAGAGGCGATCAGCGCACCGTTGCGGCGGCCTGGAATATCGCCACGATAATCCTGATAGGCATGGAAAACGCGATTCAGAACACCAGTGCCTCGGGTTTCGGTCAGGAACCGGCTCGGATAGCCGATCAGGCCGCGCGACGGGGCGTGGAATACGACACGCGTCTTGCCGGCACCCGAGGACCGCATGTCAAGCATCGTCGCCTTGCGCCTGTTCATCGCATCGACGACTGTGCTGGCGAACTCCTCGTCGACGTCGATCGTGACCTCCTCGATCGGCTCCTGCCGCTGCCCGTTCTCGGTCCGGATCAGGACGCGCGGGCGCGACACTGTCATCTCGAACCCCTCGCGCCGCATCGTCTCGACAAGGACACCAAGCTGGAGCTCGCCGCGACCGCCGATCTCGAAAGCATCCTTGTTGGCACTTTCACTGAAGGTGATGGCGACATTCGTCTCCGCCTCGGCAAGAAGCCGCTCGCGGATCATTGTTGAGGTCACCTTCTTGCCTTCCTTGCCGGCAAAGGGACTGTCATTCACCGTGATTGTGACCGACATGGTCGGCGGGTCGACCGGGGTCGATGTCAGCGCAGTGTCGACCTGCGGGTCGCAGATGGTGTCGGCAACCGAGGCCGTGGCCAGACCGGCGATGCAGATCAGGTCGCCGGCCTGCACCTCGTCGACCGGAACACGCTGCGTGCCTTCAAAGCGCAGAAGCTTGGTCAGGCGACCGGCCTCGATCTGCTTTCCGTAAAGATCGATGGCCTTGACGGCCATGTTGACGCGCGCCGTGCCCTGGATCACCCGTCCGGTCAGGCACCGGCCGAGATAGGGGTGGCTGTCGAGAAGCGTCGCCAGCATGGCGAACGGCTGGTCCGGCGCCACATCGGGGGCCGGCACATGCGCCACCACCAGATCCAGCAGCGGATGGAGATTCTCGCGCGGGTCATCAAGTTCGCGGGTGCACCAGCCATCGCGGCCGGAGGCATACAGGATCGGGAAATCAAGCTGCTCGTCATTCGCATCAAGCGAGACGAACAGGTCGAACACCTCGTCGACAACGGCATCCGGACGCCCGTCAGGGCGGTCGATCTTGTTGATCACGACAATTGGGCGCAGCCCCTGTTTCAGTGCCTTGCCGAGAACGAACTTGGTCTGCGGCATCGGTCCCTCTGCCGCATCGGTCAGAAGGATCACGCCGTCTGCCATGTCGAGGACACGTTCGACCTCACCGCCGAAATCGGCATGGCCCGGCGTATCGATGATGTTGATCCGTGTATCCTGCCAGACCACCGAGGTTGGTTTCGCCAGAATGGTGATTCCGCGCTCCTTCTCCAGATCACCGGAATCCATGAGCCTTTCCGCCACCTGCTGGTTGTCGCGGAACAGCCCGGTCTGCTTCATGATCGAATCAATCAGGGTCGTTTTGCCATGGTCGACATGCGCGATGATCGCGATGTTGCGAAGCTGCTGGGTCATGTGATCCTGCCTGCCTTGGATATCGGGTCTTTGCGGGTTGCGCGCCACGCGCATCGCTTCCTAGCCGACAACGCCGCGACTTACAAACGCGTTTTGCACTGCCGCGGCAAAAAACCCGTTCTGGCGGGGTTTGGCTTCTGCCCGGCAGCGCGCTATGCTTCGCGCCTCCAGCCCCGCCAAGCCGTCCGGAACCAACAGATGAACCAGAAATTCGTGATCTATTTCAAGAGAATGGGCCTTGCCGCATTCCTGTTCTTCCTTATCAAGGGGCTTGCCTGGCTCGTGGTTTTCTATTTCGGCTGGCAGATGGTCGGCTGAGCAGGCCCTGCTGTCAGATAAGGCCGCGCGCTGCCAGATTGCGCATCAGCGCCGCCGTGCCAAACGTCCAGGGCGGACAGTCCGGCGACAGCCGCACCCGGTTCTGAAGCGTGCCAAGGCGCGGTTCGGTAATCCGCACCTCGTCATCGATTTCATGCGTGAATCCCGCGCCTGGCGCGCGCCTGTCCTGCACCGGTGCGAACAGCGTGCCGAGATAGAGGCAGAACCCGTCGGGATACTGGTGATGCGCCCCACAGGTCTGGTTGACGAGATCAAGCGGGTCACGGCTGATCTGCGACATCGAGCTCTGGCCGCGAAGCGCGAATCCGTCTTCGCCCGTCACTTCCAGCGCCAGTTCGGCGCGCCGGACATCATCGATCCCGTAACCGCCGTCGAACAGGCGGATTAACGGGCCGATCGCGGACGAGGCGTTGTTGTCCTTTGCCTTGCCGAGAAGAAGCGCCGACCGCCCCTCGACATCGCGAAGATTCACGTCATTGCCAAGGGTTGCCCCCTTCACCTCGCCGCGGCTGTTCACCGCCAGCACGATTTCCGGTTCCGGATTGTTCCATTCCGAGACCGGATGAAGACCGACCTCGGCGCCCCAGCCGACGGATGCCATAGGCTGCGCCTTGGTGAAAACCTCGGCATCGGGACCGATCCCGACCTCCAGATATTGCGACCACATATCGGCTTCGATCAGCGCCTGCTTGACCTTATGGGCCTCTGGCGAACCGGCTTTCACCGCTGTCAGGCTGCTACCCAGAATGTCCACGCAGCGCGCGCGGATCGCCTCGGCCTGCGAGGCATCCCCCTTGGCCTTTTCCTCGATCACCCGCTCGATGATCGACTGCGCGAAGGTCACGCCGCAGGCCTTGACCGCCTGCAAATCGACCGGGGCCAGCATATGCAGCCTGCCGGTATCACCGCGATGGTTCACACTGTTGCCAGCGATGTCCTCGACCGTGCCGAGCGATACGCCGTCACGGTCACGCACGAACCCGGCCGGATCGTCACGTTCCAGCAGATCCCGCATGGTCGGCGCGTCGGCGCTGGTGATGTCGATGAACTCGTTGTCCCTGATGTACACGAGGCTCGGCCCGGCGACATCCGGGTTCCACACACGCCCGACAAGGCTCGCCTCGGCATGGTCTTCGGGAAGCAGGTTCGCAGGTAACGCATCCATGGATTGTTTCTCTTCAGGGTCCGGTCGATTCACACGGACCGAGAGTAAAGCAACGGCGTCAAAATATCAGCCCTTCCCTGCTCGCAAAGAGAAGGAGGCATTAGAACCGGCCGCGAGAACGGTTGGTTGTGCCTGGCGTATTCCATGAAAATGGCGGGAGTGACGGGACTCGAACCCGCGGCCTCCGGCGTGACAGGCCGGCGCTCTAACCAACTGAGCTACACCCCCGTTTGGGGAAGCGGAAACGGCCCTGGAGGGGCCTCCGCCGAGGTCGTGAAGTGGTAGAACAAGCCCCGTTGACTGTCAAGCGTGCGCAAGCGTGATAGCGAAAATTTTGTTGTGTGCCATCAGGTTGCATGAACCGTGCAATGGCGCTTTGCACCGCCGTGCACAGACTCGCCATATGACAGAAGATGGTGGGTGGTGAGGGGTTCGAACCCCCGACCTACTCGGTGTAAACGAGTTGCTCTCCCAGCTGAGCTAACCACCCGATCCGAAAGGCGTTGTTACCAAATAACAACGCCGACCCTTATATCGGGCCGGCGTCGAAAAAGATAGCCAAAAATGCTAGCTGTTGACAGCTTCCTTGAGCGGCGCACCAGCCTTGAATTTAGGCTGTTTGGACGCGGCGATCTGGATGGTTTCACCGGTGCGCGGATTGCGGCCGGTGGTGGCTGCGCGATGCGCCACGGAGAAAGTACCGAACCCGACAATACGAACTTCGTCGCCGCCCTTCAGAGCGCCCTCGATGCCGGCAAATACGGCGTCGACAGCACGACCGGCGTCGGCCTTGGTGAGGCCTGAGGAATCAGCGACAGATGCAATAAGATCGTTTTTGTTCATGGGTACCCCCAATATCTAGTTAGAGTGTGACATCTGGTGTACAGCTTTTATCGGGAAATTCCAACGAAAAAGAAAACACCCTGAGTCGCGCAAACCCAAGGTGTTCCTTAATTTAAAAGCATCTAATGTGCTGTGATGTCGTCGCTGGAGCCACTTCCCTCGCCGATCGGGACGGCAGGGGCCTCATCCTCCGACCCACTAGATATGGCGTTTGGCAGTGGTTCCCGCACGAGCGCCTCCGAAAGCACTTCATCGACCATGGCGACAGGGATGATCGTCAGCCCTTCCTTTACGTTGTCGGGTATTTCCAGAAGGTCCTTTTCATTTTCCTTTGGAATCAACACGGTCTTGAGGCCGCCCCGCAGTGCGGCGAGAAGCTTTTCCTTGGGTCCGCCAATCGGCAGTACGCGTCCACGAAGGGTGATCTCCCCCGTCATGGCGACATCGCGGCGAACCTCGATCCCTGTCACCGCGGACACGATTGACGTAACCATGGCAACGCCGGCGGACGGCCCGTCCTTCGGCGTCGCACCCTCCGGCACATGGACATGAAGATCCATTTTGGCGAGCTCATCAAGGTCGATCCCGTATGTTGAGGCACGCGACTTGATGAAGAATTCCGCCGCCTGGATCGATTCTTTCATCACGTCGCCGAGCTTGCCGGTCGCGCTGACCTTGCCCTTGCCAGGCACGCGCACGGCCTCGATCTGAAGCAGCTCACCGCCGACCTCGGTCCACGCCAGGCCGGTCGTGACCCCGACCCGGTCCTCCTCCTCGATCTCGCCAAAGCGGAACCTGGCAACGCCGAGATAATCTTCCAGCCCTTCGGCATCCACCGACACCGAGCCTGCCTCGCCACTGACGATCTTCGTCACCGTCTTGCGGGCGATTTTCGCCAGTTCCCGCTCGAGATTACGAACGCCGGCCTCGCGGGTGTATTTGCGGATGATCTCACGGATCGCACCGTCGGTCATCGTCAGCTCGCCGTCGCGGATGCCGTGATCCTCGATCTGACGCGCCAACAGGTGACGTTTCGCGATTTCGAGCTTTTCGTCCTCGGTATAGCCTGACAGGCGGATAATCTCCATCCGGTCAAGAAGCGGCTGAGGCATGTTCAGCGTGTTGGCCGTGGTGATGAACAGCACGTTGGACAGATCGATGTCCAGCTCCATGTAATGGTCCTGGAAGGTGCTGTTCTGCGCCGGATCGAGCACCTCGAGAAGCGCCGAACTCGGGTCGCCGCGCCAGTCGGCGCCAAGCTTGTCGACTTCGTCCAGAAGGAACAGCGGATTGTTGGTCTCCGCCTTCTTCATGCTCTGCACGATCTTGCCCGGCATGGATCCGATATAGGTACGCCTGTGCCCCCTGATCTCGGCCTCGTCGCGCACGCCGCCAAGCGCCATGCGGACGTATTTGCGGCCGGTCGCGCGGGCGATAGACTTGCCGAGCGACGTCTTGCCGACACCCGGAGGCCCGACAAGGCACAGGATGGGGCCCTTCACCGACTTGGTACGCTGCTGGACGGCAAGAAATTCGATGATGCGGTCCTTGACCTTCTCCAGCCCGTAATGATCCGCGTCCAGGATCTCGCGCGCCTTGCTGATATCCTTCTTAAGCCGGCTCGCCTTCTGCCAGGGAATAGCGAGGATCCAGTCCAGATAGTTACGCACGACCGTGGCCTCGGCGCTCATAGGGCCCATGTTCTTGAGCTTGCGGAGTTCGGCATCGGCCTTTTCTCGCGCCACCTTCGGCATTTTGGTGTCGGCAAGCGCCTCTTCCAGCTCCTCGAGCTCGCCCCGGCCGTCTTCACCGTCGCCAAGCTCCTTCTGGATGGCCTTCATCTGTTCGTTCAGATAATACTCGCGCTGGGTCTTCTCCATCTGCCGCTTCACACGGTTGCGAACACGCTTTTCGACCTGCAGAGCGCCGATTTCATTTTCCATCAGCTGGAAAATGCGCTCAAGCCGCTGGTGGACGTCGAGAAACTCGAGGAGCTTCTGCTTTTCCTCGATTTTTACCGCCAGATGCGACGCAATCATGTCGGCGATCTTGTCTGACTCGCTCACCTGTTCGATGGCGTTCAGAACCTCCGAAGCAACCTTCTTGTTGAATTTGATGTACTGGTCGAACTGCTGCACGGTGGCGCGCGCCAGACCGTCGGTATCGGCTCCCTGGTGCCCCGTCTGGTCGAGGATCTCGGCGTCAACCGCGAGAAAGCCATGGTCAGAATGAAGCGTCTGCGGATCGATCCGCACACGTTCGCCACCCTCGACAAGCACCTTGACCGCGCCGTCGGGAAGCTTCAGAAGCTGCAGGATCGAGCCAACCGTTCCGATACTGTAAAGACCGTCGGCATCAGGATCCTCGGTATCCGCCTCGCGCTGCGTGACGAGGATAATCTGCTTGTCCTCTGCCATCACGGCTTCAAGCGCGCTGA
Organism: Pseudomonadota bacterium; assembly: GCA_036143955.1. Taxonomy (GTDB): domain Bacteria; phylum Pseudomonadota; class Alphaproteobacteria; order Puniceispirillales; family Puniceispirillaceae; genus UBA8309. The sequence continues at coordinate 17,305 of JAYYLR010000057.1, read as the reverse complement.
TCGACTTCTCTCGGCCGACAAACAACGGCACGATCATATGCGGAAACACGACGATATCGCGCAGTGGAAGGACCGGCAGTGTAATCATCGCTCCATCAGACATCTGGAACTCCTATCTTCGCCCGCGGGCGTGGCACTCTTTGAAATCAAGATATGGTAGGCGCCGGGCATTCTTTCAACCGGCCTTAAGACTGATTGGGTTAAGTCTATACTAATAAACACTCTTCACAGAACAGTTTCGCCGACCCCATGGAGGTCGTCGTCAAATCATTGAAAAAACGATGAAAAGCTGGTTTTTGTGCCTTGGCTGCGCTGCTATGGCGCAGTCGGGCGGCGGGTCAGGCGCTCTTTTCGGCGTTCGAGGCTTTCTTTGCATGCACGACAAGCGGTGGTGCCCCGTCGGAGACGACGTCGGAATTGATCACCACCTCCTCGATATCGCCGGCCGTCGGAATGTCGAACATCGGCTCCATCAGGATGTTTTCCATGATCGAGCGCAGACCGCGGGCGCCTGTCTTGCGGGCAATCGCCTTCTGCGCGATGGCCCGAAGCGCATCTTCGCGGAACTCAAGCGACACGTCGTCCATCTCGAACAGCTTCTGATATTGCTTGATGAGGGCGTTCTTCGGTTCGGTCAGGATCCGCACGAGCGCATCCTCGTCCAGATCCTCCAGTGTGGCAACGACCGGAAGACGGCCGACAAACTCGGGGATCAGGCCGAACTTGATCAGGTCCTCGGGCTCGAGCGTTGAAAGCAGCTCGCCGGTCTTGCGGTCGTCTGGCGCGCGAACGTCGGCGCCGAAGCCGATGCCGGCGCCAGTTTCACGGCCGGCGATCAGCTTGTCGAGACCGGCAAACGCGCCGCCACAGATGAACAGGATGTTGGTGGTGTCGACCTGCAGGAATTCCTGCTGCGGATGCTTGCGCCCGCCCTGAGGCGGCACCGAGGCTACCGTGCCTTCCATGATCTTGAGGAGTGCCTGCTGCACGCCCTCGCCGGACACGTCGCGCGTGATCGACGGGTTGTCCGCCTTGCGCGAGATCTTGTCGACCTCGTCGATATAGACGATGCCGCGCTGCGCACGCTCGACATTGTAGTCGGCGGCCTGCAGCAGCTTCAGGATGATGTTCTCGACATCCTCACCGACATACCCCGCTTCGGTCAGCGTCGTTGCATCTGCCATGGTGAAGGGAACGTCGAGCATCCGCGCCAGCGTCTGGGCCAGCAGCGTCTTGCCGCAGCCGGTCGGCCCGACAAGAAGGATGTTCGATTTCGAAATTTCGACATCGCCGGTCTTTCCGGCGTTGGCGAGGCGCTTGTAGTGGTTGTGTACCGCCACCGACAGCACCCGCTTGGCCCGCGCCTGGCCGATCACATATTCGTCCAGCACCCTGTTGATGTCGGACGGTGTCGGGACGCCGTCATGTCCTTTCGACAGCGAAGTCTTATGCTCCTCGCGGATGATATCCATGCAAAGCTCGACGCATTCATCGCAGATGAATACGGTCGGTCCGGCGATCAGTTTCCTGACTTCATGCTGGCTCTTTCCGCAGAAAGAACAGAACAGCGTGCCCTTATCCCCGTCTTCGGTCTTTGACATGGTCAGACTCCCTGAGTCGTTGCGTGTGGCGCCGGAAATGGAGGCCGCACGGCGTTAGTCTATGAGGGCTTGCGCATTCGATTCAACGAGATTTTTCCGCCGGCCCGTCAAATGGGACTGCAATTCACATACCGTTTTGACCGCCGCGCGCGGTTTAACTGTCGCTTTCCGGTGTCGGACGCTTCTCGACAACCGAGTCGATGAGACCGAACTGCTGCGCATCATCGGCCGTCATGAAGGTGTCCCTGTCCATGATTTTTTCAATCTGTTTCAGCGTTTTGCCGGTATGTTTCTCGTAGATGCCATTCAGCCGGCGCCGCAGATCTAGAATCTCCTTGGCATGGATCTCGATGTCGCTCGCCTGACCCTGGAAACCGCCGCTTGGCTGGTGCGTCATTATGCGCGCGTGCGGCAGGCTGAACCGCTTGCCGGCGGCACCTGCCGTCAGCAGGAGAGATCCCATCGAGGCCGCCTGACCGATGCATACTGTCGAAACGTCGGGGCGGATGTATTCCATCGTGTCGTAGATCGCGAGACCGGACGTCACAATGCCGCCGGGAGAGTTGATGTACATCGCGATGTCCTTGGTCGGGTTCTCCGACTCAAGGAACAGAAGCTGCGAGCAGACCAGCGACGCCGTGCCGTCGTCGATCGGACCGGTGAGGAAGATGATCCGCTCCTTCAGCAGCCGCGAAAAGATATCGTAGGCACGCTCGCCGCGGCTCGTCTGCTCGACGACCATCGGGACGAGATTTGCTGTTGGCTGATCGAACTCACTCATCGGTTCATCTCCTTGTTACGGCGTATCGAGGCCGGGACTAGCCCTTCTTTGCCGCCTTTTTCGCTGCGCCCTTCTTGGCAGCAGCCTTCTTCGGCGCCGCTTTCTTGGCGGCGGCCTTCTTGGCCGCACCCTTCTTGGCACCCGCCTTTTTCGCTGCTTTCTTTGCAGCCGGCTTGGATGCCGCCTTGGGCGTTTCATCTTCCGACGCCGCGTAGAGTGTTTCCACGTCGGTTGCCACTTCGGTTACGTTTGCCATCTCAAGGATGAAATCAACCGTCTTGTCCTCAAAAATTGGGCCGGCGAGTTGCTGCATGGCCTGCTGGTTCTGCTGGAAATACTCCAGCACCTGCTGTTCCTGGCCAGGATAGCGGCGCGCTTCCTCGAAAACGGCCTGGCGCGTATCTTCGTCGCTGACCTCGATATTGTTGACCCGCCCGATTTCCGTCAGCAGGAGCCCGAGCCGGACCCGCCGTTCGGCAATCGCCTTTGCTTCGGCCTTGGCCTCGTCATCCATGCCTTCATCGGCCGCCGGATGATCGTGGTCGTGGTCGTGGTCGTGGTCATGGTCATGGTCATGTGCCGCCGGCGCATTCGGGTTCATGGCGCGTGCCACATTCTCGTATTCGGAGCTGTAGAGCGACGGCGGGACATCAAACGCCTCGCCACCGGACAGCGCATCGAGAACGTTCTTCTTGACCGCCTGGCGAAGCGCCGTCGCGTGCTGGCCGTTGATCTGACCGGCGACGGCATCGCGAAGGCCTGCGAGATCCTCAAAACCGAGACGCGTCGCAAGCTCATCGTCAATGGCGGACTCGCCCTTCTCGCGAAGCTCGTGGACGGTCACCTCGAACACGGCATCCTTTCCGGCGAGATGCGCGGCCTGGTAATCCTCAGGGAAGGTCACCGTTACGTCCCGGGTTTCACCCGCCTTGACGCCGACCAGCCCGTCCTCGAAACCAGGGATGAAGCTGTTTGACCCGAGTTCCAGGGAATGCCCCTCCGCGGCACCGCCTTCAAAGGCTTCGCCATCGATGCGGCCCACAAAGTCGATCATCACGACATCGCCAGACTTCGCGGCACGCTTTTCCGTGACCTCGACCGTCGGTCGATTGCCCTCGGCGATGTTATTCAGCGCCTCGTCGATCTCGGCGTCGCCCGCCTCGAGGGTCGGCTTCTCGATCTTCAGCGCCGCCAGATCGGGCATGGTAATCTCGGGCATCACCTCGCATGACAGCGAGGCTTCCATGTCCTTGCCGTCCTCATAGGCGGTGATCTCGACGCTGGGCTGGCTGGCAAGCCGCAATTCGTTCGACTCGATGGCCTGACGCGCGCCCTCGTCCAGCGCGTTTTTCAACGCCTCGCCCTGGACCTGGCCGCCGAAACGCGACTTGACGACCGACATCGGCACCTTGCCCGGACGGAAGCCCGGCATGCTGACGGTGGTTGCGAGCTCGGCCAGCTTGGCGGACACCTGCTCTTCGATCTCCGCTGCCGTGATGACGATCGAATATTCTCGGATCAGGCCCTCGGCCTTGGTTTCAGAAATCTTCATCGAACCTTGTTCCTCTAAAACAGACGGCGCCCGTCGCCCTGCAGTGACCCGCCTTGGCGTCGCCTGGGCCGGAAAGACAAACCGGCGGACGGACCGCCGGCAACGGGCTGTACCATGGTGCGGGCGGAGGGACTTGAACCCCCACGGTTTTCACCACTGGAACCTAAATCCAGCGCGTCTACCAATTCCGCCACGCCCGCAGCGTGGAGCCCGCGCGGCGCGATGGTTTTGCAAACCCGTCACGCCGAGGGAGATGGGGCGAGTGACCGGTTTCGAACCGGCGACCTCCAGTGCCACAAACTGGCGCTCTAACCAACTGAGCTACACCCGCCATAGTCATGCATCCGCAACCTTGCAGCCCCGTGTCGCCACGGCATCGAAATGTCGCTGAAATGCAGGGCGGGACATTAGCCGAGCCAATGGTCGCACGCAAGAGCGATTTGCCGCCTGCGGTGAATTTGGTCACAGCCCTGCCTGACGTGTCGAAAGGTACCGCGACTGGCGGCATGGAGACGGTCGACAAAGGCCATGCCTGCGACCAATTTTACGAGCCGGCGGGGGCCGCCACCCCTTGCCGTGGCGCGTTCAATGACGCACTGTCTGCGCGGCCGATACCGAAAGTGAAACCGGCGCCTTTTCTGGGAACCTTGACGATGACCCCTGAGCACACAATCACAGTTTTTCACGGCCTGCCCGGCCCCGCGGTCGGCCAGCCCATGTCCGGAAGGACGGGCTACCTGACGTCACTCCCTGCCCGCATGATCGGCATCCTTGCCGCCACTCTCGCCGTGATGGCGCTGCTGGCCGTGAAGGCACCGGCGGGCGCCGCCGAGGCCATCATTGTCCAGTCGACCACCTCGACCCAGAATGCCGGCTTTTACCGGCATGTCCTTCCCGCCTTTACCGCCGAGACCGGGATCACCGTCAAGGTTGTCGCCGTCGGCACCGGACAGGCCCTGAAGAACGCGCAGAACTGCGACGGCGACATGCTGATCGTGCATGCGCGCACGGCCGAGGAGGCCTTCATCGACGCCGGCTACGGCGCGGCGCGGTACAACCTGATGTACAATGATTTCATAATTGTCGGCCCGCAGCGCGATCCGGCCGGCCTTCGCTATGCTGCCGATGCGCGGGAGGCCATGCGCCGGATCCAGCGTGCGGGCGCCCGCTTCGCCTCGCGCGGCGACGAAAGCGGCACCCACAAGAAGGAACAGGATCTCTGGCGCGCCATCGGCACCAACCCGGAAGCGCTTCCCGGAAGCTGGTATCTGGAGACGGGAAGCGGCATGGGCGCGACGCTGAATTTTTCCGTGCAGTCCGACAGCCATGCCCTGACCGACCGCGCCACCTGGCTGTCCTTTGCCAACAAGTTCCGGCACAGGATCCTGTTCGAGGGCGACCCGCGCCTGTTCAACCAGTACGGCATCGTCACGCTCGACCCCGGTCACTGCCCGACGGCGAACCATGAAGGCGCCATGCGCTTTGCCGACTGGCTTCTGTCGCCTGACGGCCAGGAACGGATCGGCAGCCTGACCCGCAAGGGCGAGCAGCTTTTCATCCCCAACGCCGGCACTCGCTGACCGCACCGTTGCCGAATTTGCCTATTTTTTAGGCGACATGCCCTTTTCCACGGCAGGATCACTGGAATCGACATCCCTGCCGCCGGGCAGCGCGGCACGGCCTTGCCCTTGCTGGCCACGCTTTGCGATTGTCCGTCCGAAGAAACGGGTCGCCCGACGGTCGGGCATGCCCGCCGAAACAGGAATGAAGCCATGAAGAAGATCGAAGCCATCATCAAGCCCTTCAAGCTCGATGAGGTGAAGGAGGCGCTTCACGAAGTCGGCATCCAGGGGATTACCGTCCTCGAAGCGAAGGGGTTCGGTCGCCAGAAAGGCCACACCGAACTTTATCGTGGTGCCGAATATGTTGTCGATTTCCTGCCGAAGGTGAAAATTGAGGTCGTCGTAGAAGAGTCGCTCAGCGAGCGTGTCGTCGACGCCATCCAGCAGGCGGCCCAGACGGGCCGTATCGGCGATGGGAAGATCTTCATCTCGACAATCGACGAAGCCATCCGGATCCGAACCGGGGAGCGCGGCGCCGACGCGGTCTGATCCGCCCGCCCGTCCCCCTGCCCGGCCGGCATAACGGCCATGAAACATGCATATCTCTACAATGGAAGGAACTCCCCATGTCTGACGCAAAAGCCATCATGGAAATGATCAAGGAGAATGACATCACCTATGTCGACCTCCGCTTCACCGACCCGCGCGGCAAGATGCAGCACGTGACCCAGCACATCGACACCATCGACGAGGAAAGCCTCGCCGAGGGCTTCATGTTCGACGGCTCGTCGATCGCCGGCTGGAAGGCCATCAACGAATCCGACATGACCCTGATGCCGGACCTCTATCGCGCCTATATCGACCCGTTCTTCGCGCAGCCGACCCTCGCGATCTTCTGCGACGTCATGGAGCCGAGCACCGGCGAAGCCTATGACCGCGACCCGCGCGGAACCGCCAAGGCGGCGCTTGCCTACATGGAATCGGCCGGCATCGGCGACACCGCCTTCTTCGGTCCAGAAGCCGAATTCTTCATCTTCGAGGACGTGAAGATCGACGTCTCGATGAACCGCGCCATGTACGAGGTCGACTCGATGGAAGGCCCGTACAACAGCGCCCGCGACTATGAAGAGGGCAACCTCGGCCACCGTCCCGGCGTCAAGGGCGGCTACTTCCCGGTCCCGCCGATCGACAGCGGCCAGGACATCCGTTCGGAAATGCTCTCGGTGATGGCCGACATGGGCGTTCCGGTCGAGAAGCACCACCACGAGGTGGCACCGTCGCAGCACGAGCTCGGCATGAAGTTCGGCACCCTCATCGAGACCGCCGACAACCTGCAGCTCTACAAGTACTCGGTTCATCAGGTTGCCAACGCCTACGGCCTGTCGGCGACCTTCCTTCCGAAGCCGATCGCCGGCGACAACGGCTCCGGCATGCACGTCCACCAGTCGATCTGGAAGGAGGGCAGCCCGCTCTTCGCCGGTAACGGCTATGCCGACCTGTCGGAAACCGCGCTGTTCTACATCGGCGGCATCATCAAGCATGCCAAGGCCCTGAACGCCTTCACCAACGCCTCGACCAACAGCTACAAGCGCCTGATCCCGGGCTATGAGGCACCGGTGCTTCTCGCCTACTCGTCGCGCAACCGCTCGGCCTCCTGCCGGATCCCGCACGTGAACTCGCCGAACGGCAAGCGCGTCGAGGTCCGTTTCCCGGACGCCACCGCGAACCCATACCTGGCCTTCTCGGCGATGCTGATGGCCGGCCTCGACGGCATCAAGAACAAGATCCATCCCGGCGACGCCATGGACAAGGACCTGTACGACCTGCCGGCCGAGGAACTGGCCGAGATCCCGACCGTCTGCGGCTCGCTCCGCGAGGCGCTCGACAGCCTCAGCGCCGATCGCGGCTTCCTGACCCAGGGCGGCGTCTTCACTGACGACCAGATCGACGCCTATATCGAGCTGAAGATGGAAGAGGTCATTGCGCTGGAGCACACCCCGCATCCGGTCGAGTTCCAGATGTACTACTCGGCCTAGGGCCGACGGCCTCTAGCGAGGCATCGCAAACACACAAAACCCCGGGCGGAAACGCCCGGGGTTTTTGTTACCCCCCGATCCCCGGGTCGCTGAGGATGGTGTAGCCGCGGGTCTTCATGCAGCGGTCGACGATCATCCGCGGGCTCTTGTGCGGGTCGTACTCGCTGTCGGCGAACGTGCCTTCGAGAAGCCCGAACGACCCGCCGATGACCGCCCCGTCGCCCGCATTGCCGTCGGTCGAGCCGATCACCGCGCCGATCACCGCCCCGACAAGAAGGCCGGTGACGGCCCTGGCATCGCGCTGCTCGCGGCTCTTGCGCGCATATTCGGCCTCGGCCCGTTGTGCGATGCTCACGCATTGCCGCAGATCGGCGTCATAGGCCGCCATGTCGGTGCGGTAGCTGTCGACCACCGGCCGGTAGTCGGCAAGCCTGTCATGTCCTGCGCAGGCGCCGAGCGCCAGCAGCGTGGCGATAAACAGGGAAAGGCCGAGGCCATTGCCGGCCCGTCCGGCGCCGGATGCGGTGGGGATCATGGCTGTCTCCTTTCGGAATCTGCTCTGGGTCCACGGTCAATCTTAGCGCCGCCCGGTGAATTTCCGGTTAACGGGACGATCGGCATTTCCGCCGCCGCCCTGATCCGGATGTCACAAAATTTTCACAATCCACCATGCCCCATATCTTGCGGTTTGCCTTGGCCGTCGCCGCAGGATGCGGTAGAAGAAAGCTGTCTTTTCCGGCGTCCGGCGGGGTGCCGGGTCAGCAGCCGGTGCAATCGCGAAAGATTTGTGACAGATGGCCGATCTCTTTGGTGCCGCGGCGTCAGCCGACGGATATGACGCGTCGAACATCGAGGTCCTTGAAGGGCTGGAGCCGGTGCGCCACCGCCCAGGCATGTATATCGGCGGGACCGACGAGCGGGCGCTGCATCATCTGGCGGCCGAGATCCTCGACAATTCGATGGACGAGGCCGTGGCCGGCCATGCCGACTGGATCGAGATGAATCTGGAATCGCGCGACCGGCTGACGATCCGCGACAACGGCCGCGGCATGCCGGTCGGCGAGCACCCGAAATTCCCCGGCAAATCGGCTGTCGAGGTGATCCTGACGACACTTCACGCCGGCGGCAAGTTCTCGGGCAAGGCCTATGCCACCTCCGGCGGGCTGCACGGTGTCGGCGCGTCGGTGGTGAACGCGCTGTCCTCCGAACTCCTGGTCGAGATCGCGCGCGAGAAGACGCTCTACCGGCAGAGCTTTTCGCGCGGCATCCCCGACGGCCCTCTTGCCGAGATCGGCGCCGCCCCGAACCGCCGCGGCACCAGCGTCACCTTCACCCCGGACACCGAGATTTTCGGTGAAAAGCCATGGTTCCGGCCGTCGACGCTGTACCGCATGGCCCGCTCGAAGGCCTATCTCTACGCCGGGGTCGAGATCCGCTGGCGGTGCGATCCGTCGCTGCTGGCGAATGACGATCCGGTGCCGGCCGAAACGGTGCTTCACTATCCCGGCGGCCTATCCGACTACCTGACCGACGCCACCGCCGACACCGCCCTTCTCGTTTCCACCCCCTTCGCCGCGCAGGTCGAGCTTGACGGGCAGAAATTCGAATGGGCCATCACCTGGGTCGGCGCCGGCGAGGACGGGTTCTTCCATTCCTACTGCAACACCGTGCCGACGCCATCCGGCGGCACGCACGAGGCCGGCTTCCGCCAGGCCATCACCCGCGCGCTGCGAAGCTTCGGCGACCTTGCTGGCAACCGCAAGGCGGCCGACATCACCGCGGACGACGTCTTCGCCGGCACCGCGGCGATGCTGTCGGTGTTCCTGTCCGACCCGCAGTTCCAGGGCCAGACGAAGGACAGGCTTGTTTCGGCCGACGCCACAAGGCTGACCGAACAGGCGGCGCGCGACAGGTTCGAGCAATGGCTTTCGGCCGACGCCGCCCGGGCGCAGTTCCTTCTCGACGCCGCCATCGAGCGCGCCGAGGATCGCAAGCGTCGCAAGAAAGAGCGCGAGGTCGCCCGCAAATCGGCGACGCGGCGGCTTCGCCTTCCCGGCAAGCTCGCCGACTGCACGGCGAACGACACCGAAGTGACGGAGCTGTTCCTTGTCGAGGGGGATTCGGCCGGCGGCTCGGCGAAGCAGGCGCGTGACCGCCGCACGCAGGCGGTGCTGCCGCTTCGCGGCAAGATCCTGAACGTCGCCAGCGCCAGCACCGAGAAGCTCGGTGCCAACCAGGAGCTGTCAGACCTCGCCCTGGCGCTCGGCGTGCGTCCGGGAAAGGATTTCCGGGTCGATGACCTGCGCTATGGCCGCGTCATCATCATGACCGACGCCGATGTTGACGGAGCGCATATCGCGGCGCTTCTGATGACCTATTTCTACCGCGAAATGCCGGCGCTGATCGAAGCCGGGCGCCTGTTCCTTGCGCAGCCGCCGCTCTACCGGATGACGCAGGGCGGCACCACGCTCTACGCGCTCGACGACGCGCAACGCGAGGAACTGGCGGCGAATGGCTTCGACGGGCGCGGCAAGATCGAGGTCAGCCGCTTCAAGGGACTTGGCGAGATGCCGCCGGGCCAGCTCAAGGAAACGACGATGAGCCCCGAAACGCGGCGCCTGTTGCGGGTCGACCTGCCACGGCGTGACAGCGCCGGCGCCGATGCCAGGCGGGGCGTCGACCAGCTTGTCTCGACACTGATGGGAAAGAAGGCGGAGCTTCGCTTCGGCTATATCCGCGACCACGCCGAAGAGGTTCTGGCCGACCTCGACCTCTGATCCCCCGACGGCATATGTCAGCCCTCGCGAAGCCGCTCCAGGAAACCGTTCAGGCTGGCGGTAACGGCGTCCGGAGCCTCCATTGTCGAGAGATGCCCGACATCCGGCAGAATCACCAGCTCCGCATCGGGTACCAGCTGTGCCATCTCCTCAGAGATCTGCGGCGGCGTCAGCGTGTCGAGGCTGCCGCACAGCACCAGCGCCGGCACTTTAAGGCCGCGAAGCGTATCAGCCTGACCTCGGCGCCTCATGATGGCCTGCTGCTGGAGCACGAAATTCTCCTTCCCCACCGACTCGGCCATGGCGATGACACGCGCCACAAGGTCTTCATCCTGCATCGCGGCCGGCGACAGGAAACTTTTCAGAAGGTGACGTGTCACGCCCCGGAAACTGTCGCTTTGCGCCATCCTGATCGTCGCCTCGCGCTGCGCGCGTCGCTCGTCATTGTCAGTCCCGTAGGCGGTATTCAGCAACCCGATCCCGGCCACCCGCTCCGGCGCCTGGCGAACAATTTCCAGCGCCACATAGCCGCCCATCGAAAGGCCGATCGGCACGACCATGCCCGTCAAGCCTGCCAGGGCCTCTGTCGCCATCTCTGCGAGGCTGTCACGCCCCAGCGTATCGGCGACACGCGGCGCCACCGGGTGATCGAGACCGGACAGCTGCGCCGCAAACAGGTCGGCCGAGCAGACCAGACCAGGTATGAAAATCGGGGTGAAATCCTGCACCATGGGAGAAGATCGCTTCCGGGCTTGACGGTCGCTGCCTCAATATCATTGACCTTTGGGTGTTAACTCTGTATCACCTCGCATCAGAACAGCCCAGCGTTAAACGCCGATCAACACAACGAAGACGTTAAGTGTATATCGCAGAGGGCTACTCTCCCGTGCACATGACAACCAGACTACCAAAGGACCTTAGCTGGTGAACTTTTCTGATCTTGGCCTTTGCCCGGAGCTCAGCCAGGCGGTTGCCGACCTAGGCTACACCGCCCCGACCCCGATCCAGGAAAAATCGATACCCTACGTATTGATGGGACGCGACATCCTCGGATCGGCGCAGACCGGGACCGGGAAGACCGCCTCCTTCACGCTGCCGATGATCGAGATCCTGGCTTCCGGACGCGCCAAGGCGCGGCTTCCCCGGTCGCTGATTCTGGCACCGACACGCGAACTTGCGGCACAGGTTGCCGACTCCTTCGAAAAATTCAGCACCTATCACAAGCTGTCGATGGCGCTGCTGATCGGCGGCGTGAGCTTTGCCGACCAGAATGCGGCGCTCGACAAGGGGGTCGATGTTCTGATCGCCACTCCGGGCCGCCTTCTCGACCATTTCGAGCGCGGCAAGGTCCTGCTGACGGATGTAAAGATTCTCGTCATCGACGAAGCCGACCGGATGCTCGACATGGGATTCATTCCCGACGTCGAACGCATCGTCGGCCTGCTGCCGCCGCTCCGCCAGACCCTGTTCTTCTCGGCGACGCTGTCGGACGACATCAAGAAGCTCAGCGACAAATTCGTTTCCAACCCAAAGGTGATCGAGGTGGCGCCGCCGGCTTCCACCGCAGACACGGTGGCACAGCACCTGGCCTGGACCACGCCGAAGGGCAAGCGCGAGGCCCTTCGCGGGCTGCTTCGCAGCGAGGACGTGAAGAACGCAGTGATCTTCTGCAACCGCAAGCGCGACATCAGCACGCTTGTGACATCGCTGAAACGGCATGATTTCAGTGCCGTCGCACTTCATGGAGACATGACGCAGTCGGCCCGTCTCGAGGCGCTGCAGAAATTCAAGGACGGCGAGGTACCCTTGATGATCGCCTCCGATGTCGCGGCGCGTGGCCTCGATATCGCCGGGCTCAGCCATGTCTTCAATTTCGATGTCCCTGGCAATGCCGAGGACTATGTGCACCGCATCGGCCGGACAGGCCGCGCCGGCAAGTCAGGGCGTGCCTTCACCATTGCCGCCAGCGAGGATGACAGGAAATATGTCGCCGCCATCGAAAAGCTGATCGGCAAGGCCATTCCGCTTGTTGACGGGGCCGCAGCAGCGGACGCCAAGCCGAAATCGGCGTCAAAACCTGAACCGAAAGCCGAAGCGAAGACGCGCGAAAAGCCAGCCAGAAAAGAGGGTTCGTCACGCGGTCGCGGCAAGTCCCGGCGCAGCAATGAGACCCACCCGGGCGAGCTTCCGGCGCCGCCGGACTGCAAGGGTGATACGCTTCAGGCGACGGGGCATGTACCCGCCTTCCTACTTCGCTAGACGTGTCACGGGGGCGCTTTACAGCGCCTTCTCGACAACCTCTTTCAGGTCATTCGAGCCGGCACCCGCCTGAATCACCGCCAGCGCATACCGGATCATGCCCTGCCTTGCCGCATCGTAATTCGCCATCCGGGTCATCGGCAGCGCCATGCGCGCGGCGACCTGCGGATTGCGCGCGTCGATCTCGACGATCCGGCGCGCAATATAGCCGTAGCCGGAGCCGTCGGCAGCATGGAATCCCGGCGTATTGCCCATCATGAAAGCGCCGAGGACGGCCCGAAGCTTATTCGGGTTCTTCGGATCGAAACTCGGATGCGCCATCAACTCGTCAAGCCGCGCCGTGGTCCCGCCGACGGATGACATTGCCTCCATCTGGAACCATTTCTCCATCACCAGCGAGTCGGCCTGCCAGCGGTCATGGAACGCCGAAAGCGCCCTGACACGTGCATCGTCATCGCAATGGATCAGCGCCCTCAGCCCGCCCTGCGAGAGGGTCATATTGCGGTCGCCAACCATTTTTTCAGCGGCTGTGATCGACGACGCATCGCCAGCGGCAACCCCGAGTTCGACAAGCTGCGTCAGCAGGGCCCGCCCGCCGGAACTGCCAATCATGGTCTCGCGCGATGCCACGGCGCCCTGCACAAGATCTCCAAGAGCGCTGCCGAGAGACGCGATGAGCCCGCGCCGCGCCGTGAACAGCGCCACCGGATCGGCAGGCTGCCGCGCCGCTTCCAGAACGGCAAGGCCGGGAAGCCGGAGGGCGCCGGCCTTGAAGTCGTCGAGAAGACTGTCATCGCCAAGGATCTGGCGATAGCCGCCTGCCAGCGCCTCGACATCGACATCCTCACCGGCGGCAAGCGCCAGGATGGCGTCGGTGGCCAGCATCTGCGCGGAATCCCAGCGGTTGAAAAGGTCGCTGTCATGGGCCATCAGATGCAGCCGTTCGTCGGCACTCAGATCATCGACAAGCCTGACCGGGGCCGAAAAGCCGCGAAGAACACTCGGCGTGGCGGTGCCGACGCCGGCATCTTCGGCCACAAACCGAACCGTCGCCGATGCCGAATCGAGAAGCAGCACATGCTCGTCGCGCGCCTCATTCTCGTCCTCGCGGCGGAACCGCGCCACACCCCCGTCCGCACCGACAAAACCGAGCCTGACCGGCACTGGAAGGGGGTTTCGCGGTGTGTTGGCGGCGGTTTCGGGAATCTCCTGCGCCAGCGACAGCGTTATGCCCTCGGCATCGACCACGCGCCTGACGGTCAGTCGCGGCGTCCCCGCCTGGCTGTACCAGCCCTGAAAACCGCTCATGTCGCGGTCATTCGCGTCGGCCAGCGCGGCGACGAAATCATCGCAGGTTACCGCGTTGCCGTCATGCCGCTCGAAATAGAGATCCGTGCCGCGGCGGAAACCCTCACGACCGAGATAGCCCGCCATCATGCGAATGACCTCGGCACCCTTCTCATAGACGGTCGGCGTGTAGAAATTGTTGATTTCACGATAGGATTCAGGCCGGATCGGGTGCGCCGTCGGGCTTGCATCCTCTGGGAACTGCGCCGCCCTGAGAAGGCTGACATCGCCGGCGCGCTGAACGCCCTCGTCATGCATGTCGGCCGAGAAACACTGGTCGCGATAGACCGTCAACCCTTCCTTGAGCGTCAGCTGGAACCAGTCGCGGCAGGTGACGCGGTTGCCGGTCCAGTTGTGGAAATATTCGTGCGCGACGATGGACTCCACCCGGTGAAGATCCTCGTCGGTGGCCGTCGACGGATCGGCAAGCACGAATTTGCTGTTGAAGATGTTGAGTCCCTTGTTCTCCATCGCACCCATGTTGAAATGGCTGACGGCGACGATCTGGAACAGGTCGAGGTCATATTCCAGACCATAGATGCGCTCGTCCCAATCCATCGACTTCTTCAGCGACTCCATGGCATGGCCGGTCAGATGCAGATTGCCCTTCTCGACATAGATGTGGAGATCCACCTCGCGGCCGGACGCGGTGGTGAACGTCTCGGCTGCAAGATCAAGGTCGCCGACCACACAGGCGAACAGGTAGCTCGGCTTCGGATGCGGGTCATGCCACAGCGCGTAATGGCGGCCCTCGCCGATATCGCCGGTTTCGATCAGGTTGCCGTTGGACAGAAGCTGCGGAAACCGTCTGTCGGCTTCGATACGTACAGTGAAGACCGTCATCACGTCCGGGCGGTCGGGGAAGAAGCCGATACGGCGGAACCCCTCGGGCTCGCACTGTGTGCAGTACATGCCGCCGGACAGGTAAAGCCCCTCCAGCGCGGTGTTGCTTTCCGGATGGCACTCGGCGCGGGTCCGCACGACACATTTGTCCGGCAGGTCCGACAGGCTGAGCCCGGCTTCGGAGACCGGCCAGTCGGCCTCGTCGAGAACCCTGCCGTCGATGCTCAGCTCGTGTAGCGCAAGATCGCGGCCGTTCAGCAGGAACGGATCATCGCCAACACGCTCAAGCTCCAGCGTCGTCGTCACGAATGTCCTGTCGTCATGAATGGAAATGTCCAGGCCCGCCGAGATCACCTTGCAGGCTGGCGGCCTGTAGTCAGCACGATATTTCAGCATAAATAACCTCAGACCCGCATCTGCGGGCAATCGGGATCAACGGTTGTCGCGGGAGGTGGTATAGGCTTCTTCGCAATGCGGCAGGCAATAGGGCTTGCCCGGGACCACGCGTTCGCCGCAGAAGGAGAAACCGCTGAGCTTCGGGTCGCCGGTCGGCCAGCAGCATTTGCTCCGCGACCATTGCAGCTTGCGAAGCTCGAGCCGCAGCGGCAGGTTCACCGGCTCCGCCTGCGGTTTCGGTTTTGCCGGCTTCTTGGTTTCGGATGCGGTCTTGGAGATCGGTGACGGGCGCTTAGGGAGCCCCATGCGGTGCGCCTTGCCGGCAATGGCGTTGCGCGACACGCCGAGGGCGTCCCCGATCTGCGAGATCGAAAGCCCCTCGTCCCACAGGCTGCGAAGCTGCGCGAGGCGCTCCTCTGTCCAGGCGTTGGACGAATCTGTCATGCTACTCCTCACTTTCTGCAAGGCGCTGCCGCTGGCGGCATGCCCAAGCGCCGGAACAAGTGGCGCCAGATCAACTCGCGCTCGTAGAGATATAGTGCCCGGCCCACCCAAACTCAATCGTCAATTGGCCTTATGGGCTGTTCACAAGGCACCGATGAAACCGCCGATCAATTCAACCTGACAGTCGAGCATATGGCGTCCGTATTGGGTCTTCAGTCCGCGTCCCTCTGCGTCGGCAAGCCAGGCGGTCCGTTCCGGGATCATGATGATCTCGGCGACCAGAACCCCGCTGTCCACCGTCTCCAGCGGCAGCGGCACCGCGTCGCCCTCATGCAGGCCAAGGCTTGTCGTGTTCACGATCATGTCGACACCGCCGCCGTCATGGGAGGCAACACCGCGTGCCTGCCTGTGGCCGCCAAGTTCGGCCAGCTCGCCGGCGATGGCCGTCGCCTTCTCTGGTGTCCTGTTGGATATCAGGAGTTCGTCGATTCCGGCCTCGCAGAGCGCCAGCGCGATCGCCCGCGCCGCGCCGCCGGCACCGACCATCAGCACCTTCATGCCGGTCGGGTCGTGGCCGTTGAGACGCAGTCCGGCAACAAACCCAGCCCCGTCGAAATTGTCGCCGTGAAGCGTGCCGTCCGGGTCGAAACGAACCGCGTTCACGGCGCCGGTCAACTGTGCCGTGGGGCCAAGCGTGTCGCACATGGCGGCGAGCTCCATCTTGTGCGGGATCGTCACCGCCATGCCACCGAAATTGCGAATGCCGCGAAGGCCGTCGATGACAGCTGCGAGGTTTTCCGGCGCGGCGGTAATCGGCACCATCACATGGTCAAGCCCGCGTTCGGCAAACAGCGGATTGAACACCATCGGCGCGCGGACATGATCCGCCGGATTGGCGATGGTTCCGAAAATGCGCGTCGTGCCCGTTACCCAAGGCATCTGTCCGCCCATGCGCCCCTCCTGCCACGTCTTGCCATGAATTGTGGCGGCCTTCGCCACAAAGGACCTTCAAATCATCACGCCGGCGCCGGGTTTGTGCCGTTTTCGGCGTCGAAAACATGATCAGACACCGGTGCACGCGGCCCGACCACCCACCGCAGGCCAGTGTACCGGTGTCACGACCCCAGATGCAACCTCCACAGACGGGAGACGAAGATGAACAAACTCAGCAGAACTATGGTGATCGCAGGCGGCCTGACACTTTCTGGCGTGCTTGTCGCCAGCCTCGCCGTGGCCGGAAATTTCGGCCATCACCACAAGCGCGGACATATCTTCAGCGCCACCATGCTGGACGCTGACGGCGACGGTGCGCTGACGAAGGACGAGCTTCTGGCGCACAACCGCGCGCGCTTCGATCGCCTCGATGCCGATGGCGACGGCATGATCACGCCGGACGAGTTCGGCGGGCGCCTTGTTGCCATGTTCACGCGCATGGATGCCGACAGTGACGGCCTTCTTTCAGGCGATGAACTGCCGCGCCGGATGGGACGGCACGGGCATCATGGCGGGTATCACGCCGGCAGGCAGGGCGTCGACGGCTAGCGCCGGACGCGCCGTTCAGTCGTCTGAGCCCTCAAAACTCAGCGAGGCCGAGTTGATGCAATAGCGAAGGCCGGTCGGTGCGGGGCCATCGGGGAAGACATGGCCAAGATGCGCATCGCACCGGTTGCAGTGCACCTCGGTCCGCCGCATGAAGAAACTGTTGTC
>JAYYLR010000056.1:0-9400 GCA_036143955.1 Pseudomonadota bacterium | reverse complement strand
GCTTTCAGGCGGTGGCGATCCTGCCGATCCTTGCCGCGGTCTGCTACGCCGGAATCCACATGCTGTCACGCCGCATGGGCGGGACCGAGCGCGCCAGCACGCTGTCGATCTACATCCAGCTTGTGTTCCTCGTCGTTTGCCTGACCATGGGCGCCCTGTTCGGAAGCGGGCACCTTGCGCCGGGCGATGGCGGCTCGCTTGATTTTCTCCTTCGTGCATGGGTGATGCCGCCGCGCGAGGATGTCCCGCTTCTGCTGCTGATCGGGCTGAGCAGCGCCATCGGCGGGTTCTGCGTCAGCCAGGCCTATCGGGTCAGCGAGGCGGCCGTTATCGCGCCGTTCGAATATGTTGCGCTGGTGATGTCGATCATATGGGGGGTCATGATCTTCGGAACCTGGCCCGATTTTGTTGCCTGGACCGGAATTGCCCTGATCCTGTTCAGCGGCCTGATCGTGTTCTGGCGTGAGGCCGTTCTCAACCGGCGGGTGACCTCGAACGCCTACCGCCAGCGCTAGCGGCGCCTCGCGTTGACGGCGCCGCCCCGCCGGTTTCTAATGAAGCAGCCCCGAAAACCGACGCGGGATCCGGAACAGGAGACGAATATGAGCAAGGGATACTGGCTCGCCGTTTACAAAAGCATTCACGATGCGGACCGCCTCGCCGCCTATGCCAAGAAGGCTTCGATCGCCATCGCCGAGGGCGGCGGAACCTTCCTGTCGCGCGGCATGCCGGTCAGGATGCTGGAGGGTAGCGAGGCAACAAGAACCGTTCTGATCGAGTTCGAGAGTGTGGACGCCGCCATCGCCACCTATAACAGCGATGCCTACGCCGACGCGCTGGCAACGCTTGGCGATGCCGCCGAGCGCGACATTAGGGTCCTCGATTCCCTCTAGGCGCCTTCAACAGGGCGTCTAGCCGGCGGCCATCTCGGCGCGGTGCGCCGCAACCATGTCGGCCATGCTGTTGAAGCGGAAATCATAGCTCGGCATTTCGCCCGGATTCATGGTCGCGCCGAACCCCTCGTCGGCATGGCGGCGGTAGATCCAGCAGTTTCTGAGACCGTGCCGGTTTGCCGGCGCATGGTCGTGGAACATGCTCTCCGCGGTATGAAGCACCTGGTCGGGCGTGAAGCCAAGCATCCCGAGCTGACCGATCATATAGCTGAAATTCGCGTCGTCTGGCTTGTAGCTTCCGACATCCTCGGCCGTGTAGATGGCGTCGAATTCGACGCCGAGCCTGGTGTTGCTGTGGGCGAAGCTGGCATTGTCGACATTCGACAGGATCACAAGCTTGAAATGCGCCTTCAGATAGGCCAGCGCCTCGGCGGAGTCGGCAAAGGCAGGCCAGTTCGCGACCGAACGGCCATAACCCAGCGCCTCGTCCCATGACACCGACAGCCCCCACTCCTCGGCAAGGCGCCGGTAAACGCAGGCCAGAAGATCGCTGTATGTCTTTGCCGGGGTCTTGCGCTGGTGGAAGGATTCCTGCCTTGCATGTGCCTCGAGAATGGCGTTGCGGTCGAGTGGCCGCCCGTCACGCGCAGCGATACGGTCGGTCAGAGGCTTCAATCCGGCAACCATGCCGGATTCCCAGTCGATAAGCGTGCCGTAGCAGTCGAAGGTCAGAACCTTGAAGTCCGAGAGATTCATCTGTGATGTCCGTTGAAAGCGACTAGAGAGAAATTTGCGGCTGTGCCTCGTCGGCACGCGGCAGCGGTTTGAATGCAGGCGGCACGTCCGCCTCGCCATGAAGTTCATCGACAAGCGCCGGCGCGGTCGCGAACCGCATCACAAGCTCGCGCGCAAGGCTCTGGGCGCCGGTTCGGCCCAGCCTCATGCGCCTGCCCGGGTGCACACGTGACTCGACGATCATTGTCAGGCTCCCGCCTGCGATCTGGAAGGCGACCCGCGGATCGGTACGTTTTTCATTGTCCAGCGGGCTGGCCAGACGATGCTGGACCTGCAGCACCGTTTCGGCAAATCCTCGCGTGACAATCCTCACGCCCTCGCCTAAATCGGAGCACGCCGCCATGAAAATCCGGTCGAACTGGTCGTGGTTGACATAGAAGCTGTCGACATCTTCACGATCTTCGACGAATGCCTTCAGCCGCCTGATGTCGCTGTCGCCGCGGATCTCGCCCCGCGCCGATGAAGGAAGGCTGACACGAAGCACGAGAAGATCGACCATCATCTGACGGCCAAGGGCGGCCGACACTTCCATCAGGCGGATACGGCACTCGCTGTAGGTTCCGGCATAATGCGTTGCGACCGAATAGGGCCTGTTATCCAGGATCCCGTCCGCCACAAGGTCCTGAAGGATCACATCGCCAAAGGCGGAATTGTCGTCCATTGTGAACAGCGCCCCGAAATGCGCCTCGACAGCGGTGCGGACAGGCGCCGCCAGTGCCGAGTCATGTCGCAGCACGACGACCCAGCTTCCGATCACGGCAAGCGCAGCAAGCGCGACGACAAGTGCCATGTTGAGTGGCTGTGCCAGGATCGTCGCATCGTTCAGATTCGAATGCATGACGATGGCAATTGTCGCCAGAACAATAGAGAGGCAGCTGGTGGCCACGGCAAAGACAATGCGCCGCCGAACCCGACGCGCGTGATGATCGAGGACCGGCGCAACATGCCGCGACCAGCTGGCGCCGAACCCCTGCTCGGCAAGCGTCTTTTCAACGAAATTGACCATGGATTAGTCCTAACGCACAGCATCCAGCTCTGACAAGCCCGTTGCAGCGGCAACGCCGTCCCGGGCTGGGCAACCTGCTCAATAGATTAGCTATTGCTTGAAAAAGTAAACGCGAAGAAACCTTCGCCTCGATACAGGGTGGTGATGTGTGTGCTGCACCCGGTGTCGGAGATGACGTGACCGGAAAGAAAGGACTGGATTTCAGTGGATGGTGCGCCTGGTGATTTCCGCCTGATGCGAACCGAAACGGCAGCTCCGCAGAGATGATGACCTATCGCGTGAAGATGACAGTTCTGCCAACCCTGCTGCTTTTGCTTGCGATGCCGCAGGGCACCGCCCACGCTTCGCGTTCGCTTGACGTCTATCTGCATTGCGATGGCGAGACCAGGTCGCGGCTGCTGGCCTTCTTTGCAGGCAATCTCGAGGCCGAAGACCAGCGTCAGGCGGACCGCCGGCTTCGCATTGAAATCCGCAACAGCAAGCGCGTTTCGGTCGTTGACCTGCCGTCCGGCGAGGTTCTCTTCGGGCCGTCACAATGCCGGATCTCGACGATGAAACTGGCCTGCGAGGCGGCGGACGACAACCATCATCGGCAGATGTTCATTTCACGTACCAGCGGCGACGCAATGTTCGAAGGCTATACCGAGACCTCGGACGAGAAATCGGCGCTGGTGGTCGATCGTTACAGCTGCGTCAAGGAAGACCGCGAACCGCTCTTCTGAAACCTACAGTCCGAACCGGCCGCACCGCGAATCTTCACGAACAGCCGATGCAGCCTAACCGATGGCAATGACCCCGCCCATGCCGGCAGCGTGATGCTCCATCATATGGCAATGGAAGAGCCACAGCCCGGGATTGTCGGCCACAAAGATGAAATCCGCCTTTTCACCGGCCGCCATCAGGTAGGTGTCGCGAAGAACCTGCCGCGCTTCATCGCCAAATTCCCGCGACTCGACCCAGAAATGATGACCGTGAAGATGCATGGCATGTTCCCATCGCGTGTCGTTCCACACGCGAAGCACGGCGACCTCGCCGAGCTCAAGATCCGCCAGGCTCAGGCCGTATCCTCCGATTTCGCCGTTGAAGGCCCAGAGCTTGGAATGTTCCTGCGCCAGCTGACGCAGCGGCGTCTCCTCGCCCTCGAATATGGCTGATCCGAGATTGCCCATGGCGCCGCCCTGCATGTGAATGTCGATGACGCGCGCGCCGTCGGCATCGGGCCGCGGGTACCAGGGGCGCGGCGCCGACGCCACAGGACCGCCATTACCCTGCCCGACCATGAACTGCGCCGCATCGATGGGATCACCGGTGCTGACTTCCTGCAGCGCGACCTGTCCGGCGGACAGCTCGGCAATCACGTCCACGCGCTGCGCCGGCGCCAGCCGGATGACCGACATCTCGAACGGCTCGCAGGGCGCGCCGTCGAGCGCCACGACCCGTAGCGGCGCGCCTCCGGCGATCTGAAAGGCCATCGTCCGCGCATTTGCCGCATTGATCATGCGAAGCCGCACCTTTCCGGACGCCACCCTGATCTCGGGGTCGGTTGCGCCATTGACCGTCAGCCAGTTGCCGAGCCGGCCCTGGTGTGACCAGTCCATGAGCGAGCCGAAACTGTCTTCATGAAGCTGATAATCGTCACCCAGCCGCCAGTCGTCGGCAACAAGGGTGATGTCGGTACCACCGGCGGCCGTTCCCGGCTCGCGCACCACCAGCGGCCCGTAGAGGCCGCGGGCAAGCTGCTCCCAGCCCTTGTTGTGGGCGTGGTACCAGAAAGTCCCCGAGTCACGAAGCGGGAAGCGGTAGGTGAAGCTTTCGCCCGGCTCGACAGCGGCCTGCGTCAGATCCGGAACACCGTCCATCTCGTTCAGATTGCGGATCCCGTGCCAGTGCATCGTCGTCGGGACGTCGAGCCTGTTGGTGAAGACCACCTCGAGATCGTCACCGCGCTCGGCCTCGATCATCGGGCCGGGAGACACGCCGTCATAAAGCCAAAGGCCGGTTGCAGGCCGGTCGGCGCCACCTAGCTTCTGGCTGGCGGGCGCCGCGGTGACGGCATAGCGCCGGACCCCCGCCCGCGCCGCCATAGGCAGTGCCGTTACGCTGAGTGCCGCGCTCGTGGCGGCGAGAAATTGACGTCGTCTCATCCCATACCTCTCATCGGAAGGTCCAGTGAACTTGTCAGGACGGCACTCAGCGCCAGGATGCCGAGCACCGTGATGACTTCAAGATCAATAATGCGACGCAGCGCCGCCACCGCCGACGCATCGCCATCGACAAGCGCCGGAACGATGCGCAGGCGGTTCCGCGAGGCAAGCCAGATCAGCGCCCCGACAAGAAGGATCTTCAGCAGCAGCGCCAGCCCGTAGCCTGTTGTCAGCAACGCCGCGACCGACCCCAGAAGCAGCGCCGCATAGATCAGTCCGGCGGCAACAAGCCCGGAGACGATCACCTGCGCCAGCCGGCCGAACCTGTCGGCAACGGCGGCAAGCGACTGCGAGCCCGTCTCGGGCACCGCGACGCACATCCGGCGAAGCGGCAGCAGCGCGCCAAGCCAGAAGGCGATCCCGCCAAGATGGATGGCCAGAAGCACGCCTGTGACGGCGCCAAGCCGGGTGGCATGGCCGACCACCGTCAGCGACAGCAGCACCGTCGCCGCCGCCACGACCCGCGCCGCCTGCTCGCCCCGCGCCTTGACCCGGTGCATCACCGTAACCATTGCGAAACCGATGCCGGCGACGATGCTGAACAGGCCGAGAGGCGATTTCATCACCAGCCCCAGCAGCGCGGTATCTGTGGCCGAGGCGAAGTCGCCACCAAGGCTGCCGGCAGCGACCATCACCTGCGCCGCGACAAGCGCAAGCCCGGCCCAGGCGGCGCCGGTAATCAGCCTTCGAAGATAGGCCCTCATGTCGTCGGCAAGTTGCGCCGCGAACACAAGCTCGAAGATCAAGCCGCCGGCGGCGACGAACATCGCCGGATAGAGGCAGAGTTTCACCAGCGGGCGAAGAATGTCCCAGATTTCGAACATGGGCGGCGTCAGCCCCCCGTCACCGAGAAGGAGAAAGCGCCCTTGATGACGTGCCCGTCCTCGCTGAGGGCCCGCCAGCTGGCGGTGAAATCACCGGCCGGCAAAGGCGGCAGGGTGATCCGGTGCTCGTCCGATTCGGCCATCAGGTGCGAATCGCCGAGACCGATTTTCGTACCGTCACCCGCATTGACAAGCTGGAAGCGGATCAGCCGCGCCCCGCCGCGAAAGCGCATCTCGATGGTCGGCGGCGCCGCTGTCAGCACCGCGCCGTCGGACGGGGTGACGCTTTGCGGCGGCGAATGCGCCTGTGCCGAAACGTTCAGGAACAGGGCGGTGACGAGGGAGAGGAAAAATCGTGTCATGATCCGGTCTTCGCGCCTAGTGGCAGGCCTTGCCGAGCGCCTTCAGGCGCCAGTAATTATAGGGAAGCGGCGCCAGGAACCCGGCCCCGAGCATGAAGGGAAGCACCCACCAGGTCAGCATCGCGCCGCCGGTCAGTAGCACGTCGGTGACATTCATCGCCGCCTCCATCCCGATCATCGAGATCAGCGACATGCCGAGCGCCGTCTTCAGCGCGAGGCGCAGCGGCATCTGCCGCGCCAGGATCACCGTTTCCAGCGCGATCGAGGTCAGCAGGCCGTTCATGATCGCCAGCCCCATGATCGCCCAGACCGGCCAGGGAATGCCGGTCACCTGAAAGTACAGGATCGTGCCGAGATCGCCGATGGCGCAGCCGAGAAGGCACCATGAGGTGTTGTAGGACGCCCGCCGCCAGGTGTGGCGGCAGCGCCAGTTGATTCCCAATGTCGATGTGATCGCCGTCACCTTGACCTCCTGATGGGGCCTATGTAAGCCTTCCCCCAAGGGGAAGGTAAAGGGCCTTGCCACGAAAAAAGGAACCGGATGATGCAGATTGGCGAAGCGGCGCGGCGCGCCGGACTGACGGTGAAGACGGTGCGCTATTACGCGAATATCGGCATGGTCACGCCGCGGCAGGACCCGGACACCGGCTATCGCGACTATGGCGAAGATGACGTCGCGAAGCTGCATTTCGTCGGCAAGGCGCGGCGGTTCGATTTCTCGGTCGAGGAATGCCGCGAGCTTCTGGGGCTGTATGAGGACCGAAACCGGCCGAGCCGCGAGGTGAAGGCGCTGACGCTGAAGAAGATCGCCGAGATCGACACGCGGCTTGAAGAGCTTCATTCGCTGAAGGACGAGCTGTCGGGCCTCGCCTCGTCATGCGACGGCGACCACCGCCCGGACTGCCCGATCCTGAACGCCCTCAGCGGGGGTAAGTGATACCCTAATCCTTCCGGCGGACGGTCTCGTCGTAGAAGTCGTAGGCCGCCATCAGCATCACGATGATGGCGATGATCCAGAACGGCAGCCCACCCCAGAATCCGGCGAAGCCGCTGGAGATGCTGTGGGCAAGCCCGAAGATGAAAATCATCACAAGCGCCGTGCCGATGACGGCGGTGGCAATCCTGACCGAATATGAAAGCATCTGTCTGTCCTCTCCTAAACAACGGTGCCGGGCATCATCCGGCGCGGTGTGTTCCCTACTCGGCCAGCGCGGCAAGAAGCCAGCGCGAGGTGCGAAGAAGACGGTCGTCCTCCTCGGCCCCTCCGGCCAACTGTACCCCGATCGGCAGCCCCTTGTCACCGACCAGAAGCGGCAGGGTGACCGTCGGCAGGCCGGCAAGGGTGAAAATGGTCTGGCAGATCGGATCGCCCGTCCCCTCTTCGAACAGCGGCGCCTCGCCAAGCGCGGCCGGCGAGATCACGGCGTCGAATTCGGTGAACAGCGTCGCGAAGAAAGCCATCGCCTGGCGGCGCATCTCCTGCGCCTCCTCGTATGCGGCCTCGCCATAGCTGCGCCCGAGCGCGATGGCGTCCTGCGATCCCCTGCTGATCCCGTCGGGGTTCTCATCGAGAATCCAGCCCAGATGGCCGGCATATTCATGGCCGTGGATGATCTTCTGCGCGGCGATGAAACCGGCGAAGGATTCGGCGGCGTCGATCCGCTCGACTCGGTCGCCGAGGGCGTCCAGAAGCTCGTCCATGCCGGCGCGCGCGTCGTCCGACAGCCGGTCGAAATAGGGCATCTCCAGCCAGACGAAATTCGGCGGCATCGGCGCTTCCGAGATCGCGCCGTCACGCATCCGCGGGCGCGGCCGCGGATAGGAGGCGGAATCGGCCGGGTCATAACCGCCGATGACGTCGCACAGCAGCCCGATATCCTCCAGCGAATTGCCGAAGACGCCCATCTGGTCGAGCGTCCTTGAGGTCGCCAGCACACCGGAGCGCGGGATCACCCCGGCCGTCGGCTTGATCGAGAAGGTGCCGCAGAAGGAGGCCGGGCGGCTGACCGACCCGTTGGTCTGCGATCCGACGGCGAGCGGCACATGGCCAGCGGCCACGGCGGCGGCAGATCCGGAGGAGGATCCGCCGGGCGTGTGCGCCGGGTCGTGCGGGTTGCGGGTCGCGGCGGGCTGCATGAAGGCAAGCTCGGTCGTCACCGTCTTGCCCATGATGATGGCGCCCTCGCCGCGCAGCGCGGCGGCGATGCGGCTGTCCTTTTCGGGAACGCGGCCCGCCATCGCGGCGGCCCCGCATTCGCAGGGAAGACCGTCCACGTCGATGATGTCCTTGAGCCCAACCGGAACGCCGTGAAGGTGGCCAAGCGGCTTGCCGTGCTGGCGAAGCCTGTCGCATTCGTCGGCCTGCGCCAGCGCCGCCTCGGCATCGAGATGCGCCCAGGCGCAGAGCGACGCGTCGGCTTCGATCTTCGCAAGGCAGTCCTCGACGATTCGGCGCGCTGTCACGCGTCCGTCACGTATCCCCTCGACGATGTCGGTCGCCAGCATCAGCCCGTCCCGTTACGAGGCGTAGGGGCCGAACAGATACTCCGGCAGCCATAGGGCGATACCCGGGAACTGATAGAGAAGTACCATCGAGAAGATCACGATCGCCAGATAGGGCAGGATTCCCTTGAAGATCTCAATCAGCTCGATCTGGTCCTTCAGAACCCCCTTCAGATAATAGGCCGACATCGCCATTGGCGGTGTCAGGAACGAGGTCTGGAGGTTCAGCGCCACCAGCATCGCGAAGAAGTAGGGGTTGATGCCGAAATTATCGAGCATCGGCAGGAAGATCGGCACGAAGATGATCAGGATCTCCGACCATTCGAGCGGCCAGCCAAGAAGGAAGATGATCAGCTGCACCATGACAAGGAACTGCCAGGGCTCGAGATTCATCGACAGCACGAAATGCTCGATCACGTCGTGGCCGCCAAGATAGGAGAAGACCGACGCGAAGGTCCATGAACCGATGAACAGCCAGCAGACCATAGCTGTCGACTTGGCGGTAAGGAAGACGGATTCCTTGACCTTTTCCCAGGTCAACGAGCGATAGAGCACCGCTAGCACAAGGCCGCCGAGAGCGCCCATCGCCGCTGCTTCGGCCGGCGTTGCGAGTCCACCGAGGATCGATCCGAGAACCGCCGCGATCAGCACCGTCAGCGGCACGAAGGAAATCACGAGGTCGAGATAGATCTTCGCCGCCGGCGGGACGTCCTCCTCGCGCGGCTTCGGCGCCAGCGAGGGCTGCATGAAGACGCGGATGATGACATAGACGATGTAAAGGCCGGCCAGAAGCAGCCCGGGAAACATCGCCGCC
>JAYYLR010000055.1:0-57571 GCA_036143955.1 Pseudomonadota bacterium | reverse complement strand
GTCACTGAATGTCTTTGGTCAAACGGACAGCAACCACACGGGATGAGCAACGGCAACCGTCTTCCGGCGTCGGACCAAAAGTGAAAGCGCCTCGGGTTTTTAGGCGCAGGTTCGGCCGAGACTCCCTTACGAAACCGGCATGAGCGACAATGAACGGCACCGCGGCGATGACCGCCTGCAGGAAATTGACCGGCGCATTGAACGCATGCGGGACGAAAAGGGTGAAAGACAGGCGCCGGAAAGACATGCTCTTCCTGCCGGCGCCGGTGCCATTCTCGGGCGCGTCGCGACCGAACTTGTCGCCGGTGTCATTGTGGGAGCGTTCATTGGCTGGGCACTGGATCGCTGGCTGGGTACATCACCGCTGTTCCTGGTGATGCTGTTCTTCCTTGGTGCCGCCGCCGGCATGCTGAATGTCTGGCGGATGGTGTCCGGCCGAGGCATGGCGACCGGGTATTTTGACGAGCATCGGCAGAACGCCGGGCGGAACATTGAGCAGGACGGCGGTCAGCCGTCGAGGAAAGAGGACGATCGATAGATGGCTTCCGAGGGCATGCATTCTCCGGTTGAGCAGTTCGAGATCAGGCCGATCATTGAGCTGGCGGCAGGCGGTTACGATATCTCCTTCACCAACTCGAGCCTGTTCATGCTGCTGGCGATGGTCGTCGGTGGCGGTTTCCTGTTCGCCGCGATGCGCAACCGCGAACTGGTCCCGGGCCGGATGCAGGGTGCCGCGGAGATGATGTATGAGTTCGTCGCCGACATGGTGCGAAGCAATGTTGGCAATGACGGCCGAGCCTATTTCCCATTTGTCTTCACGCTGTTCGTTTTCCTGCTGTTCGGCAACATGCTGGGCCTGATTCCCTACTCCTACACCTTCACCTCGCAGATCATCGTAACCTTTGCCATGGCGGGCTTCGTCTTCGTCGGCGTGACGTTGATCGGTCTTTTCAAGCACGGTCTGCATTTCTTCAGCTTCTTCGTGCCCCAGGGCGCGCCGAAGGTGCTGATTCCGTTCCTCATCATCATCGAGGTGATTTCCTACTTCGTGCGTCCGGTCAGCCTGTCCGTTCGTCTTTTCGCCAACATGCTTGCCGGCCACACCATGCTGAAGGTCTTCGCCGGGCTTGCCGTGATGATTTCGGGTGCCGGCGGGATCGCCATGTCCGGATCGCTGCTGCCCCTTCTCGCGCTGATCGGCCTTACCGGCCTGGAGGTCCTGGTCGCGGCGCTGCAAGCCTATGTGTTCACAATTCTGACCTGCATGTATCTGAATGACGCGCTGCATCTCCACTAGGAGCGGCGCGGCGTAACGTTAACCGCTGACGGTCAACAGCGGCCCTGAAAGTGAAGTAACCTGAATTTCAAACCTATGGAAGGACTAGGAAAATGGAAGTAGAAGCTGCAAAAATGATCGGTGCCGGCCTGGCTGTGATCGCTCTTGCTGGCGTTGGCGTCGGTATCGGCAACATCTTCTCCGCACTTGTGACTTCGATTGCCCGCAATCCTGCAGCTCGTGGCGAAGTGTTCGGCATCGGCATTCTGGGCTTCGCCCTGACCGAAGCCATTGCACTGTTCGCACTTGTTGTTGCGCTGCTGCTCCTGTTCGCCCTCTAAGCCGTCTTTGCGGTTCCGAATGCGGCCGCCGACCCGACAATTGCGTCGGCGGCGGCCCGTCCAAGGAGACTGGCATGAATAGAGTGCACAGAATGCTGGGCGCGTCTCTCGCGGCTCTTGCCGTGGGCGTATCGTCGGTCGCCTTCGCGGCCGGTGGTGAGGCAGGGCTCCCGCAGCTGAAGGTCGGTACCTGGCCATCACAGCTGTTCTGGCTCGTCGTGATCTTTGCTGTTGGCTATGTCTTCATGGCCCGTGTCGTGACCCCGCGGATCGGATCGGTCCTTGAGGAACGCCGCACGCGTCTCGATGAAGACCTGACCAGGGCACGCGACGCGAGTGCAGAGGCGGCACAGACTCGCGCCGATTACGAGGCGAGCCTCGAAGAGGCACGCAGCGAAGCCGCCGAATTCGCCCGTGAGGCTGCAGCCAAGGCACAGGCGAAGGCAGATTCCGTCGAAGCCAAGGCAGCCAAAAAGATGGCGACAAAAATCGGCACTGCCGAGACCAAGCTTGCCGAGGCCCGTGCAGAAGCCGAGGCAAATCTCACGACGGTCGCTGCCGAGGCAGCAATCGAGGCAGCAGCCCAGATCGCAGGCGTCAAGGCCACCAAGACACAGGCCAACAGCGCAGTGAAGGCAGCTGCCAAGGCGCTGGCAACGCAGGAGGCAGGGTAATGGAAGGCATTGTGATGGAATCCGTCTGGGTCGCGGTCGGCTTCGTCGTCTTCGTCGCGCTCGTCTGGAAAAAGGCGGGAAGCGCGATCTCGGCAATGCTTGACGAGCGGTCCGAGAAGATCCGGGCCGAACTCGACGAGGCGCGTGCCCTTCGTGAAGAGGCGCTCGACGAACTTCATCAGTTCCAGCGCCTGCATCGTGAGGCCGCAGAGGAAGCCAAGAGCATCCTCAAGACAGCCGAAGCGACGGCCGAACGTATTCGCGAAAACGCCGAAAAGGCCGCCGAGGAAACGATCAAGCGTCGCGAACAGCAGGCAACGGCCAAGATCCAGGCGGCCGAAGCCGCGATGGTGACCGAACTGCGCGAGAAGGCTGCAACGCTGGCCATTGCCTCCGCAGCACAGATCATCACCTCCAAACTGGATGATGACGCCGCCATGGCACTGATCGACCAGTCGGCAGCCGAGATCGAAAAGCTAAACTGAGAGCGGCACGCATCGCGTGCCCTCACCTTCCCACAGCCGCGCCTGACGAAGCGGGTTAGATACCGGGAATCAGGCTGACGACAAGCCGCTGACCGGTCTTTACCGTGACCTTGTAATCAACCACAGGGTAGAGGATCTGCGTGTTGTCGGTAAAACCGGCCTTGTATCGAAGCGTTTCGGACGCGCCAACGGCGCCGTCCTCTTCGACAGTCATCCCGGCAATGTTGATCTGCGCGACACCGGCAGGAAGCGTTTCAGCCGGTAGCCGCTTGATCTTCAGACCAATGGAAACAGCCATTTCGATGCCGCCTTCAACGGCCTCGCAACGTGCCGTAACGCCGTTCAGACGGGCGTTGACGACTTCATTCGTGTCGTCCATCTGCATGAAGGCTTCAACCCCCTCCTCTGGTGCCGTAATGTCGGGGCAGGCGACATAGACCGGATCGGATGCGCAGGCCGCGAGGAGCGTTGCCGCACCAAGGGAGACCGATAGGGAGGGGAGCCATGGCAAGAGACTGCTTTTCATGGCGGCATCCTAGACCCTTTTTCCGACAACAGCAATTGACCTCTGGCGCGTAATCGCGCAAGAAAAGCGCATGGATGTATCCTTGCAGAAAGACCGGAAATTCCTGCATCTCGCCGCCCCGCGCGGCTTCTGCGCGGGTGTCGACCGTGCGGTGCGAATTGTCGAGATCGCGCTGGAGAAGTTCGGCGCGCCGGTCTATGTGCGGCACGAAATCGTGCATAACCGGACCGTTGTCGACGGCCTCGCGGCGAAAGGCGCCGTTTTCGTCGAGGAGCTCGACGAAGTGCCGGAGGGCGCACCCGTCGTGTTCTCGGCTCACGGCGTATCGCGCGCCGTCGTGGCCGAAGCGGAAAACCGCAGGATGATTGCCGTCGATGCGACCTGCCCCCTCGTCACAAAGGTTCATATCGAAGCCCGGCGACACGCCGCGCAGAAGAAGCACATCCTGCTCATCGGCCATGCGGGACATCCCGAGGTGGAGGGCACCATGGGCCAGGTCGAGGCAGGCGAAGTCACGCTGATCGAGACCGCGGAAGACGCCCGCAAGGTTACGCCTCCCGAAGATGCCGACCTCGCCTTTGCCACACAGACCACCCTGTCGGTCGACGACACGGCGGAAATCATTTCGATCCTGCAGTTCCGGTTTCCCGAGATCACCGGACCACGCGGCGAGGACATCTGCTATGCGACGACAAACCGGCAGAACGCGGTAAAGCATATCGCCGAACATTGCGACCTCGTACTTGTCGTGGGTGCCGAAAACTCTTCGAATTCAAAACGGCTTGTCGAGGTTGCGCTGCGCGGCGGTGCGAAAGCAGGCCGGTTGATCGCCGATCGCAATGCCATCGACTGGGCCGAAGTCGACAGGGCGGTCCACATAGGGCTTTCTGCGGGCGCCTCGGCGCCGGAAAGTCTCGTCATGGAGATCATTGACGAGATGCGGGAGCGCTATGACCTGCAGCTCGACGAGGACGCGCTTGTCGAGGAGACGCTTACCTTCAAGCTTCCCGCCATTCTCACCAGCGAGGCGTAGACGCTTCATGGCGGTTTACACCAATGTCGATGACGCTGCGCTTGCCGAATTCCTGACGGCCTATGACCTGGGAACGGTGTTGAGCTTCGCCGGCATTGCCGAAGGGGTGGAAAACTCCAACTATCTGCTGCGGACCGACAGGGCGCACTTCATCCTGACCCTTTATGAAAAGCGCGTCGAACGATCAGACCTGCCCTTTTTCATCGAAGTCATGGAAGTGCTTGCCAATTCAGGGCTCAACTGCCCGCTTCCCGTGCCGGCGCGCGACGGGACCATCCTTCAGGAGCTTGCCGGCCGCCCCTGCGCCATATTCACCTTCCTTGACGGTACCTGGAGCCGTTTCCCAAACAAGGCCAAATGTGCCGAACTTGGCAAAACACTGGCACAGATGCATATGAACTGCGCACCGGTTACGCGCCGGCGGCCGAATGCCCTCGGCCCGCATGCGTGGCTTCCACTGCTCGAGTCAATTGGCGAGAAGGTGGATGTTGTCGGTGACGGAATGGGGCAGGCCATCCGCCAGCGGCTGGAGTCAATTCTCACGCAATGGCCGGTCGACCTGCCAACCGGTGTCATCCACGCCGACCTGTTTCCCAACAACGTCCTGTTCATCGGCGACAGTCTTACCGGCGTGATCGATTTCTATTTCGCCTGTGACGACATCTTCGCATACGATCTCGGGATATGCCTAAACAGCTGGTGTTTCGAGCCGGACGGCAGCTTCAACCTTACCAAGTCACGTGCCATGCTGAAGGGATACCAGTCGGTACGCCCGCTCAGCGACGCGGAAATCGACGCCATCCCGACGCTTGCGGCAGGATCGGCAATGCGCTTCTTCCTGACCCGCCTCTATGACTGGATCCATACCCCGGCCGACGCGCTCGTCAGTCCGAAAGACCCGATGGAATACTGGAGCATCCTTCGCTTCCATCAATCGGTATCCGGAACGGCGGCCTATGGCATCGGCCTCTGACATGGGCAGTTCGGTTATCCTCCACACAGACGGATCCTGCCTCAACAATCCCGGTCCTGGCGGCTGGGCGGCGATCCTGCAGTGGCGCGGCGAAGAACGCGAACTGAGCGGCGGGGTCGAGGGAACGACAAACAACCGGATGGAACTTCAGGCTGCGATTGAAGGGCTGAACGCATTGAAACGGCCGATGCGGGTCGAACTCCACACCGACAGCAAATATGTGATGCAGGGTGTGACCGACTGGATGCCCCGCTGGAAGGCCAATGGCTGGCGAACGGCAAACAAGAAGCCTGTGCTGAATCAGGATTTGTGGAAGCAACTCGACGAAGCCGTGCAGCGCCACGACGTGGCCTGGCACTGGGTCAAGGGCCACGCCGGCAACGAGATGAACGAACGGTGCGACGAACTCGCGCGTGCCGCCGCAACTGCGCTTGCAGGCTAGACAGTGCTAGAGGTTGGCAAGAACGCTCGCCGGACTCGACACTTCGTAGGCGCCGACCTCCTCGACCATGATCTTTGTCAGCACGCCGTCATCAATGATCATCACGCAGCGTGTCGCCCGCTCGCCAAGGATCGCGCCCATCTGGACGGCAACCCCCAGAGCGCGCGAAAATTCGGCATGCGGGTCCGCCATCATGTCGATCTTGCCGGCAGTGCCGTGCTGATCGCCCCAGGCCTTCATGACATGTGCGTCATTCACCGAAAGACAGGCAATACGGTCTACGCCGGCTGATTTCAGATCATCGGCACGATCGATAAATTCGGGAAGGTGCTTGGCCGAACATGTCGAG
Source organism: Pseudomonadota bacterium (assembly GCA_036143955.1). GTDB lineage: Bacteria > Pseudomonadota > Alphaproteobacteria > Puniceispirillales > Puniceispirillaceae > UBA8309. Next base: position 51,472 of record JAYYLR010000055.1, on the reverse strand, counting down.
GTGAAAGCCCCCGGCAATGCAAAAAGGACCGTGCGGCCGGTAGCGAAATACTCGATGGTGTCGTGGGCGTCGATCCCGTCATCTGTCTTGATCTGGAAGGTGGCCTTGGGTATCGGCTGACCGGCTTCTATGGTCATGATGTCTTGTCCTGGAACGCTGTTCTGAAAAGCGGCGCGTACCGCGCCGTGGTGTTATTTGGCTGTCACGCCGGCTTTTTCAAGGGCTGCCATGACGGCTGAACCTGTCAGCAGTTCAGGCAGGATCACCGGTGGCCGGCCCGCCGGTTGAAGAAGGATGTTGAAGGGAATTCCATAGCGGCCATGCGCTGCGAGAAAAGCGGCGATATCGGAGTCGGGCCGGGTCCAGTCAGCACGAAGAAGCGTCAGACGACCGGTCGTCACAGCGGCGGCAAGCGCCGGTGCCACCGGCGCCCGGTCGAGCACCAGCGCCTTGTTGGCCTTGCATGTCACGCACCAGTCAGCGGTCACGTCGACAATCACCGGGCGCCCCTCTTCAAGGGTACCCTCGAGCACCGCTGGGCTCCAGACCGCCCATTGCGTGTCGGCGTCATCCGCTTTTCCGGTTGCCATGACGGATGCAAGGACGGTTCCGAGCCACAGCATCGTTCCGGCAAGGAGCAGGGCCAGCCCCCGTTTCAGCCAGGGCATCCAGGGACCGGGACGCGGAAGAAACCCGACAAGAGAGGGTCTCGCCGCCACCAGCAGCCACGGCGCCGCAAGTCCGATGCCAAGCGCGATGAAAATTCCGAACAGATCGGCAAGACCGCCGGAAAGCGCCACCGCGACGGCCGTTCCGACAAAGGGCGCCGAGCATGGAGTCGCCAGGATCGTTGCCAGCATGCCGGCAAGAAAATCGCCAGAATAGCCTGGCCTTGCCAAAACGCCGCCGGACGCCCCGGCAAGTCCCTGCGCAAAGCGCGGCACCGGAATGACGACAAGGTCAAGAAGGCTCATGGCGAACACGCCAAGCATGACCATCATAACAATCAGGAAGGCCGGGTTCTGGAACTGGATACCCCAGCCGACCGTGCCTCCGGCAAGGCGCAGGATGGCCAGCCCTGCGGCGAGTATCAGAAAGCCGGTCACTATACCGGCCGCCCCGGCAAGAAACCGAAACCGCAATTCCCGTCTTGATGCACCGACAGCGTCGATGACAGCCGACAATTTCAAGGCAAGAACGGGCAGGACGCAGGGCATCAGGTTCAAGATCAGCCCACCAAGAAGGGCCAGTGCCAGGATCCGCAGGGAGAGACCCTGTATCCTGGTCATGGCGCCGGGCGGCGAGACGGCGACGGGGATCTCCGCAATCTGCGGCGGCGCGCTGATGGTCAGCACAGTGGGCGCAGCGCTGAAATCAAGCTGGTCGGCCGGAACGGCCTGCATGAAGAATCCTCCTTCAACGGGCTCTGGCGCCTTGAAGGCGACAGTCTCCTGCCCCTCGACGAAGATCTCGGCAATTGGTGGCGCGTCCTGTCCGAAGGCCACGAAAAGCCCGTTGTCCCGCGTCTCAACCCGTTCAGGGCGGAGCGAGGGCCCGCTTGCGCTGATACCGCCTTCTTCGGCCCGGCGCGGCACCATCGCGGCAAATTGTGCGAGCGGCTGGGCATGAGGTGTCGCGACCGGATCGCCGTCCGGAAGGGTCATTTCAAGGCGCCCGGCCAGCGGCACGCAGATGTCGGCACAGGCCAGGGCTTCCAGCTCCGCAACGATCATGACCGGCGCGCCGATTTCATGTCCGGTGACGTCAAACGGCAGGATGACAGCGTTTTCATATCCGAAGTTGTCGAAGCCGAAAGCATCGAACCGCTTTGGCAGCGGCCATTTGATGGTGCCGACCAAATCCGGCGTGGAACTGGTGGACAGGTCCAGGACCGGGGCTAGGCCCGCCTCGCCAGGCGTTCGCCAGTAGATTTTCCAACCACTGGCAAGCGTGAACTCAACGCCAAGCGGCAGCGTATCGAGATCACCGGTCGCGGAAACGGCTGATATCAGCCGTGCCTCGCCGATCTGCGGGTCGCCATCCCAGTTCGACTGCGCCGCGATGGCACCGAGGCTGCCGGCAAAGAGCAGAACCAGGATGCAAACCATCCGGCTGATATAGGTCAGCAAGCCGGCTTTTTGTCTGTTTTCGCGGATGTTCATGCGACGCTGCGGACCCGGCGGCGGCGTGATTGACGCTTTACCACACGGGTTTTTCCTGCCTAGGGTTGACCATGACGCAAGATAGGAAATCGAACGACGCGACGCAATCACCGGCAGACGGCGGCCATGCGACGCAGTCGCTCTCGTCGCTTCAGGGACATCTGCTGATCGCCAGCCCGCATATCGGCGACGAACGTTTCGAGAAAACGGTGATCCTGATGTGCCATCACGATGAGGACTCCGCCATGGGGCTTGTCATCAACAGGACGGCGTCGCGACTCAATCTCGGCGACCTTTATGAAAAGCTCGACATCGGTGCACCGCGGTTCTGCGCCGAAGATCCGGTCCATATCGGCGGCCCAGTGGACGGCAATCGCGGTTTCGTGCTCCACACACAGGACCACATGCTCCCCGAGAGCATGTCCGTGACCCATGATATCGGCCTGACGGCCAGCATCGACATTCTTCGCGACATCACCGAAGGTGTCGGCCCCGCGCAGTCGATCGTATCGCTTGGCTGCGCCGGCTGGAGCGCCGGTCAACTCGACCGGGAGATGGCGGAAAATGTCTGGCTCAGCCTACCCGCCTCGGCCCAACTCGTATTCGATCACGACCGCGACACCCTGTGGGAACAGGGCTTTGCCTCGCTGGGGATCGATCCGGGGTTCTTTGCCGGCGACGCCGGAAGCGCCTGATCAGGCCGCAGCGCCCGAAAGCAAGGCTGCCAGCTCCTGGTTTTCCATGACCGACGAATCCGGCCCGATGGCGGCGATGGCGGGCGCACCGCCCGAGACCAAATCTTCCGCTACGCTTCGTACCTTTTCGGCATCGACCGCCGCGATCTGGTCCAGCAGGTCCGAATCATCGACCGGCGCCCCGAACAGCATGATCTGGCGTGCGAGCGCGTCGCCGCATCCCGAAACGGATTCCCGCGCCATGACAAGCGATGCGCGAAGCTGCGCCTTGGCGCGCTCGAGCTCATCCGTGCCGACCGATGCGGCAAGCTCCGCGAGCTGTCCCGCCGTCACACTCAGCATCTCGTTTGCCTGTGCGACAGAGGTGCCGGCATAGACGCCGAAATGGCCGCTGTCCGAATACATGCTGGCAAAGGAAAAGATCGAATAGCAGAGGCCCCGTTTCTCGCGCACTTCCTGAAAAAGCCGGGACGACATACCACCGCCGAAAAGTGTCGAAAGCACCATGAGCGCAAAGCGGCGCTCGTCACGCGCGCCAAAGCTTGGAAGGCCGATGACAAGATGCGTCTGCTCAAGCTCGCGCACCGCAACATGGCGGCCGCCCTGCCATTCCGGCATTACGCGGCTTGTATCCTCGGCCGTTGCGAGCCTGCCAAGGCGTGCATCGACCCGCGATACGAAATCATCATGGTCGACCGCGCCCGATGCCGTGACCAGCATCTGGCCGGCCCCGTAGTACCGCCCCATGAAGGCGCGAAGGTCATCGCGTGAAAATCCGCTGACGCTGTCGATCGAGCCTAGGATTGGCCGTCCAAGCGTATGGCCGCCGTAGGAAGCCTCGGCGAACATGTCGAAGACGATATCGTCCGGCGTGTCCTGAGACTGGCCGATTTCCTGGATGATAACACCACGCTCGCGCTCAATCTCCTCGTCGGGCATGGTCGGCTCGGTCAGGATGTCCGAAAGAATGTCGATGCCCATATCCAGATATTCGGGAAGCAGCCGCAGGTAGTAGGCCGTTTCCTCGCGGCTCGTATGCGCGTTCATGTAGCCGCCGACATTCTCCACCTCGGTCGCGATGTCGCGTGCCGAGCGCCTGTTGGTGCCCTTGAAGGCCATATGTTCCAGCATGTGCGCTATGCCCGTTTCGGCGTCGCGTTCGTCACGCGCACCGGCGTTCACCCATATCCCGACGGAGAGGCTCTGCGCCTGCGGCAGCGTGCGGCTGGCGACCCTGAGGCCGCTTGGCAGGGTTGTCAGTTGGCCACGTCTCATGCAGCCCTCCGTGATGACAGGACAAGCTCGCGCACCGCGGCCGCCGTTGCCGGCGCGTGGCGCATGGATTCAGGTCGTTCCATCAAATCGGCAAGATGCGCCGGCAATGGAGGTTCGGTGCCGGTGGCGCGCGTCACCGCATCCTGAAACTTGGCCGGATGCGCGCAGGCAAGCGCAACAACCGGCACGTCGGACGGAATGGTGCCGTCGTCAAGGGCGCGCCGCGCTGCCGACACGCCGACGGCGCTGTGCGGGTCGAGAACCATCCCGGCGCTGGCGCTCGCCGCGATTTCGGCAATCGTTCCTTCGTCATCAAGGCGGTAGGCCGAAAAATGCTGCCGCGCCGCGGCCATCGCACGCTCCGGAAGATCGAACCTTCCTGTCTCGGCAAAGCGGGCCATGATGCCGGCAACAGCACTGCCGTCACGGTCGAGAAGCTCAAAGAGAAGGCGCTCGAAATTGCTCGACACCTGAATATCCATCGAGGGGCTGAGGGATGGCGTCACCGTCTCGCGCTGCATGGCGCCCTGCTCGAAGAACCTTGTGAGAATGTCATTCCGGTTCGAGGCTACGATGAAACGCTCGATCGGCAGACCCATCCGCATCGCAACATACCCGGCGAAAACATTCCCGAAATTGCCGGTCGGAACCGAGAAGGCAATTTTTCTGTCCGGGGCGCCGAGCGCCAGTGCCGCCTTGAAGTAATAGACGATCTGGGGCATCAGCCGGGCCCAGTTGATCGAATTGACCGCCGACAGGTTGACGTCGTCGCGAAAGCCGTGATCGTTGAAGAGCTCCTTCACGATGGCCTGGCAGTCGTCGAAATCCCCGGCAACGGCCACCGCGTGGGCACCAGGCGCGATTACCGATGTCATCTGACGTTGCTGGACCGGCGACACGCGACCTTCCGGGAACAGGATGAAAATATCTACGGCGGCGCGGCCACGAAAGGCTTCCAAGGCCGCCGAACCGGTGTCGCCACTGGTTGCGCCCAAAATCACCGCCTGCCGTCCCTTGGCCTGAAGCGCGCGGTCAAAGGCGCGGGACAGGAACTGCATGGCATAGTCCTTGAAGGCGATCGTCGGCCCGTGGAACAGCTCCATGACATGAATTTGATCGGTCAGGCGGCGAAGCGGGGCGACCTCGCTGTCGGTGAATTCGGCATAGGCATCGCCTGCCATAGCAGCGAGTTCGGCCTCGCCTATTTCACCGTCGGTGAACCGCGCCATGATGCGGCCGGCAAGCCGGGCGTAGGGCAGGCCCGCCATGGCACGGATCTCGTCTTCGGTGAAGGCAGGGTAGTCTGTCGGCAGGTAAAGCCCACCATCTCTTGCCAGGCCGCTCAGAAGCGCCTCTTCATAGCCGAGGGGCCCGTCCTGTCCCCTTGTGCTGACGTAATCCATGCTGAAGTCCTACTCTTTCCTGCCAGCCCCGCCGGACCCTAAGCTCAGCCTGCCGCGCTGGTGATGGAACGCCGCGTAGACGCCAATAAGCGCGCAGGCGATCCCGTACCAGGTTATGGCATAGCCGAGGTGGGAATTGCGAAGGTTGGTTTCGGTCTTTGCGCCAATCGGCAGGGTCAGCTTGCCGGGACCGCGAAGGGCGGCTGCATAGACATCCGTTTCGGCCCGACCTTCAAGTCCGAGATGCGCAACGATCTGCGCCGGCACAAGGGTAAACCAGAAACCGTTCTCCGGTTCGTTCTCGGGAACGAAATACCCTTTCTTTCCCGGGAAGCGGAGGATGGCCTCGATTGTCGTTTCGCCCTCGACCAGAGAGAAGGGCCGCTTGTCCGGGTCGCGGTAGGATTCCGACACCCAGCCACGATTCACAAGCACCGTCCGGCCATCGACAAGGCGGAAGGGCGTGACAATGTGAAAGCCGGCATTGCCCTCGAAAGTGCGGCCGGTCATGAAGACTTCACTTCCATGGTCGAACGCGCCCGTCAGCGCGAGGCGCCGAAACTCAAGGTCGGGCGCGATGGCGCCGCGCGGGAGCTCAATCGGCGTTGCGGCAGCGCGGGATTCGAAATTGTCGATCAGCTGGTTTTTCCACTCCAGCCGATGTACCTGCCAGGTGCCGAGCCCGATCAGGACAAGGAGCGCCGGCAGCGAAAAGACGGTTGGCCAGAAAAGCGGACGAAATTTCATCTTCATTCCCATCTAGAGCGCGCCCATTTATCGAGCCGCCAACAAAAAGAGAGGGCCCGCAAAACGCGCCCCCTCCCCCATTTATTTGACTGGCGTCAGCGAAACGACGCCGGGCCGGTTACGCGCCCCACCAGTATACGGCGGCGAAGAGGAACAGCCAGACAACGTCAACGAAGTGCCAGTACCAGGCAGCCGCCTCGAAACCGAAATGCTGCTCTACCGTGAAATGGCCGGCCCGTCCGCGAAGCCAGCAGACAGCGAGGAACAGCGTCCCGACGATCACATGGAAGCCATGGAAGCCGGTCGCCATATAGAAGACCGAAGGATAGATGCCGTCGGTGAAGCCGAAGGGCGCATGGCTGTATTCCAGAGCCTGGAGGCCGGTGAACAGCAGGCCGAGGATGACCGTGATGCCGAGGCCGGTCATGAAGTCCCGGCGGTTGCCGTGCTGAAGCGCGTGGTGCGCCCAGGTCACGGTACAGCCGGACAGAAGCAGCACCAGCGTGTTGATCAGCGGCAGGTCAAACGGATTGAAGGTCTCGATGCCTTCCGGCGGCCAGACACCCTCCATCGGGAACAGCGCGCGGTCGAAGAAGGCCCAGAAGAAGGCGACAAAGAACATCACCTCCGAGGCGATGAACAGCATCATGCCGTACCGCATGCCGATCTGGACGATCGGGGTGTGGTGGCCCTGATATTCCGCCTCGCGGATGATGTCGCGCCACCACATGAACATTGTCGCCAGAACCAGCGCCATGCCGATGGCAAGAACGGTCACGCCGTGCGCGACCTCGTGCATGTACATGACGCCGCCAACGGCGGCCGTAAAGGCCGCGGCGGCACCGACGGCAGGCCAGGGGCTGGCCTCAACAAGATGATAGGGGTGTTTGTTGGCACCACTCATGACTGTCTCCTCTCAATCCGGTTCCGCGCGAACGGAACCGCCTCTCCCTGATCAAGTGTCTCCGGTCGTTGCAGTGCCCTGCACCGCAAAGAAGGTATAGGACAAAATGATTTCGTCCACATCAACTGTATTGCTGTCCGCGACGATTTCCGGATCGATATAGAATCGCACGGGCATCAGAACCGACTCGCCCGGCTGAAGCGTCTGCTCGATGAAGCAGAAACAGTCGATCTTCATGAAATGGGGTCCCGCCTTGACCGGCGTCACATTATAGGTCGATGTCCCGGTGGAAGCCGTGTCGCCAAGGTTGGTCGCCCGGTAATTGATCACCACCTCTTCGCCGGGATTCAGCGTCAGCGGTGCGTCAACGGCCTCGAACCGCCAGTTCAGCGCCGGGTTGGTATTGGCGTCGAAGCGAACCTTGATCGGATGGTTCGGGACAACGGCGTCCGCCGTGGTATCTGTCACCTGCGTGGTCCCGCCATAGCCTGTTACCTGGCAGAAAAGCTGGTACAGCGGCACCGATGCGTAGGCCAGACCCACCATCAACGATACGACTACCGCCAGGATCGCGAGGATCCGGCGATTGCTTCCCTGTGGCGGAACGGCGGGGCTGGCGGCTGGCATGCTCATCCGGTGGCGCCCCCCATCCGTACGATCGTCAGCACAAAGAACAGAACGGCAAGACCGGCGATGGCCGCCAGCAGGGCGCGATTGCGGCTGCGCCGCATCTGCACCATTTCATCACCCGTTTTCGGTTCCTGACGCTCGGCCATCAGAACCCTCCGAGAAGGCCGCTTGCCAGAACAAGATGGTCGACAACAAGCGCAAGGAAGAGAAGGAACAGATACAGGATCGAAAAGGCGAACAGCCGCTTCGAGGCGGCTTCGTCAGGATGACGGTAGAGCACCCAGGACAGACGCACGAAATTGATTCCCAGCGCGCCGGCAAGAATACCGTAGCCAAGAGACGCCATGCCGATCATCGCCGGGCTGACCGCCAGCGGCGCCAGAATAACCGCGTAGATCAGGATCTGACGGCGGGTTTCCGCCTCACCGGCGACAACCGGCATCATCGGCACGCCGGCACGGCGATAATCGTCATTACGGAACAGCGCAAGCGCCCAGAAATGCGGCGGCGTCCACATGAAGATCACGGCAAAGAGGATCAGCGGCTCGATCGACAGCCCGCCTGCGACGGCGGCCCACCCGACAACAGGCGGCAATGCACCGGCGGCGCCGCCAATGACGATGTTCTGCGGCGTGCTGCGCTTGAGCCACACGGTGTAGACCACACCGTAGAAGAAAATGGTGAAGGCAAGAAGCGCTGCCGCCAGCCAGTTCGCGGCAAGCCCCATAAGAAGCACCGACAATGCAGAAATCACCAGACCGAAGCTCAGTGCCTCGGCAGGTTCGACGGCACCGGATGGCACCGGTCGGCTGCGCGTGCGTTCCATCACCGCATCGATGTCACGGTCGTACCACTGGTTGATGGCGCCGGATGCGCCGGCGCCGGCGGCGATCGCAAAAAGCGAGATCGCGAACAGCAGCGGATGCATCTGCCCGGGGGCCAGATACATGCCGGCGAACCCCGTGAAGATCACAAGGCTCATCACCCGCGGCTTCAGGAGCTGCCAAAAGTCGGCGACCGACGGGCCGTAGAACCCGCCGGTCGTCGCATCTGCGTTCTGGTTGGATGAAATCGTCATCAAGTCCAGCCAAGAAAGGTTTCGTCAGATCCGTTCGCGCTTACTTGACCTTCGGCAGATCGTCGAAGGTGTGGTAAGGCGGAGGCGAGGATACCTGCCACTCGAGAGTGGTGGCACCTTCACCATACGGATTGTCTTCGGCGCGACGCTTCGCAATGAAGGCTTCGGCGATCACGACGAGGAACAGGATCGCACCGAACGCCCCGATATAGGACCCGATCGACGCCACCATGTTCCAGCCGGCGAATGCGTCCGGATAGTCGATGTAGCGACGCGGCATGCCCGCAAGACCGAGGAAGTGCATCGGGAAAAAGGTCAGGTTCACACCGATGAAGGTGATCCAGAAATGGAGCTTCCCAAGACCTTCGGAATATTCGTAGCCGGTCATCTTCGAGAACCAGTAATAGAAACCGGCAAACAGACCGAACACGGCACCGAGCGAAAGCACATAATGGAAGTGGGCGATCACGTAGTAGGTGTTGTGAAGCACCACATCGAGGCCGGCGTTCGAAAGCACGACGCCTGTCACACCGCCGACGGTGAACAGGAAGATGAAGCCGATCGCCCATAGCATCGGAACGCGGAAGGTGATCGAGCCACCCCACATCGTCGCGATCCAGGAGAAGATCTTCACGCCTGTCGGCACCGCGATGACCATCGTCGCGGCCGTGAAATAGGCACGCGTGTCGACACTCAACCCGACCGTATACATGTGGTGGGCCCAGACGATGAAGCCGATGAACCCGATCGCCACCATCGCATAGGCCATTCCGAGATAGCCGAAGACAGGCTTTTTCGAAAAGGTCGAGATGATGTGGCTGACAATGCCGAAAGCCGGCAGGATCATGATGTAGACCTCGGGGTGACCGAAGAACCAGAAAAGGTGCAGGAACAGGATCGGGTCGCCGCCGCCTTCAGGAATGAAGAAGGTGGTGCCGAAGTTCCGGTCGGTGAGAAGCATCGTGATCGCGCCCGCAAGAACCGGAACGGCAAGCAGAAGCAGAAACGCGGTGACAAGCATCGCCCAGACGAAGAGCGGCATCTTGTGAAGCGTCATGCCCGGGGTTCGCATGTTGAAGATCGTGGTGATGAAATTCGCCGCGCCGAGGATCGACGACACACCCGCCAGGTGAAGCGAGAAGATCGCCAGATCCATCGACATGCCGGGGGTTCCGGCGGTCGAGGACAGCGGCGGATAAATCGTCCAGCCGACGCCGGCACCACCATCCATGACGGCCGAAAGCAGCAGCAGGATGAAGGATGGCGGCAGCAGCCAGAAGGAAATGTTGTTCATCCGCGGAAACGCCATGTCCGGCGCGCCGATCATGATCGGGACAAACCAGTTTCCGAAGCCGCCGATCAGTCCCGGCATGACCACGAAGAAGACCATGATCAGGCCGTGGGCCGTGGTGAAGACGTTCCAGACATGGCCGTCTTCCATATACTGGACGCCGGGCTCCATCAGCTCCATGCGCATGTATACGGACAGGCCGCCGCCGATGAAGGCGGCAAGGATCGCGAACACGATATACATCGTGCCGATGTCCTTGTGGTTGGTCGAGTAAAGCCAGCGGCGCACGAAGCTGGTAGGTGCACCATGGTCAGCGTGGGCGTGAGCACTCATTGTCGTTTCCTCTGCGCTAACGTATCTAGTTGGCCGAAGCCAGGACGATCGGGGTTTCCGATCCGGTCTCGGGTTCCACCGTCGGAGACGGTGTGGTCATTGCGAATTCCTCGCGGGCGGTTTTCAGCCATTCCTGATATTCCGCTGCAGGAAGGGCCTTCACCTCGATCGGCATGTAGGCGTGGTTGACGCCACAGATCTGATTGCATTGCCCGTGATAAGTCTGCGCGCCGGTCGGGACATCGATCCAGACCTCATTGGTGCGGCCGATGAACGCATAAACCTGCACCGCAAGTGACGGCACGAAGAAGGAATGCATGACGTCGTTGCCGGTGATCAGCAGCTTGATCCGCGTATTCTCCGGCACGACCATCGGGTAATCCACCGACAAGAGGCGAATCTGGCCTTCCTGCAAATCGCCTTCATCGACCATATAGCTGTCGAAAGCGATACCTTCATCCGGGTACTCGTAGTTCCAGTACCACTGGTTGCCGGTCACCTTGATGACCATGTCGGTGTCGGCTGTCTTGTCGAGATAGTAAAGAAGCCGGAATGACGGAACCGCGATTCCGACAAGGATCAGAACCGGTATCACCGTCCAGAGAATTTCAATCACCGTGTGATGCGACGTCTTGGAAGGCACCGGGTTGGCAGAGGCGCGGAACCGAATCCCGACATAGACCAACAGGCCAAGAACAAACAGCGAAATCAGCGTGATGACGATCAGCAGCAGATCGTGCAGATCATCAGCCATTTCGGCGATCGAACCCGCCGGCGGCTGCAGGCCCAGCTGCCAGGGCAGCGGCTGTGCCGCCGATGCTGTGCCGGCAGCAAGAACGACCAGCGAAAACACCAGCGTTGCTGGATGCAGAATAACCTTCCGCATGTACGCCATCACCTCAGATGCAATGGTGGCCAGAAATGCCATGGAAAATTCCCCCTGAAAAAGCGCTTGATCGAGGCGGGAAGGCACAATCGACAGACGCCGATCTGTCCGCTCCGAGTCCAGCCGTTATTAGACCGATTCTCCGAAATTTGAAAGCCCTGTGCGGCAGCCTGTCGCTATAAATTCAAAATTTTTCAGAAGCCGACCTTTTTTGATACCGGAACTGGATTTCAGCGACCGGCAAAGTACCGAGTTGATGCTTGAAATCGACCCGCCGCAGCCCCATTCTGGGAATGGTCAGGGATTGTGACCCCTGAGCTTTCAGCCACTGTCGATAACGCTGTAGACGGCATCGCCGGCATGAGGAGTTTCCATGGACCACCTTCAGACCACCGATTCGATTTTCTTCGAGAACGCGGCGCTCGACCGAGACCGCGCCGAGGCCATTGTCCGCGATGCGCTTGTCGACGCTGACGATGGCGAGCTTTTCCTCGAAATGCGACATTCCGAAATGCTGATGTTTGACGACGGGCGGTTGAAAAGTGCCAGCTATGACCAGACAAGCGGCTTCGGGCTGCGGGCGATTGCCGATGAAGCGCATGGCTACGCGCATGCCGGCGACATAAGCGAGGCAGCCCTGCAGCGCGCCGCCGAGAGTGTCACCGCTGTCACGCGCGGATATTCCGGGACGGCCGCGCAGCCCCCTGTTTCAGCGAGCAACCGGCCGCTTTACAGCGACGGCAATCCCCTCACCGGCACCCCCTTCGAGGACAAGGTGGCCCTGCTCCAGGAAATCGACGCCTTTGCGCGCGCCGCCGACCCGAGGGTCGTTCAGGTCAGCGCGTCGCTGGCCGGGTCCTGGCAGGCCGTACAGATCATCCGCGCGGACGGGCACCGGGCGGCCGATATCAGGCCACTCGTACGGCTCAATGTCTCGGTCGTGGTGTCGCGGGACGGGCGCATGGAGTCGGGCTCGTCCGGCGCCGGCGGCCGCGTCATGTTCGACAATTACATGGCGCCGGAAATCTGGCAGGCACAGGTTCGTGAGGCACTCCGCATCGCCACACTCAATCTGGACTCGGTCGCAGCACCCGCCGGCGAAATGGAAGTCGCACTTGGTGCCGGATGGCCCGGAGTCATGCTTCACGAGGCGGTGGGTCACGGGCTTGAAGGCGACTTCAACCGGAAGGGCACATCAATCTTCAGCGGCCGCGTCGGCAAACAGGTCGCGGCAAAAGGCGTCACCGTTGTCGATGACGGCACGATGCAGGACCGGCGCGGTTCGATCACCATCGATGATGAGGGAACACAGTCGCGACGCAACGTGCTGATCGAGGACGGCATCCTGCGCGGCTATATGCAGGATCGCCAGAACGCCCGCCTGATGGGGGTCGAGGCTACCGGCAACGGGCGTCGGCAATCACACGAGCATGCGCCAATGCCTCGCATGACCAACACCTTCATGGAAAACGGCCCGCACAGCCCGGAGGAAATCGTGTCCTCGATGAAGAAGGGCATTTATGCAGTCAATTTCGGCGGCGGTCAGGTCGACATCACCTCCGGCAAGTTCGTCTTTGCTGCGTCCGAAGCCTATCTCGTCGAGAACGGAAAGATCGGCGCGCCGGTGAAAGGTGCCACCCTCATCGGCAACGGTCCTGACGCCATGTCCAAAATCAGCATGGTCGGCAACGACATGGCCCTTGATGACGGGGTCGGCACCTGCGGCAAGGCTGGACAAAGCGTTCCGGTCGGCGTCGGCCAGCCGACGGTCAAGATGGGTGGGATCACGGTCGGCGGCACCGAAGCGGCCTAAGGTTACCAGCGCGGAACGGCCGGCTAGGAAATGTCGTCCGACGCCTCAGGCCGCGCCAGCCACGGCAGAAGGGCGAGCAGGCCGATCATCACCGCCACCCCGAAGGCAAAAGGATATTGTGTGCCGCCGAGGTCGTAGAACGGTCCGGCGGCGACAAGCCCGATGACCTGGCCAAGCGACGCGAAGCCCTGAACCACACCGAGCGACCCGCCGCGCGACGAGCTGCCGGCGATCTTGCTTGCGGCGCTGCTCAGCGCGGGCGAGGCCAGAGCGAAGCCGAAGCAGATGGCCGTTGTCGCAATCACGGTCTGTACAAGCGGGTAATCGCCGCCGGGCAGCAGACCGATGACCGCAAGTACGGTCAATGCCTGGCCGATGATCAGGAGAAGGCTGCCGAACCCCATCGTTCCGACCTCGCCAAGCCGTTTCACCATGTGGCGGATCAGGACAGCCTGAACCAGCACGATGCAGACACCGACATAGGTGAACAGCCAGCCGGTCTCGCGTGCGCCAAAACCGAGATAGTCGCGAAGCACCAAAACAAAGGACGCTTCGACCTGCGCAAAGGCCAGGTTCAGGATCAGCGCCACAGCGGCATAGAGCGCAAGTGGCGAGCGCATCATCATGATGATGCGGGCCTGCAACGCGTGCTCCGCCTGTTGCGGGGTGAGACGCCCGCCGGGCGGTGCCTTCAGTCGCAGCGTCATCAGCAGCGCAAGCAGCGAAAAGGCAGCGGCAAGAAGAAAGGGCGCCTGATGGACCGGCCCGCTGCCGACATGGCTGAGAAGGCCTCCAAGCGCCGGGCCCGCGACAAAACCGACGCCGATGGCCGCGCCGAGAAGCCCCATGTACTGGGCCCGCTTTTCCGCTGACGTCCGGTCGGCGATCATGGCCTGAATGACGCCGGTGTTTCCGGATGCGAAACCGGCGATGATGCGGGCCGCGAACATCGACCAGATATCGCTCGAAAGGGCGAACCAGAGATGCGCCGCGGCGCTTACGGCAAGCGAGACAAACAGAACAAGGCGCCGGCCATAATGGTCGGAAAGCCTGCCAAGGATCGGGTTGGCGATGAACATCGCCAGCGCAAATGACGCCAGCAGCATCGTCATCACGCTCGACGGCAGGCCAAGCGTTTCGATCACGGTGTAGGGAAGCACCGGGATCAGCGCGCCGACACCGATGAAGTTTATACCAACGATCAGCAGGAGTACCGGCATGCTGGCCCCGTTACGTCACACTACCTTCGGTCACCCGACAAACCGTTTTTGCTGCCGAGGTGAACCCCGTCACGAATACTGTTCCGCCTCAAAAATCTGAGACAGATCTTCGGACCAGCTTTCACGATGAAGCCGCAACAGCCTTTCCGCCGGCGTTTCCCGGTTTGCGATCGCATTTCGGAGAGGCGCAAGATAGCCCGTTTCATCGCTTCCACTGTCGTCCATCCGGGCGCGGCGGCGCAATCCGGCCGAGGCGATGTCGACCAGGCTTGCGGCAAGTTCATAGACCTCCCTGCCGCCAAGCAGCCCGCGCAGGCCGTCCCGCGCAACCGACATCCGGGCTTCCATGACGTCGTTTGCCGAGACCGGCGCCGCCAGCTCCGCCGCCTGATCAAGCGATTCCTGATCATAGAGAAGCCCGACCCAGAATGCCGGCAATGCACAGATGCTGCCCCAGGCACCGCCGTCGGCGCCACGCATCTCAAGAAACCGCTTCAGACGCACTTCCGGGAACGCGGTTGTGATGTGGTCCTGGAAATCCGTCATGCTGGGAAGCTGGCCCTCGAAACCGGGCAACATGCCGTCCATGTAGTCCCTGAATGACTGGCCGGCCACGTCGAGGTAATCTTCACCGCGATGCAGAAAATACATCGGTACGTCAAGTATGTAGTCGATCCACTGTTCATAGCCGAAATAGTCGTCGAACACGCAGGCCGGCACACCGCTCCGCGCAGCGTCGGTATCGGTCCAGGCATGGGCACGGGTCGAAAGCCACCCCGAAGGCCGCCCGTTCTTGAAGGGCGAGTTGGCAAACAGGGCCGTAGCGACTGGCTGAAGAGCCAGCGACGTGCGGAACTTGCGTCGCATGTCGGCTTCGTCGGCGAAATCGAGATTGACCTGCACGGTGCAGGTTCTGAGCATCATGTCGAGGCCAAGCGTACCGACCTTCGGCATGTAGCTGCCCATGATTCGGTAGCGTCCTTTTGGCATAAAGCTGATATCTTCGCGCCGCGCCGTCGGATGATAGCCGATCCCGAGCATGCCGATGTCGAGCGGGGCTGCCGCCGCTTTCATGTGGCGAAGATGACGTCCTGTTTCGGCGCATGTCTCATGGATGTCGCTGAGCGGCGCTCCGGAAAGTTCCAGCTGCCCGCCAGGCTCGAGCGTCACCGCACCGCCGTCACTGTCGATAACCCCGATGATGTTTCCCTTCTCCATGATCGGCTCGGCATCCGGCCCGAGTTCGGTCAGCAGGCGTTCCAGAAGCGCGCCCACCCCGGCCTCGCCGTCATAGGCGACAGGCGTGTGATCCTGTCTGTGGAACAGGAACTTTTCATGCTCGGTGCCGATTTTCCAGCTATCAGCCGGCGTTTCGCCATCGGCAATCCAGCCGATCATTTGGCCGATGTCTGCGGGCGCGTCATTGGTTTCATGCATGGAGGGGTGTCCGTCCTAAAAGATGCGTCCCGCCCTTTGCGGGGCCAGACGCTGGACTGGTTGTGCGTGGCAAGGCCACCGGATCGAAACCTGGCACTGTCATGTCCAATCACCACAAACGGACTGGAAGCATGTCAGCGCCGCAATGGCCGCCGTATCGGCGCGCAATATGCGCGGGCCGAGCGAAAGTTTCAAACTATTTTGACGGCGTGCAATCATGGCTCTTTCGGTGTCAGAAAATCCGCCTTCCGGGCCGATCAGAACAGCTGCGCTGGATATTGATCCGGCGCCACCGAGCACTCTGACCGGATTGGCTGCGACATCGCCCGCCGCGGACTCGTCGCAGAAAATCAGACGGCGCTCTGAACCGCAGGCTTCCAGAGCCTCTTCAAGCGGCACAAATTCCATCACTTCGGGAATGTCGAGGCGCTCGGTCTGTTCGGCCGCTTCTATAACGTTTGCCAGCATCCGGTCGTCATTCACCCGTGCTACCTGCGTGTAATCGGTCCGCACCGGCCAAATCCTGCTGCAGCCCATTTCGCAGGCCTTCTGGGCGATGAAATCGAGCCGTGCCTTCTTGACCGGGGCGAAGAGTAGCCAAAGGTCGGTTTCCGATGCCTGAGCCCGTGTCCGGTTTTTCACGGCAAGCTGGCATTCCCGACGGCCTTCGCGCCCGAATACGGCGCGCCACTCGCCGTCACGCCCGTTGAACAGCGCCACTGCATCGCCATCGCGGAGCCGCATCACATTCATCAGGTAATGCTGCTGCTCGCGCGTCGGGCTGATGTCTGTGTCGGCGAGGAGATCATCGCCGACAAACAGCCTCGCCCTGATATCCGGTGCGGTCATTTGACACATTTAGGGCGGAGCATGCGGCTTTGCAAGCTGTCAGTGCAGTGCGCGTTCGGCTATACGCAGCATGTTATCTGCGCTAAGGGAAAGGGCCATGAGCATAACGCCCGACAACAGCCCGAAACAGGCCGGATCACCGGACAGGCAGCATACCGATATCGACCTGTCCGGCTGGTGGAGGCATCTGCCGAGCGGTTGTCATCCCTATATCCTTGTTGCAAGACTGGACCGTCCCATCGGGTGGTGGCTTCTGCTTCTTCCCGGATGGTGGGTGATCCCGGTGGCGGCGCCCGGAATCGGCGCCGGATTTTTTCTGATGGCGCTGTTCCTCGCAGGCGCCGTGGCGATGCGCGCCGCCGGCTGCGTGGTCAACGACCTGTGGGACAGGCGACTCGACAGCCAGGTCGAACGAACGGCCGGAAGGCCACTTGCCGCCGGCACGATCGGGAGTTTCGAAGCTCTGCTCTTTCTGGGCCTGCTGTGCGCAATCGGCCTGACCGTTCTGGTACAGCTTCCGTTCTTTGCCATTCTTACCGGAATCGCATCGCTGCCTCTTGTCATCCTCTACCCGCTCGCCAAGCGGGTCACATGGTGGCCGCAGGCGGTCCTTGGGCTGACATTTTCATGGGGCGTGCCTCTCGGATGGGCCGCCGCCAGCGGGTCGCCACCACCCGCCGCACTTGCCCTCGTCTATGCCGGGAGCGTGGCCTGGGTGTTCGGCTACGACACCATCTACGCCATTCAGGACATGGCCGATGACCGTGAAGTCGGCGTCAAATCATCGGCTCTCGGCCTTGGCCGCCACCTCAGGGCCGGTGTTGCGACCGCCTATGCGCTGGCTGTTGCCGGGCTCGGGCTGGGATTCTGGCTGCTTCTCGGGACCGGCATCTGGGTTGCCGCGCTCGTCGCCATGGCGCTGCATCTTGCCTGGCAGTCATACCGGCTTGACGCCGGCGACCCGGCCATGGCGCTACGACTGTTCAAATCAAACCGCGATGCAGGCCTGATCCTGACGGCCGGCCTGGTCATCAACCAGATCGCAGCCTGACCGTTACAGAAAATCGGTGATGTCGTCCGCATCCACCGGCTGGACCCGCCAGGGCCCTTCGGCATGGATGGCACGGCCCCGCAAATGGCTGTTCACCGCTTTGCGGCAGTCCCTGTCGCCAACGATACGCGTGATAAAGTCGTCCCGTTCGTCACCAAGCCGCAGATCGCCATCCGTTGCGGACACATAGGCCTGGACAAGTGCCGCGGCCCGTTCCTGCGCCAAAGTCGGAAAGCGCCTGTTCCGGGCCGCTATTCTCGCCAGCCCGCCGGGCTGTCCGGCACCGAGGTCAAGAACGCCGCTTCGCGCGCTGTAGCCGAACACCGGCTGGGCGGGCGGCGCGATGTCACCACCTGCAGCCACCACCGGAAGATGCGTTACCGTGCCGGTGAAAAGACGGACATAATCATAGGCGACGCCGACAGCCTCGGTACGATGCATGACCTGAAGCTGCGCCTCGTCGAGCCAGGCCACGTTCAGCATCACGTCGGTGCCGAGGGACGGGAAGGCCGTGCATGAGACGGCACCATAATAGCTGACGGTCGCCGCATGAACGATATCGCAGTCATGAAGGACCGCAGGCGTCACCGGCACCAGCGCCGAATGTCCGAACTTGCGGAGAAGCTGCACCGGCGCGCGGTTAGAGCCGACCGACAGGACCGCTGTCCGCCCATCGAGCACCGCCGCGTCGTCGAATGCGCGCAATCGTCCCCGATCGAGGATGAAGGCCCCTTCCGGCGCCGCATAGGGATAGTCCGAGGCGCGCTGCGCCTCGCTCTGTTCAGCAAGGTAGGCATCCGTATCGAGAGGCGCGCTCATGGCAGCCGGTCAGACCGAAAGGCCGGTGGCCTCGTCGAGCCCGAGAGCGATATTCATGCTCTGTACCGCACCGCCAGAGGCACCCTTGCCGAGATTGTCGAGGCGCGCCGTCAGCCAGAACTGGTCCAAAGCGGCATTGGCAAAGACGAAAAGTTCAAGATAGTCGGCACCGGCCAGTGCCGAGGCATCCAGCATCATCGCCGCCGTGTCGGGCTCGCCCGCCCGCGCCGCGCCCATCCTCACGAAGTTCGTATCGGCGTATTGCGCCGCCAGCACGTCGTAGAGGTCGGCGGCGCTGGCGCTCCTTGCCAGCATGCCGGCGTGAAGCGGCAGATGAACAAGCATGCCGGCATAGAAGGACCCGACGGAGGGCATGAAGATGGGCGCTGTCGAGAGGCCGGCATATTTCGTCATCTCCGGGAGATGCTTGTGTGC
This sequence comes from Pseudomonadota bacterium, assembly GCA_036143955.1. Classification (GTDB taxonomy): domain Bacteria; phylum Pseudomonadota; class Alphaproteobacteria; order Puniceispirillales; family Puniceispirillaceae; genus UBA8309. The sequence continues at coordinate 32,444 of JAYYLR010000055.1, read as the reverse complement.
AAGAGCCAGGCCGTAGGCGCCGTGTGGCGGCAGATCGCCAGATTCATGGCGCGCGATCATCGCCTTGCCGCCACCGCTGTAGCCTGACACCGCCGGAACGGTCAGCTTCGCGTCCGGCGCCAGAAACCCCGCGTCGACCAAAGGCCGCGTCAGGGCAAGGAACCCGGTCGGATAGCATCCCGGGTTGCTGATCTGCGTGGCGCCGGCCAGGGCGTCGCGGATTTGGCTGTCCAGTTCGACGAAACCGTATGTCCAGCCATCGGCGACCCGGTGTGCCGAGGATGCATCTATCACCCTGGCGCCGACGTCGCGCGCCATGGCCGCGGAGTCGCGCGCCGCGTCATCGGGAAGGCAAAGGATCGTCATGTCGCAATCGGCCATCAGGGCGCGCCGTGCATCGGCATCCTTGCGGCTGGCCTCGTCGAGCACAACGGGTTCAACCGACGGATGCGCGGAAAGCCGTTCATGCACCTGCAGACCGGTGGTACCGGCGGCGCCGTCGATGAAGATGCGATAGGTCATTGCGGTGTCATAAACGCAATGGTCGGTCCATGCAAGGAAGGTTATAGTGGCGCCCCGCCGGTTGAAACCACGCCCCTCACCCTTTATCTGGAAGGCGTTATGAGCAACGTCGACACACAACTGATTTCACAACTTCTCGATGCCGCCCGCGCCGCTGGGGCAGACGGAGCGGATGCTGGTGTCGCCCGAAGCGAGGGAAGCTCGGTTTCGGTGCGGCTAGGCAAGGTCGAATCCAGCGAAAGATCGGAGGAGGTCAATGCCGCCCTTCGCGTCTTCGTTGGCCAGCGGAATGCCTCGGTCTCCACAAGCCAGCTGGACCCCGATACCATCCGGACACTTGCCGAGCGCGCTGTCGCGATGGCGAAGGTGGCACCGGAAGATCCCTATGTGAGGCTTGCCACTTCGGCGGAAATCGCCTCGGACATCCCGCAGGTCGAACTATATGATGCCAGGGTTCCGAGCGTTGACCAGCTGACCGAGAACGCCACCGCCGCTGAAGCGGCGGCGCTCGGGACAGAGGGAATCACGAATTCGGATGGCGGCTCCGCAAGCCACGGCGTGACCCATGTCATGATCGCGACGACAAACGGCTTTGCGGCAGATTACCGTCGCTCGTCGCAGGGAATTTCCGCTGTTGTCATCGCCGAGAAAGACGGCGCGATGGAGCGTGACTATGACTATACCGCGGCGGTTTTCGGCGAGGATCTCGACGCGCCCGAGACCGTCGGCGCCAGCGCCGCCGAACGGACGCTCGCACGGCTCGGCCCGCGCAAGCCGCAGACAGGTCAGTTTCCGGTCGTCTACCACAACCGTGTGTCGGGATCCCTTGTCGGCACGCTGTCCGGCGCGATCAACGGCGCCGCCATCGCCCGCGGGACAAGCTTCCTCAAGGACAGCATGGGCGAACAGGTGACCAGCGCCGGCCTGACATTCATCGACGACCCGCTCCGTCCGCGCGGCATGGCCTCGCGTCTGTTCGACGGTGAGGGCCTGCCGGTCAGCCGACGTGCGATGGTCGAGGACGGCGTGCTGAAACACTGGTTCCTCGATATCGCTTCGGCCACCAAACTCGGCCTTGAGCCGAACGGCCAGGCGGCACGCGGCATGGGAAGCTCGCCCGCCCCCGGAAGCAGCAACTTCTATCTCGAGAATGGCGAGATCAGCTTTGACGAGCTGATCGGCGACATCGAAGAAGGCTTTCTCGTGACCGAGATGATGGGAAGCTCGGTCGACATGATCACAGGTGACTACAGCCGTGGCGCCGGCGGATTCTGGATTAGCAACGGCAAGGTTACCCACCCCGTGGCCGAGGCCACCATCGCCGGCAATCTGAAGGACATGTTCATGTCCATCACGCGGGCCGACGATATCGACATGCGACGCAGCACGGCCGCCCCCTCGCTTCGGGTCGAAGGCATGATGGTGGCCGGATCATGAGTTTTGTCGCCCCGCCCGGCACGCGCCGCGGCCTGCGCGACTGGACGGAACTGATTTTCAAGGATCACGGATTTCTCCGGATCTGGTGGCATAACCTTCATGAGGTCGCGCCGGGCATGTGGCGCTCCAACCAGCCCGGCCCGTCGCGGGTGCATGCCGCCGCCGGAATGGGGATCCGCACCATCATCAATCTTCGCGGCCCACGGGACGACGGCGGCTGGCGGCTCGAGGCGGAAGCCTGCGCGCGGGCGGGAATTACCCTTCTGGATTTCACGGCGCGGTCTCGTGCGGCACCTGACAAGGCGATGCTCCATGCAGCGCGGGAGCTGTTCGCCGAGGCCAAGCTTCCGGCCATGATGCATTGCAAGTCCGGCGCCGATCGCGCCGGGCTGATGGCGGCGCTGTTCCTGCTGATCGTCGAGAAGCGACCCGTGCGTGAGGCCGCCGCGCAGCTTGCCTGGAAATACGGTCATGTGAAGCAGGCGAAGACCGGACTGCTGGATGCCTTTTTCGCGGCCTACATGCCGTATGAGGATCAGGGCATGGATTTTTTCGACTGGGTCGACAGCATCTACGACCCTGACGAGGTGACAAGGAATTTCCAGGCGAAGGGCTGGGCGGTGCGGCTGACGGACAGCATCCTTCGGCGCGAATAGGATTATCCCTTCAGCACGGCAAATCTAGCCTTCAAGCGACTGCAGGCTGACAAGCCTCGCATAGAGCCCTTTCATGGCAAGGAGCTCGTCATGCGAGCCGCGTTCGACGATGCCGCCGCCATCCATCACCAGAATCTGGTCCGCGTCGCGGATGGTCGACAGCCGGTGGGCCACGACAAGCGTTGTCCGCCCGGCCTGAAGGCGCGCAAGTGCCGCCTGCACCTGCTGCTCGGATTCGGCATCCAGCGCCGCCGTCGCCTCGTCAAGAAGCAGGATCGGCGCGTCTTTCAGCATCGCACGGGCAATTGAAATTCGCTGCCTCTGGCCACCGGAAAGCCGGTTGCCCATCGCCCCGACCTGCGCCTCATACCCGCCATCGAGAGCGGTGATGAAGTCATGCGCCGCTGCGGCCTTCGCCGCCGCCACGATCTCGTCATGCGTGGCGTCCGGCCGGCCGAAAGCGATATTGGCCGCAATGGTGTCGTCAAACAGCACCGCGTCCTGCCCGACCAGCGCCACGTTCCGGCGCAGGCTGTCGAGCGTCACCGAGCCAATGTCGGTTCTGTCGATGCTGATCCTGCCGGCGGTGACGTCGAAGAAACGCGGCAGCAGGTTGATCACCGTGCTCTTGCCGGCACCGCTTGGCCCGACAAGGGCGACCGTTTCACCGCGCCTTGCCGTGAAATCGACACCGGCCAGCGCGGGTGGACCGTCTTCGGCGGCCGTGTCATAGGCGAAGCCGACGGAATCGAACGTCACATCGCCCTTCACATCGCCGAGATCGGCGGCGCCGGGCCTGTCCGCGACAAGGCGCGGCCGGTCGAGAAGCGTCAGCACACGTTCGGCGGCGGCAAGGGCTTCCTGCGTCACCGCGTTCAGCGTGCCGATCCCGCGAACCGGCTGCACGAGCAGGATCAGGGTGGTGATGAAGGCGATCACGTCGCCGACCTGGAGCTGACCGTTCGCCACCCGCCACCCGGCGAGCGCGACAACGCCGCCGACAGCGAGACCGCCGACGACCTCAAGGATCGGATCGATCTTGGCGCGGCCTGTCAGCAGCCCGACAAGCCGCGAATACAGCCCGTCGAACGCTGTCCTTGTCCGTGCCGTCTCTGCTGCCTCGAGCTGGTACGCCTTGACCATGCGCGCGCCCTGAAGCGTTTCGGCGAGAAGCGAGGTCACCTCTTCCATATGTTCCTGAAGATTGCCTGACGCGCGGCGCTGGCGGGCGCCGATGCGAATGATCGGCTGCATCGCCAGCGGGTAGACGGCAAGCACGACAACGGCCATCAGCCAGTCGAGCCAGACCATCGCACCGATCAGCACGATCACCGTCAGCAGATCGCGAACCAGATTGTTGGCAAGCCTGACCGCGGCCTCGCGAACGAGATTGAGGTCGTTCATGATCCGCGACATGAAAGCGCCGGCCGGCTCCCGCGACAGCACAGCAAGGTCGGCCTCGATAAGGGTGCGTGCCATGTCCTTCTGCAGGTCGGTGGTCACGCGAAGCGCCAGCGCATTGACCTGTACCGTCTGCGCGAACAACGCCAGCCCCTTGACCAGGGCCAGAATGACGATCGCCGGCGGCGCCAGCCAAATCACCTCCGAGGCACGGCCGTCGGCAAGGGCGTTGAAAATATAGCGGGTCAGCAACGGGTAGGCCGAGGCCGAACCCGCCACAATTGCCATGAGGACGAAGGCGGCGATCAGACGGCCGAGATAGGGACGGACCCACCCCCGCCACAGACGAAGCAGGATCGTGCGGCTGTCGGGCGGATGCGAAGGTGAAGGCGCGTTCAAGAAAGCTGTCCTGTCTGACTGCCTGACGGCGAAGTTGGGATCATGTTCGGTCCGGCAGTTGCGATGTCAGCACCCCGGCAACGACATCGAATGCCTGCGCCGCGGTGATCCTGTTTATCGCCCCGGGTTCTCCAAATCGACCATCGGGTTCCGGGATCGGAACGATGGCGTCACTATAGTCCAACGGGCTGGATTGCGCAAAAATCCCGGCCGCTGGACGGCCACAGGCAGCGGCGATGTTGAGAAGGCTCGTGTCATTGCCGACATAGAGCCGCGAGGCGTTGATCAGCGCCACGGCCTCGTCAAGCGGCGCGGTGTTCGGGATCAGACCGGCGGGCGCGGCCGGATCCGCCAGCACGGCATCGATGACAGGCTGTTCGGATGGCGCGCCCATGACCAGGATGCCCGTCGCCGGCGAAAATTCCCGGATTCGCGCTGCCAGCGCTGCGAAATGTGCCGGCGGCCACATGCGCTCCTCATCCATCGCGGTGACACCCATCACCACCATGTCGCGAAGCTCGTCTGCAGGCGTTCCGAAATCAGGAATATCGACAGAATCGCACCATGCCGCCGCAGCGCGGCGCGCGGCTTCACTTGGCGGCATAACCCATTCCGGTCGGTCGAGCCCGAACCCGTTCGCCTTCGCAAATTCGGCAAGCTTGCGGGTCGGATGCTGGTAACGCGCCTCAGTGCCGAGAAAGACACCCCGATTCAGCCAACGGCGGCTTCGTCCGATGCCATAGCCCCAGCGGTTTGCGATGCCGGCAAGACGGGCCGCGGTGCCGTAGGTGGCGCTGTGATGCATGACGAGCACGCTGTCGGCACCTGTTGCCCTGAAGGCGGCGGCAAGACGCAGCAGGCCGAGCGGCCCGTCATGACGGCCACGCCGACCGCGAAGCGACCGTTCGATCGGCAGGTATTCGACAATGCCTGCCGTTCCGTGAAACAGCACCTCCGCTTTTGCGGTCGGCTTGCAGGCCAGCACGATATCGAAATGCGCGGCAAGATGATCGATCCAGGGCTTGTGCCAGACCATGTCTCCGATCCCGACAAGCGGCTGCACAACAAGAAGCCTGCGGCGCGCGCTAATGCCGGATGCAAGAAGATCTTGATTGCTATCCATGCGGCCAAGCCTCGTTCAGACCCAAGCGTTTGAACCGGATGCCCAACTGGACGGCCACCCACGCGCCGGTTATAACCTCAAGGGTCGCTTGGGGAAACCGTTATCAGGGTAAGACGCCTTCATCGCCGCCGCAGCGCGGTGACACCGCGCGTTTCCTGTGCGCTTTCAACGGGCGGCATTACGAAACGTTCCGCAAGGCAGACCGATACCCGCCCGATGCTGAAGCGCCTGATACGAACCAAGATTGGCCTTTTCTGCCTGAGCTGGCTTGTCGCCGCCATCGTCGCGATGCTGATGGTCTCGGTGCGATGGAAAACGAAGGATGCCGCATCATTCCGCGCCATACTGGCGGACCATGACGGGTTCATCCTTGTCTTCTGGCATGAACGCATACTGGCCATGCCCTGGCTCTGGCCACGGCGCCATGCCATGACAGCCCTGCAGTCACCGCATCCCGACGGGCGGCTGCTGGCGCATACGGTCAACCATCTCGGCGTTCGGACGGTGTGGGGAAGCTCGAACCGGAACGCCCTGTCGGGACTTCGCGGCCTGAAACGCATTCTTGATGCCGGACGCATTGCCGCCATAACCCCTGACGGACCGCGCGGCCCGGCGCGCCGCGCCGCCATGGGCCCGGTTGCGCTGGCGCGGCTTTCCGGCAAACCGGTCCTTCCTGTCGCCTGGTCCGTAGACCGTTACTGGCAGGCGCCCGGCTGGGACGGCATGATGATCCCGAAACCGTTTTCACGCGGCATTTTCGTGGTCGGCGAGATGATACCAGCGCCAGGGCCGAAAGATGACCTTGAGCCGCACCGGGTGTCGCTGGAGCAGGCGATGAACCTCGTGTCGGCACGTGCCGACAGTCTTGCCGACCCGAAGGCTTGCACATCATGACCAAGCTTGGGCGCTATGACATACTGTGGCGGCTGGCGCGGCCCTTCCTGCCGCTGGTCCTGCGGTACCGCGCGGCAAAAGGCAAGGAAGACGGTGCCCGCATCGCCGAACGTCTTGGCAGGCTGGATGCGCGGTCGGACCTTCCTGAAAATCCGGTCTGGATCCATGCCGTCAGCGTCGGCGAGAGCGTCGCCGCCTTGGCGCTCGCGGACTCGATACGCGCGCGCGATGCCGGGCTGCCGATCCTGATCACCACCAATACTGTTACGGCAGCGGCACGCGTCGCCGCGCAGGCCGCCGAGACCGGCCTGACGCATCTCTACCAGCCACTGGATCACCCGGACATGGTGGCTTCATTCCTGCGCCGAGTGAAGCCAAGGCTGGCGCTGTTCCTCGAATCGGATTTCTGGCCGAACCTGGTGATCCGCACCGCCGGGTCAGGCGTTCCTGTGGCCTTCGTATCGGCGCAGCTTTCGGATCGGGCGTTTTCACGCTGGCAGAAACAACGCGCTCTCGCATCAGGTCTGTTTGGGAGCGCATCGCTCGTCCTTGCGGTCGATGATACACAGGCCGAACGCTTCATTGCCCTTGGCGCCGACAGACCGCGGGTAAGGGTTGGCGGTTCGCTCAAGCTTCCCGGCCAGGCCAGACCGACAAAGCCGGATCTTGTCGCGATGCTGAAGACCGCGACGGGATCGCGGAAGGTTCTTCTCGCCGCCTCGACGCATGAAGGCGAGGACGCAACGGTGATCGAGGCTGCAAGGAAGCTTGGCGAGGGCTGGTTTACCGTCATCGCGCCAAGGCATCCGGAGCGCGGCGGCGAGATTGCGGCGCTCTGCGACGCGCACGGACTGACTGCGCAGCGCCGTGGCGGCGGCGCGACGGCGCAGGCGGGCGACGCTATCTATATCGCCGACACGCTGGGGGAAATGGACAGTCTTTTCAGTGTCGCGGACATCGTGTTTCTCGGCGGCTCGCTGAAACCGCTCGGCGGCCACAACCCGGTCGAGCCAGCGGCACATGGCCTGCCGATCCTGACCGGCCCGCATGTCTTCAAGAATGCGGCTGAATTTTCTGGGCTGCGGGACGCCGGTGTCGTCACCGAAATCACCAATGCGGAGGAGCTTGCTTCCAGCGCCCGAAGCATCGCCGAAGACGCGGCGCGGCGAGCCACGATCGCCGCAGCGGCGCGCCATTATGCTGCACAGACTGGAAAGCGGCCGCAAATCGCTGCAGACTCATGCCTCGAATTGATCGGGACCAGCGCCGCACCATCATGATCAGGACACCGGACCATTGGAATCATCGCGGGCCGCTTGCCATCAGCCTGCTGCCACTGACACTGATATGGCGCGTTGGCGGCCTGTTGCGGAGCCTGTCGGCGCGCCCCTACAGGCCTCCTCTCCCGGTGATCTGCGTCGGAAATCTTACAGCCGGCGGCACCGGAAAGACTCCGCTGGTAGGCTGGCTTGCCGACAGGCTTGCTGAAAAGGGAAAGACGCCGGCGATCCTCACGATGGGATATGGCGGGAACGAGCCCGGCCCGCTCTGGGTCGATCCGGAAAATCATGATGCTGCGGCCTGTGGTGACGAGCCGCTGATGCTGGCCGATGGGCGGGACGTGATGGTGGCCAGGGACCGCGCCGCCGGGGCAAGGGCGATCGTTGCCGGCGGCAGGCATGACATCATCATCATGGATGACGGCATGCAGAACCCGGGCCTTGCGCGGGATGTCACCATCGGCGTCTTTGATGGCGCGACCGGAATCGGGAATGGCTGGGTAATCCCGGCCGGGCCACTCCGCCTGCCTTTCGAATCAGGGCTTGCCGAACTGGACCTTGCCGTAATCAATGGTGAGGACGAAACCGGGCTGGCAGCGGAAATCGCCGGCGGAAAAGTCGTGTTCGCTGCCACCCTTCGCCCACAGGCGAGCATCATTGAGTCACTGGGGGACGCACCGCTTCTCGCCTTTGCCGGCATCGGCCGGCCGGCGCGGTTCTTCCGAACCCTCGAGACGCTAGGCGGCAATCTGGCGAAGACGCTGTCCTTTGCCGACCATCACCCCTATTCGCAGCAGGATCTGACACAGCTTCAGGAAGACGCGCAGCGTTACGGCGCCGAGATGATCACAACGCAGAAGGACTGGATGAGGCTGCCACCGGACTGGAGACCCCGCGTTGCCATGCTCCCCGTAACCATGGAAATCGAAAACGAAGCGGATTTTCTCGCGCGGGTCAGCCGTCAGACCGACAGTGGAGCAGCGGATGGCTGACCCGATCGGGAAAATCATCCTGCGGACTTTGCGACGGGTCTTCATCTGGCCTATGGAAGCGGCGCTGGTGCTGTTTCTGTTCGGCCTTGCACGTCTTCTCCCGATGCCGCTGGCAAGCGCCCTGTTTGGCGGCCTGTTCGGCCTTATCGGCCCCTTCACCCCATGGCATGGACGCGCGTCGCGGAACCTTGCCTTTGCGATGCCTGACCTCGGCAGGGCCGAACAGCGACGCATTCTTGCCGGCATGTGGCGCAATTTCGGACGCGTCGTCGGGGAGTTTCCGCATGTTCACAGGATGGTCGGCCTTGGCCGGATCGAATTCGAGGGGCTGGAAAACCTCAGAAACCTGAAAGGTGGGGCCATTCTTGTCGGTGCGCATATCGGCAACTGGGAACTCGGTCCCTACGCAGCGCTTGGCGAGGGGCACAAGGTGGCGGCAATCTACCGCCCCCTCAACAACCCGCTTCTTGCCGGTATCCTGGAACGCCGGCAGGCCAATTATGGCGGTGACATCTACCGCAAGGGACGCGAAGCCGCGCTTGGCATGGTCAGCACGCTGCGCAAGGGCCAGGTCATATGCCTTCTGATCGACCAGCAGCTTCGCGAGGGCATGGCTGTTCCCTTCTTCGGCCATCCGGCGCAGACCTCGATCAGCCACGTCAAGCTGGCCATCAGGAAGCGGGTGCCGCTGATGTATATGCGGACACGGCGGCTTGCCGGAAGCCGGTTCCGCGTTTCCATTTCCAGGCCGATCGACCTTCCCGATCAGGATGACGACGCCACCGTGCTGGCGGTCGCGACGCAGATCAACAACAGGCTTGAAGACTGGATCCGCGAGACACCCGAACAGTGGTTCTGGCCACACAGGCGGTGGGGAAAATCCGTCCCAACGACGCAATCTCCTGGCTAGAACAGGCTGTCCTGTTCGGTCTGCGTCTTTGGCTTTGCAGCGGTTTTGCGCCGTCCCGTCGGAGCAGGACCGGACGGGTCGAGCCGCGCCTTGCGGGCGGTGTCGGCAAACCTGATCGTCACCTCGGCACCGTCCGCCGCCTCGGCAGCCCGCTTGACGGGCAGCCCCTCCGGCGTGGTCACCAGCGCGAAGCCCCGCTCGAGAACCCGTTCAAAGGAATTCGCGTCAAGAAGACGGGCTGCCGACTCAAGCGCCCCACGGCGGCGGTCGAGCTGAATGTCGATCTGCTGGTCGAGCCGGGATTCGAGGCCGGCCAGCTCGGCCCCGACTTCGGCAAGACGGCGCTCGGGAGGCCGGAGCCTGGCACCAAGGTCGGTGACCCGAAGCGCCGCGGCCGAAAGGCGGCTCTGAAGAGCCCGCTCAAGACCGGCAACGGCAAGATCGACCGACTGTGCGCGTCTTTCGACCATCTCCGCCGGGTTGAGCAGCCCGCGTTCAGCCGTCCGGAGAAGCTGCGTTGCGGTGGCAAGCCGCTGCGTAACGCCGGCGCGAAGCCGCGATTCGATGTCCGAAATGCGGGACAGCAGGTCCGCGCGGACCGGAACCGCCATCTCGGCAGCGGCGGTCGGGGTCGGGGCGCGCCGGTCGGCGGCAAAATCGATCAGTGTCGTGTCGGTCTCATGCCCGATCGCCGAGATCAGGGGGATGCTGCAGGCGGCGGCGGCGCGCACAACCTCTTCCTCATTGAAGGCCCAGAGATCCTCCAGCGAGCCGCCACCACGCGCGACGATCAGCAGGTCCGGACGCGGCAGCGACCCGTCCGTCGGCATCGCATCAAACCCCTCGATGGCCCGTGCCACCTGCGCGGCGGCGCCCTGGCCCTGGACCAATGTTCCCCAGACGAGGACCCTGACCCCGAACCGATCCGTGAGACGATGAAGTATGTCGCGGATCACCGCGCCGGTTGGGCTCGTCACGACGCCGATGACCACCGGCATGTGCGGTATCGGCTGTTTGCGTTCGCTGTCGAACAGCCCTTCGGCGGCAAGCCGGCGGCGGCGCTCCTCGAGCTGCCGCAACATCGCACCTTCACCGGCCATTTCCATCGTCTGCACGACGATCTGGTACTTCGAACGCCCGCCATAGATTGTCAGCTTGCCGGTGACGACGACCTCAAGCCCTTCTTCCGGCTGCACGGCGAGCGAGCCGGCAACGGTTTTCCAGCAGACACCGTCGAGGGTATTGCGGTCGTCCTTCAGGGTAAAATAGAGATGCCCCGACGCGGCCCGGGTGGGACGGGAAATCTCGGCCCTTATCCGCACGAAATCGAACTGGCTTTCCACAGTCGCCTTCAGGCGCTGTGCAAGCTCGGTAACGGTGAGGAAGGGTGGCGTGTTCGTGCCTGCCTCGGCATCCGGCAGGGCGGGTATATCTGGGTTCATGTGGCAGGCCCTCTTTCGTGGCAGCTCAATCTTATGCCATATTGCGCGCCGGGCAAGCCACAACGCCCGGCACAGGAAAGAAGGACCATCCGATGAAAATTCTCCTGATCGGCAGCGGCGGCCGCGAGCATGCGCTTGCCTGGGCGATAGCGGGATCGGCACTCACCGAGGAACTCGTCATCGCGCCGGGAAGCGCGGCAATGGGATCGCTTGGCCGCTGCGTCGATGTCGGCGCCGAGGATATCGACGGTCTGCTTGCACTTGCGGACGACATCGGCCCGGACCTCGTCGTCGTCGGACCGGAAGCACCGCTTGTCGCCGGGCTGGTCGACAGGCTAACCGATACCGGGCACGTCGCCTTCGGGCCAACGGCAGCGGCGGCACGGCTTGAAGGGTCGAAAGCTTTCGCGCGGGAGGCCTGCGCCCGCTTCGGGATCCCACAGCCGGGGTTCACTGTCTGCCGGGACATTGGTACCGCCGACGCGGCGATCAAGGCGGCAGGCGGTGCCTGCGTGGTCAAGGCCGACGGTCTCGCCGCCGGCAAGGGCGTCGTCGTCGCCGACAATGCGGACGAGGCCTGTGACGCCGCCGCCGAGATGTTCGGCGGCAGGTTCGGCGACTCCGGCAGCACCGTATTGATCGAAGACAGGATTGCCGGGCCGGAGGCCTCGCTCTTCGCCCTGATCGACGGGCCGGACGCCATCTTCATGGGAAGCGCGCAGGACCACAAGCGCGCCTTCGACAACGACAAGGGACCGAACACCGGCGGCATGGGCGCCGTTTCGCCGGCACCGCGGCTGACCGACGATCTTCAGAAACAGGTGATGGAAGAGGTTGTTATGCCACTCGCCCGCGGGATGGCCGCCGAGGGGTCGCCCTATCGTGGAATCCTTTATGTCGGGCTGATGCTGACCGAAACGGGTCCGCAGGTGATCGAGTTCAACTGCCGGCTCGGCGACCCGGAAGCGCAGGTCATCCTGCCCCGACTTCGTTCTGATCTTGTGGCGGCCATGCTCGGCACTGTCGAGGGAAGCCTCAGCCATCTCTCGCTTCGCTGGGATACCAAAAGCGCCGTGACCGTGGTGATGGCGACGCAGGGCTACCCCGCAAGCTATGAGACGGGGAGCCGCATTTCAGGACTCGACCTGCTTGCCGGTGACCGGAATGTGATTCCGTTCCATGCTGGAACGGTCATTGAAGCCGATGGCACCGTTCGCGCCAATGGCGGGCGGGTGCTGGCCGTTACCGGTCTTGGCAACAGCGTGGAATTGGCGCGCAATGCGGCCTATGCGGCGGTTGATTCGATCGACTGGCCGGAAGGATTCTGTCGCCGCGACATCGCGGCCGTCTGATCCTTCGCTAGCGCCTTTCGGCGAAAAAGGCTCGAAGCTGGGCCGAAGCCGCGGCTTCCGACAGCCCGCCATAGATTTCCGGCACATGGTGGCATGCCGCGCTGTCAAAGAATCTGACACCGGATTCAACCGCGCCGGCCTTCGGATCGGTAGCGGCGAAATAGAGCCGCCTGATGCGGGCATGCGAAATGGCGCCGGCGCACATCGTGCAGGGCTCGAGCGTTACCCACAGGTCGCAATCCTCAAGCCGCTCGCTTCCACGCGCCTCCATCGCCGCCCCGAGCGCCAGGATTTCGGCATGGTGGAGCGCGTTGGAATCCCGTTTCATCCGGTTCTGGGCAAGCGCCAGAACCGCGCCGCCGGCGTCGGTTACGGCTGCCGCCACTGGCACCTCGCCGGCGCGGGCAGCGTCTTCAGCCGCTTCCAGAAGCATCGGCATGATGTCGGGCCTGTACACAGCGTCACTCATGCCGATCTTGTGGCATAGCGGCGGACGATTTGCAAAGTGACGCATTTGCAGGTAACACCGCGCCATGAACGACAAGCCTTCCTTCATCCTTGACGCGCCTTCCGGACCGGAACGTATCGCCAAGCACATCGCGCGCGCCGGCGTCTGCTCGCGCCGCGAGGCCGAAGCACGGATATCCGATGGCCGGGTGACGGTGAACGGCGAGACGATTTTCAGCCCCGCACTCAACGTCAGCGCCGCCGACAGCATCACGGTCGACGGAAAGCCGCTTCCGCCACGTGAGCCGGCGCGCCTGTGGCGCTACAACAAGCCGCGCGGGCTGATCGTCAGCGACCGTGACGAGAAGGGACGTGAAACAATCTTCGACAGGCTTCCGGACTCCCTGCCGCGGGTGCTGTCAGTCGGTCGGCTGGACCTTGATTCCGAAGGCCTCCTGCTGTTGACCAATGACGGCGGTCTGGCGCGGCATCTGGAGCTTCCAAGTACCGGGTGGAGCCGCAAATACCGGGTGCGTGTGCAGGGGCAGGTCGACGCGGCAGCGCTTGAGCCGCTTTCCGAAGGCATCACCATCGACGGCATCCGCTACGGCCGGGTGACGGCGCGGCTGGATCGGCAGATGGCGAGCAATGCCTGGCTGACCGTCGCCATTCGCGAAGGACGCAACCGCGAGGTGCGGCGCATCATGGAGCATCTGGGACACCAGGTCAGCCGCCTGATCCGTGTATCCTATGGTCCCTTCCAGCTTGGCGAGCTGCCGTCGGGAAGCGTCGACGCCGTCAAACCACGTATCCTCGCGGACCAGCTTGGACTGACGGAGTCTTCAGGACAGGAAACAAGTGACGCCGGCGGCAGGGCCGGCGGCCAGCGGCGGAAAACATCGTCACGTACACATTCTTCCCGGACATCACAATCTCAGGGACAACGCCATGCGAATCATCGCCGGCCAACATCGCGGCACAAAGCTGGCCCAGCTCGTCGGCGCTGACACGCGGCCGACGGCGGACCGTGTTCGCGAGTCGCTGTTCAACATTCTCGAAGGCGGGAGGTTCGGCCAAATCCTGACCGACGCCATCGTGATCGATGCTTTCGCCGGGACCGGCGCTCTGGGACTTGAAGCCCTGTCCCGCGGGGCGAAATCGGCACGTTTCATCGAGCGGGACATGAAAGCGTTGTCGGTCCTCCGGGCGAATATCGACTGTCTGAAATGCTCGGGCGACTGCAAGGTCGTCGCCGGTGACGCGACCAGCATCACCGCCTGGCAGGGGCCACCCGCAACCCTGATGTTCGCTGATGCGCCCTATGGAAGCGGCGACGGTTTTGTTGCCGCGCAGGGCATCGCCAGTCTGGGCGGACTCGCATCCGGCGCGCTTGTCATCGTCGAGACCGACAAGGCCGAGCAGCCGCCGGAGGAGGATGTCAAGGCGTCCGGCATGAACGTTCTTGAGAGCCGCCGGTACGGTCGCGCCAACCTGCATTTTCTGGAATTTTCCGCCTGAAGGCGCGTCAACGCCTGCCAAACAGCTTTTCGACATCGGCAAGCGACAGCCTTATCCATGTCGGCCTCCCATGGTTGCACTGCCCCGAATTCGGCGTGACCTCCATCTCGCGAAGAAGAGCGTTCATCTCGGCATCATTCAGGCGCCGTCCGGCACGCACCGAACCGTGACAGGCCACGGTGGCAAGGACGTGCGAAATCCTGTCCTCGAGAACACGGCTTCCGCCAAGCTCAGCCAGTTCCTCGGCAAGGTCACGAACAAGCGACACCGGATCAGGTGTGCCGAGAAGCGCCGGAACGCCGCGAACCAGCAGGCTCCCCTCGCCGAACCCCTCAATCTCAAGACCGAGTTCGGAAAGCAGGGCGAGATTTTCGAGAACCGCCTGCAACTGGTCCGGCGGCAGATCGACAACCTCCGGAATCAGCAGTGCCTGGACAGCCACACCGTCTGCCTGCATCGCAGCCTTCATCCGCTCCATCACGAGACGTTCATGCGCGGCATGCTGGTCGATGATGGTGATGCCGTCACGGGTCTCGGCAACGATATAGGTCTTGTGAAGCTGTGCCCGCGCCGCACCAAGAAGCGTGTCGTCCAGTTCTTCCTGCCGGGCCTCGTCCACGGCGGACGATGGCGCCGCCGGCGGCATGCTGCCGGTAAAGGCCGTCTGCGCGGATCCGATTTCGGCTTCCTGTGATGACAGGGGTGCCTGCCAGTCTTTCATCGGCGGGGCATATCCTGCGGCGGGCGGCGCCGAGAACCCGCGAGCGCCACCCGCGCCGGTAAACAGCCGCGCGGCATTCGCAGCGCCTTCAGACGTCGTTTGAACACCCTGGTCCTGAAGCCGCGCCGATATGGCGCCGACGAGAAGCGAGCGCACACCGGCCGCGTCGCGGAACCGTACTTCGGATTTCGCCGGATGGACGTTCACGTCGAGCGACGATGCCGGCAGGGTCAGGAACAATGCCGCCAGCGGATAGCGGCCGCGTGGCAGCGTATCGCCGTACCCTGCCCTTACCGCGCCAAGGAGAGAGCGGTCCTGAACCGGCCTGCCATTCACGAACAGAAAGATTCCCGCCGCAGTCGGACGATTCATTGTCGGCAGGCCGATGCGACCCTGAAGCGTGATGTCGTCGCGGCGTGCGTCCATATCCAGCGACTCACCCCCGAATGTCCGTCCGATCACATCGGTCAGCCGCCGGCCGGCGCCCTGATCGTCATTCGTATGCGGCGCCAGGTCGAGGAGGGTTCGCCCGTCGGCGACGAGCGAGAAGCCAACATCTGGTGAGGCCATGGCAAGCCGTTTCATGATGTCCAGGCACCGGCCCTGCTCGGTGCGTTCGGTCTTCAGGAATTTCAGGCGGGCCGGGACGGCCTTGAACAGCTGACGGATTTCGACCCGCGTCCCACGGTCGAGCGCCGCGGGTTGCGGCGCGGACACGCTGCCAGCATCCACCCGTATCTGCCAGGCATGACGGTCGCCTTCAGTGATCGAGGTGATCGCAAGATTGGAAACGGCACCGATGGAGGGAAGAGCCTCGCCGCGGAACCCGAGAAACCTGATATCGTCCAGCCGGCTGTCGGGGAGTTTCGATGTTGCGTGGCGCCGTATCGCAAGCGCCAGATCGTCCTTCGACATGCCGTGGCCGTCATCGACAACGACGATCTCGTCAATGCCGCCACGGACCAGCGTAACCGCGATGCGGCCGGCGTCGGCATCAAGGGCGTTTTCGACAAGCTCCTTCAGCGCGCTTGCCGGGCGTTCGACGACTTCCCCCGCCGCGATCTGGTCGACCAGCGTGTCGGGAAGCATCCGGATCATCGACATGGGATCAGTTTCCGACGATCACCGACTCGTCAAACTGAGGCACCGTTGCCGGCGTTCCACCTTCCGTGAGGAATTGACCCTCGCGCATGTTTCGGCGGATGCGCTGATCTTCCTCGAATTTGTCGAGCACCGGCCCAATCTCAGGCAGGCCGCCGAATAGCCTCTGCAAAGGAATGCGCTTCTCGAAACGGATGCCGTAGGTTTCCTCATCGACGATCTCGCGGATATTGTCCGGCACCGCCGCAAAATTGAAGATCGCCTCATAGCCTTCGCCGGCCTTCCCGTCGACGGAGCCCAGTTCAGCCGCGGCCACGGACGTGGCATCGGTCGGGCTGTCTTCGCCTGCGCCCGGCACGGCCTCGGTCAGCTGGCTTGAACTTGCGAAGAAATTCGGCGGCAGGGACAGCGGCGGGCGAACAACCACCTCGAATTCGTCAGGCGATGATTTTTCTTCGCCGATGGCCTTTCTGAAGCCTGAACAGCCGCTGACCGCCAGCCCAATGCCGGCGACGAGAAGGCAGGTTGCCGCCAATCGGCCAATCCGCGGGCGGGCGGTTGTCTTTGGCTCGGTTGTTAGCGCTATCCACGCCTGCTTGTTCAGTTCTGTCATGTCGGTCCGTTCTCTCGCTCGAGGAGAAGACTTGCGATCCAGCAGCCTGCCCCGAGAGTGATTGCGGCGTCGGCGATATTGAACGCCGGCCAGTGCCATGTTTGTACGTAAACGTCGATAAAATCAACCACCTTGCCGAAGCGTATCCGGTCTATCGCGTTCCCGATTGCGCCGCCGGCGATGAGTCCCGCACCAAGACGCTCGAACCGCCTGAAATGGGGTGTTTTCCAGAAGAGCCACCCGGCCACACCGATTGCCAGTGCCGTCAGCAGCAATGGCATGGCACCGCCAGCGTCAGCGAGAATGCCGAAACTGACACCGGGGTTCCACACCGGGACGAAGTTAAGGAACGGAGTCACCTCAATCCGCCGCGGCGGATCGAACACCAGAGCAAGCATGATCTGTTTTGTCACAAGATCAGCGACAAGAATTCCCATCGCGACCAGCACCACGGGTCGGCGTGCGGATGTCGGCTGTTCCCCCTCAGGCGGTCGCATTCACGACTTCGAAGCAACGCCGGCAGATATCCGTGTCGCCCGTGACCTCCGGCATTATCTTCCAGCAGCGCTCGCACTTGCCACCGGCGGCCAGCGCAAAGACGACGACTGCGTCCTCGACACCTTCGATCCTGAACGCATCTTCCGGCGCCGGCTCCACACTGATTTGGGCGTCGGACGTGATGAACAGCATTGCCGCATCCTCGCCATCGAAATGCGCGGCGATTTCCGGGCTGACATGGACGGTCGGCGCCGCCTGAAGCGATGCCCCGATCGCCCCGTCGTTCCTTGCGGTCTCGAGCGCGCTGGTCACAACCTGCCTGACACGGCGAATTGAGTCCCAGCGGGCACCGAGGGCGTCGTCATGCCATTCCGAAGGCACCGGTGCATAGCTGTGGAGATGGATCGAGTCCGCGCTGTCTCCGGCACGCGACTGCCAGGCTTCCTCGGCTGTGAAGCAGAGGATCGGGGCAAGCCACGCCGTGAGACGGTTCAAGACCTCGTTCATGACGGTGCGGCAAGCACGGCGTTCGACAGAGTCGAGCGCGTCACAATAGAGACGGTCCTTGCGGATCTCGAAATAGAAGGCCGACAGGTCGCTGTTACACAGGGTATGAAGCTCGGTAAAGATGCCGTGGAAATCATAGGTCTCGGTGAGGGAACGGATCCGCTCGTCGATCTGTGCAAGGCGATGCAGGACCCAGCGCTCCAGCGCCGGCATCTGGTCATGCGGCACGGCTTCGCTGTCGGTGTAGCCGTCAAGCGCGCCGAGAAGGTAGCGAAGCGTATTGCGGAAACGGCGATAGCTGTCCGTCGTGCGCTTGATGATCTCCGGCCCGATGCGAAGGTCATTGTAATAGTCGGAACTGACCACCCACAGGCGGAGGATGTCGGCGCCGTTCTGGTCCATGACCTTCTGCGGCGTGACGACATTGCCCAGCGACTTCGACATCTTGCGTCCCTGCTCGTCGAGCACGAAACCGTGCGTCAGGACACCCTTGTAGGGCGCCTTGCCGCGCGTGGCGCAGGACTGCAGAAGCGAGGAATGGAACCAGCCGCGATGCTGGTCGGAACCCTCGAGATAGAGATCGGCCGGGCTTTCGAGATCTCCCCGTTCCTCCAGCACGAAGGAATGGGTGGAGCCGGAATCAAACCATACATCAAGGATGTCGGTGACCTTCTCATACTCCTCGGGATTGTAGTCGGGACCGAGGAACCGGCTGGCGTCCGACGCAAACCAGCAATCGGCGCCCTCTTCG
Source organism: Pseudomonadota bacterium (assembly GCA_036143955.1). Taxonomy (GTDB): domain Bacteria; phylum Pseudomonadota; class Alphaproteobacteria; order Puniceispirillales; family Puniceispirillaceae; genus UBA8309. The sequence continues at coordinate 13,880 of JAYYLR010000055.1, read as the reverse complement.
CTCATCGCCGCCACGACGCGGTCGATCACGGCCTGGTCACGAAGCGGCTCACCGGTCGCCTTGTTGACAAAGACGGTGATCGGCACACCCCAGGCACGCTGGCGCGACAGGCACCAGTCGGGTCGCTGCTCGATCATCGAGGTCAGGCGGCGCTGACCTGCCGGCGGGTAGAAGGCTGTCCGTCCGAGCTCCGCCACGGCGGTATCACGAAGGCCGTGCGACTCCATCGAAACGAACCACTGTGCCGTGTTGCGATAGACCAGCGGTGCCTTCGAGCGCCATGAATGCGGATAGGAATGCACAAGCTTGCCGATCCCGATGACCCCGCCATGCTCGGCCATGATCTCGGCGATCCGCTGGTTGTCGCGCAGAACGTGCAGCCCGGCGAAGACCGGCAGATGCTCCATAAGCTTGCCGTCCTCGGCAACCGTGTCCGGCAATGGAATGCCATGTTCGAGATGTGCAAGTTCATAGTCCTCGACACCATGTCCCGGCGCGATGTGGACAAAGCCTGTCCCCTGATCGGTGGTCACATAGTCGGCGAGAAGCATCGGCACGTCATGCTCATAACCATGGCCATTCATCGGGTGCTTCGAGACCGTTCCCTGGATGTCGGTGCCCTTCAATGTCGCCAGCGTTTCGGTGCCGGCGATACCGATGGCGCCAGTGACCTCGCCCATGAGCTCGGTGGCAAGGCAGATCACATCGCCCTCACGCGCCAGAGAACCCTCTTCAAGCGCGGTGATCCGGAGCACCGAGTAATCGATGTCCGCGCCACAGGCCATGGCCCGGTTGCCTGGCATCGTCCATGGCGTGGTGGTCCAGATGACGATATTCGCGCCCTCAAGGGCAGGATGGCTTGGCGTCTTCACAGGGAAGCGGGCATAGATCGTGACCGAGGTATGGTCCTGATATTCGATCTCGGCCTCGGCAAGCGCGGTCTTTTCGACAGGCGACCACATCACAGGCTTTGCGCCACGATAAAGGCTTCCGTCCATGAGCAGGCGGCCAAGCTCGCCGGCAATCGTCGCCTCGGCCTCAAAAGCCATTGTGGTGTAGGGGTCATGCCAGTCGCCAAGAACACCAAGACGCTGGAATTCTTCAGACTGCACGTCGAGCCAGTGCGCCGCGAAATCCCGGCATTCCTGACGGAATTCACTGACCGGCACCTCGTCCTTGTCCTTGCCCTTCTTGCGGTACTGTTCCTCGATCTTCCATTCGATCGGAAGTCCGTGGCAGTCCCAGCCGGGCACGTAGTTGGCGTTCTTGCCCAGCATCGACTGCGAACGGTTGACAACATCCTTGAGAATCTTGTTCAGCGCATGTCCGATATGAAGCTGGCCATTTGCGTAGGGCGGTCCGTCATGAAGGACAAACAGTTCGGCATCCGCGCGCGCCTCGCGAAGACGGCGGTAGATGTCCATCTCCTTCCAACGCGCAAGGATCTCGGGCTCCTTCTTGGGCAGCCCGCCACGCATCGGGAAATCGGTTCGCGGAAGGAACACCGTTTCTTTGTAACTCATCGCAAGATCTCTCGCTTTATCTCGAGCGCCCGGCCGGCCGACGCCGGCTTCCTAGGTCAGGCAGTCTGCCGAATGGGTGGAAGAATTGCACGCGCCTCGCGCGCGTCCTTTGCAATTTGCGCCGTCAACTCGTCTATACCAGTGAATTTGCGCTCGGCCCGCAGAAACGCCTTGAGGCACACGGCAACACGCTTTCCATAGAGATCCGGCTGCTGGTCAAAAACATGCGCCTCGCACAGAACTCCACGATCGTCGACGGTTGGCCGTACGCCGATATTGGCGACACCGTTGCCTATAAGGCGCCGTGGCTGCCCCGGCTCCGCCTCGAAAATCTGTACCGCGTAAACGCCAAAAGCCGGATGCAGAAGATTGCCAAGCGGAATGTTGGCCGTCGGGAACCCGATGGTACGGCCCCGCTGGTCGCCACGCTGAACGGTTCCTGTCACCGCCCAGTCATGCCCCAGCATTTCCGTGGCCCGCTCCGGTTCGCCGTCCTGAAGCGCGGCGCGGATCCGGCTTGAGGACACCACCGAGCTGTTCGGGTCGGTCAGCAGCGAGACGGCGTTGGCGCTGATCCCGATGTTCGCTCCGATGCTGTTTATGGTGTCGATATCGCCACCACGCCCGCGACCGAAGGCGAAGTCCGACCCTGCAAACAATGATTTTATGCCGAGCGACGGCAGAACCGACGTCACGAATGTCGCGGCATCGGTTCGACGAAGCGCATCATCGAACCTCACATGAATAATCCGGTCGACTCCCAGCGCGGCGATGAGACGGTCTTTTTCCGGTCGGTCGGCAAGATGAAACGGCGCGTCATCCTGGCGAAAGAATTCGCGCGGATGCGGATCGAAGGTAACCACGGCAGATAAGAGGCCAGATGTTTTCGCGGCCTCGACCGCCGCCATGATGACCTGTACATGGCCACGGTGAACCCCATCGAAATTGCCGATTGCCGCGGCAGTGCCGGGTCCATCCAATGGCGCGTCACCGACCGACCAGTCGATCGTTTCGCAGCTTTCGAGATTCCTTGACGTCATGGCGCGGCACTATATCGCCGAAAGATGCTGCATTTCAACGCCTCAAAGAGGTTATTTTGATGGTGATATGAACGCGAATTGCCGCGCGCGGGCCCGCAGAGGTTGGCGACGGCATGGGCCATGTCTATACTGTTACGACTTATCGGCAGTCCGGGCGGTGCGCGGATGGCTGGGCCGGTGGCGTCTACCGCCGGTCACCCCCCGACAGCACAAGGTCGCGGCATGAACGACATATCCATCAGCAGCATCTCGGACGAGATCGGTCTTTCCGCGCTGCTGACCGAACAGACGCTTACTCTGGCAACTGAATACGGCCTGAATTTTCTGGCCGCGCTTCTCACCATTTTCATTGGCGTCTGGGCGTCCCGCCGGGCCAGTGCGGTACTTCGCGACTGGTTGACCCGATCCAGCCGAATCGACAGGACTTTGGCGCCCATCCTGGCGGCACTTGTCCGCTACGCCATCCTGACACTGACCATTGTCGTGACACTCGGCAATTTTGGTGTCGAGACCACCTCGATCATTGCGGTACTTGGCGCGGCCGGCCTGGCCATAGGCCTGGCGCTTCAGGGCACGCTTTCCAATGTCGCCGCCGGTCTTATGCTTCTCTTCCTGAGGCCCTTCAAGGTCGGCGACTGGGTGGAAGCCGCCGGCGTCTCGGGGTCGGTGAGCGAGATCGGTCTGTTCACGACGATCATCGACACCTTCGACAATGTCTATGTCAGCATCCCCAATTCGGCGATCTGGACCTCGAACATCATCAACCATGCGCGCTACGGCACACGCCGACTCGATCTGGATATCGGTGTGAGCTACGAGAGCAATCTGGATGTCGTGGAAGACGCAATGATGGGACTTGCCGAGGACCAGCGCGTTCTTGCCGATCCGGCACCACGCTTTCTTGTTGTCGGATATGGCGACAGCGCCATAAATGTTCGCCTTCGCGCCTACGCGGAATATGACGATTTTTTCGATCTTTACTGGGACCTCAACCGCAGGCTGAAAGGTGTCCTTGATGCACGTGGCATCGACATCCCCTTCCCGCAGCGGGTGGTCCGCCATGTTGGCGCCGGTCCCGAACTGTCGGATGGCGATGGCGGCTGATGGCTGACGAACCGATCCTGAAGGTTACGCGTGAAAGTCTCAGCTCCGGCATCATCAGAAAGATGGCCGTCGAACGAAACGACGGTGACGTGCAGATTGCCAGCGATGATGAACTTCTGGTCTCGCGGCGCAACCTCGTCCCCGACGATGCCGACTGCGAAGACATCTGGATTTTCGGTTACGGCAGCCTGATCTTCAACCCAGTCGTCGATTATGTGGAGCGACGTCAGGCACGGATTTTCGGTCACCATCGGCGTTTCTGTCTGTGGACCCGCCTTGGTCGCGGATCTCCGGACTGTCCCGGCCTTGTGCTTGCGCTGGACCGCGGCGGCAGCTGTACCGGCATTGCCTTCCGTCTCAATCCGGACAAAGCGGTCGAGGAACTCGACCTTCTGTGGCGGCGCGAGATGATCACAATGGCCTACAGGGCGCAGTGGCTGACTTTGCATACCGAGGCGGGACAGAAAAGGGCGATCGGTTTCATCGCCCGACCCGAGCGGCATAATTACGCCAAGCCGATGTCGATTGCCGAGGAAGCGGCCGCCATCGCGGCGGCGACCGGTTTCATCGGGCCGTGCCGTGACTATCTGTTCGACACGGTCGATGCGCTGCGGGCGAACGGCATCAAGGATCCCCACCTTGAAAATCTGGCGAAGCAGGTAAAGCTCAGACTTGCCACTGACGGGGGGGTCGGCTAGTACCAGACCAAGGATGCGAGTGTGGCGGAATTGGTAGACGCAGTGGATTCAAAATCCACCGCCCGCAAGGGCTTGGGGGTTCGAGTCCCCCCACTCGTACCACTATCGCCGTCCTTCATCCGAGGCATCCGATGACATCGCTCTGGCGCTACTGCAAAGACCAGTATGACCGTGTCCTGCGCATCGCCGGTACGATGCTCGCGGAGCGTCTGATGTGGCTCTTTGCGGTTCTTGAATCGATCATCATTCCGATACCTGTCGATCCGCTACTGGTTGCCACGGTACTGGCACGCCCGTCATCCTGGATCCGACTGACGGCAGGATGCACCATCGCATCGGTTGTCGGGGGCGGTCTGGGTTGGGCTCTTGGCGCGGTCGTTGGTGTCGGTATCGAACAGGTCCTCGCTGTCCTTCCCGCGGCAGTCGCGGCGCCGGAAAAGTTTGCTGCGGTACAGGACGGGTTCGTAACCTTCGGGATTTTGCTTGTCTTTATCGGCGCCTTCACACCACTTCCCTACAAGGTGATCGCGCTGAGTGCCGGCATCGCGGGATTCGCCCTGTTTCCCTTTCTGGCGACGTCACTTGTCGGGCGCGGTCTCCGCTTCGCAATCATCGCCGCAATTGCCCGCCATCACGGTGACGCACGCATTGTGATGACGCTTCTCAGTGCGTTGGTATGTCTTGTTGGAGGCGCATTTTGGCTCATCAACTAAACAGGAAACCTCCTTCCCAGCTGCAACAAGAACTGTCCGTCATTCTGGCGCCTCGCCACGGTCTGCTGGCCTGCGCCGCGGTATCGACAGCCCTTCTTATCGGCGCGTTTCTCTTTGAATATGTCGGCGGCATGGCGCCCTGCAGCCTGTGCATCTGGCAGAGATGGGCACACGCGGCAATCATCCTGGCAGCGGTGATCGGACTGCTGATGCTGCCGTCGCGAGCGGCCCTTCTCCTGCCGGCGGCGGCGGCGCTGGCGAGTTTCGGCATTGCCGGCTACCACGCCGGTGTCGAGTGGCAGCTTTGGGAAGGTCCGGCCGGATGCACGGCCAATCTAGCCGCGGGCATCGGCGCCGCAGACCTGGTTGATCAGCTTCTCGCAACACCGGTGGTACGATGCGACGACGTGCCATGGTCCCTGTTCGGGCTGTCGATGGCAGGGTGGAATGCGTTGCTCAGCCTCGATATTGCAGGGGTTGCGCTTCTTGCTTTCTTTTTCGGTGGGCGAGTGACGAGACCGACATGACCGAGCTTTCAAGACCTGGCGCCGGGCGGCGCGACATCGAGAGATTCCTGCGTGTCGATCACGCTGGCGAGAGAGCCGCCCAGCAGATCTACCGTGGCCAGCTGGCCATCCTCCGCAACCACGCGTCCGGGCCCGAAATCCAACATATGATGGAACAGGAAGTCGAGCATCTCGAGGCATTCGAGAATTTGCTGAACGAAAGGCGCGTGCGTCCGTCCCTGCTGGACCCGGTGTGGGGTGCAGCCGGATTTGCGCTTGGCGCGGTGACCGCCGCGATGGGGCCCAAGGCGGCCATGGCGTGCACCATCGCTGTCGAGGAAGTGATCGGTGAGCATTACGCCGATCAGGCTGACCGGCTTGGTGACGACGAAGCGGAACTGCGCGGCACCATCTCGAAATTCCGTGACGATGAGCTCGAGCATCGCGACATTGCTGTCGAGCATCGTGGACGCGAGGCGATGTTCTATGCGGCGTTGAAAACTGTCATTCAGCAGGGCTGCCGGACAGCCATCAGGATCGCCGAACGCGTCTGAAACCAAAGGCCCGTGTCAGGTCTGCTGGAGTTCGGTATCCCAGTAAAGATAGTCGCGCCAGGATTCGTGAAGATAGTTTGGCGGAAATCCCCGCCCGTTTTCCTGCAACTGCCATATATTCGGCGCCACAGGCTTTGACAGGGGCGACATCCCGCATTGCTCCGGAAGCAGGTTGGCCTTGCGCAGATTGCAGGGACTGCAGGCCGCCACGACATTCTGCCAGGTCGTGCGACCACCCCGTGAGCGCGGAACGACATGATCGAATGTCAGATCGGCGGCGGCGTGACCGGTCCCGCAATACTGGCAGGTGAATCTGTCGCGAAGGAACACGTTGAATCGGGTGAAGGCAGGGTTTCGGACCTGAGGCACATATTCCTTCAGCGCGATCACCGAGGGAAGTTTCATTTCCATCGATGGTGAGCTGATTGAATAATCATATTCCGAGACGATCGTCACCCGGTCGAGGCACACCGCCTTGACCGCGTCCTGCCATGACCAGAGGGACAGGGGAAAATAATTCAGCGGGCGAAAATCTGCGTTCAGGACAAGTGCCGGTGCATAACTGCCTGCGTTCATCATGTTCCCCGCGTGTTTCAACCATCAGCCATTGGAATCAAAACATGGTGAAGGGACGATGACAAGCCCTTCACTACATCTTGGGTGCGCTAGAACCGTGACCTCAAAATATTGCGGCGAAGTGACACATGACCGAAAGGCTCGTCTAGTCTGGCAGATGCTCGGCAAGAAAATCGATTGCCTTCGTCAAAGCGTCAGGGTCAATGCCATGCCCCAGTCCGGGGCGTGCCACACATGTGGCGTCAATACCATGTTTAGCCAGCAACTCGGCCGCCGCCTGCATCATCTGGAAAGGCACCACCTGGTCTTCAGTACCGTGGATAAGCATCACCGCTGGCGAAGTTTCAGGCGTTGGCATCTCGTCGGTCCGAAGAAGCGCGCCTGAAAAACTCACAACGGCCCGTGGCCTGGAAGACATACAGAGTCCACAATGAAGGCTCATCATGCCTCCCTGCGAAAAACCTGTAAGGGCCACGGCGTCCATCCCGATCCCGAGCTCCGCAGCCGCGGCAAGCACGGCCGTTTCGATGATCGAGCCTGCGCCGACAGGACCGTCCGCGGTATCGGCAAGATCGAACCATTGCCGTCCGGCAGGATTCATCGAACAGGGATCGGGAGCATTGGGAACAAAGAAGGCCGCCCCGGGGAACCGCAACGACATCGGATAGGCCAGATCGGCCAGATCATCGGCATCGGCCCCCCAGCCGTGCATGACCACAATAAGACTGGAGGCAGCACCACCCCTCGCCGGGGCGTTGAAATGACCTGTCAGATCGCCAAAAGTCTTCATCATCGTTCAGCCCTTTCCCGGCACGCCGTTCGGTATCTAAAGGGTACAACGGGTGCGTTCGGCTGGTCTATATTGCGAGTCGGCTGAAATGCCAAGTCCGTCTCAAGCCGACAAGGGACACATCTTCGTGACCAAACACGCCACCACACGATTTGCACCAAGCCCGACAGGGCTGCTTCATGTCGGTCACGCTTATTCTGCGATGATTGCGTCACATTTCGGCGATGGCTACCTGCTGCGGATCGACGATATCGACCACACGAGGTGCCGAACGGAATATGTCGACCGGATCTGCCTTGACCTGGACTTCTTGGGATTGCCTTGGCGGGGTGACCCGGTGTTCCAGAGCCATCGCCTTGAAGCCTACAACACGGCTCTGGGAAGGCTGAGGGAACGCGATCTCGTCTATCCCTGCTTCCTGACAAGGACGGAGCTTGCCGAGGTGCTGACGGCACCGCAGGAAGCCCCTGTCGCAACGGACCGTGCCCTGCCCGATGACGAGAAGCAGCGCCGCGCCGATGCAGGCAGAACGCCGGCATGGCGCCTACGCACCGAAATGGCCCTGAAGGAAACAGGAACCTTGGTCTGGTATGATCGGCGCAACGGAATGGACCGATCCATCGACATGACGCAGCACGGCGATGTCGTTGTCGCGCGGCGCGACATTGGCACCTCCTATCACCTGTCAGTGGTGATTGATGACGCCCTTGACGGCATCTCGCTTGTAACCCGCGGCGTCGACCTTGAAGCAAGCACCCATGTCCATAGACTGTTGCAGGCGCTTCTCGACCTCCCAACGCCAGAATATTTCCATCATGATCTCGTCCGCGACGAAACTGGCAATCGCCTCGCCAAGCGAGATGACGCCGTCAGCATCAGCAAGCTGCGAGCGGATGGCCTCGATCCGACAGATATTTTTTCCCAAATGCCATCCCTGCCAACCTGAACAGAGGTGGTTTGGTATTTTTCAGTTTTAACTAAATGATTTTTCTGGTTTTTTAATAAAGTTGTTCATTCAAATAATTTTGTCAAAAAGCGTTCTGACGGGGTTGACGGGGCGATTCCAGAGGCGCATATACGCGTTGCACGACGCACCCGTCGTGCGTTTCCTCCCTAAACTCGGCCGTGAGAAGTCTCACGGCCTTTTTTTTGTCATCCCGCCGCCCGTCAGGGGTGCGACGTGTCGTTCCTTGCCAAGCTGGAAAACAGCGTCGTAGCATATGGATTGTCACAGCTGGGGGAGACGTGGTGGCATGCCGTTGACTGACGACAAACCGATATCGACAGACAATCGTCTGATCGACCCTTACGGCCGGACGGTTGATTACCTCCGTGTTTCGGTCACTGATCGCTGTGATCTTCGCTGCGTTTACTGTATGGCCGAGGAAATGACCTTCCTCCCAAAGGCCGAATTGCTGACACTTGAGGAACTCGAAACCCTCTGCCGGCGTTTCATGGCGGCCGGTGTCCGCAAAATTCGCCTGACCGGCGGCGAACCGCTCGTCAGACGCAACATCATGCAGCTAATCCGCAATCTTGGTGCTGAGGTGAAGGCCGGTGGCCTCGACGAACTGACGATCACCACCAACGGCACACAGCTTGAAAAGATGGCCGACGATCTGTTTGACGCCGGGGTCAGACGCGTCAACATCTCACTGGATACCCTGGACCCTGAAAAGTTCAACCGCATCACGAGATGGGGCAACCTTGACAAGGTTCTTGCCGGACTTCGCGCAGCACAGTCGGCCGGTCTTGGTGTCAAGATCAACGCTGTTGCCCTTAAGGGCGACAATGACGGCGATCTTGCCGACATGCTGGCATGGTGCGGCAGCGAGGGTTTCGACATGACAATCATCGAGGTCATGCCGATGGGCGATATCGGGTCTGAAAACAGGCTCGACCAGTATCTGCCGCTCTCTCGCGTTCGTGCCGACCTTTCGAAGCGCTTCACCCTGACCGACATCCCTTTCCGTACTGGTGGGCCGGCGCGCTATGTGAAGGTCGAGGAGACCGGCCAAAAGCTCGGCTTCATTACCCCGCTGACGCATAATTTCTGCGAAAGCTGCAATCGTGTTCGCGTGACCTGCACTGGCCAGCTCTATATGTGTCTTGGACAGGATGACAATGCCGACCTTCGGAAGGCGCTTCGCGAAGGCGGCGAATCAGCGCTTGATGACGCCATTGCCGAAGCCATCGGACGCAAGCCCAAAGGCCATGACTTCATCATTGACCGGCGCCACAGCGACCCTGCCGTGAGCCGCCATATGAGTGTTACCGGCGGCTAACCGCATCACAAAAGCTTCAGCGGCCTTGGCTGCCCATGATCTGCTTCTGGGACGACAGGCCCAGCCAGATCAGCGACATGCTCACGATCAGAACCGGACCAAGGGCGGCAAGGCTTACTGCCTGCCAGCCGAGCTGGCTGTGGATCGCACCGGCTGAAAGGGATGCCGCGGCCACAGTTGTCATTGTCACCAGATCGGCCAGCCCCTGAACTCGCCCCCTCTCTTCCGGTTCCGCTACACGGGCGACGAGAGAGGTGCCGCCAATGAACAGAAAATTCCAGCCAAGCCCAAGCGTCGCAAGCGCCAGCCAGTAGCCCCAGAATCCGGAAGCGCTCACGGCGAGGAATATCGTCGTGCCGTAAAATAGAACACCTGTCCACAACACCCGGAATGCCCCGAGCCTGGCGATAATATGTCCGGTGAAGAAGGATGGCAAAAACATCGCAACGACATGCCACTGGATAATTGTGGCGTTCGCCGACGTTCCGAGCTTTGCGACATTGACCACCTGGAGCGGCGTCGCTGTCATCAGATAACTCATCAGCGCATAGCCGATTGCACAGCAGGTCACCCCGACAACAAACACCGGCATGCGAAGGAAGACCCCTATCGGGCGCCCGCCGGTTGGCGTGCGGCGCGGCTTTTCGATCCTGATCCCCCATAGCGCGATGAGGGATGCAAGCTGCACGACGGCCACGGTAAAAAAGCAACCGGCGTAAAGGAAATCCGGCACCACATCGACGGTGCGCCTTGCGATCTCTGGTCCCAGTATGGCGGCGGCGAGGCCACCAGCCAAAACATAGGATATCGCCTTTGGTCGCTGGTCTTCGAGAACGCCGTCTGCCGCCGCATAGCGGTAATATCCGGCAATTCCCATTGCCGCTCCAAGCCCCATGCCACCGGCACAGAAGAGCGGGAAGTTGGAAATCACCACGGCAACACCGAGGCAGAGGGTCGAAAGGCTGCTGCAGAGAACACCTGCGATGAGAATCGGCCGGCGTCCGTAGCGCGACATCAAGAGCGAGGCCGGCAGCGTTACCATCATCGAGGTCAGAAACTGCAGCGACAGGGGCAATGTCGCAAGCCAGGCCATGGGGGCAAGCATCACACCGACAAGCGCCGTGTTGATAATGTTGACGTTCATCGACGTCATCGACAGCGCCTGCGCCACAGCAAGCCTGACCACATTACGATTTTGGTTTGGTGTCAGCATGTCGGCCGGAACTCAAGATGCCGTTCAGGCCGAGAAATGCAGAGTCTTCGGCAGGGCAAGGAGAAGAAACACGGGCAAAGGGTCAGCTCTTCTCAGACGTCAGCTTTCGGCCGAACAGTTCCAGCCTGTGGTCGACAAGTTCATACCCCATCTCTTGCGCAATCTGCACTTTCAGGGCTTCGAGCTCAGCGTGATAGAACTCAATCACTTCACCCGTCTCCACATCCACGAGATGCTCGTGGTGTTCACCTGACTCCTCATATCGGGACCGCCCGTCGCCGAATTCAAGCCTGTCGATGACACCGGCCTCTTCAAGAAGCTTTACCGTACGGTAGACGGTGGCAATCGAAATCGTGCTGTCTTCATCAACGGCACGACGGTAAAGCTCGTCGACATCCGGATGATCCTCGGACTCGCCAATGACGCTAACGATAACCTGGCGCTGGCTGGTCATTCGAATGCCGCCGGCAAGGCATTTTTCAAGGATGTCCCTAGGCATATCTATTCCGTCGAGGTCGGCAAAGCCGCAGTAACTGTGTCGGTTTCCAGGCGCTCATCTTGCCCTCTAAGCTACCAAACTTCAACCATACGCTGGTGATGTCGGCCGTTTCCTGAGAGGCCAGTCAGAGTGATTGACCGGGCGGCAGGACAGCATGCAGGATGCGGCCATGAGACCGGCTACTTCTGTGCAATCACGTCAGACCATTGGTGCGCTTCAAATGTGTGCCGGCATGCTGATCATACCGTTTCTTGACGTCTTTGCGAAACTTCTCGGCGCGACACACGGGCCGTTCGAAATCACATTCTGGCGCTTCTTCATGCAATCGGCACTCATGCTGCCCTTCGTGATCACGCTTAGGCTCTGGCCGGTCCCGTCCGGAACCCTTTTGCTGCAGGCAATCCGCGGCCTGCTTCTGGCAATGGCGACAGTTTTCTTCTTCGCGGCGCTGAAGCACCTTCCCATGGCCGAGGCTATTGCCATCTTCTTCGCCCAGCCAATGATCCTGACCATGCTGTCGGCATTCATGCTTGGCGAACGCCTTCGCGCGCGGCGAATCGGCGCAATTGTCGTCGGCCTGGTCGGGACGCTCATCATAGTCCAACCAACCATCCTGATTTTCGGCTGGCCAGCGGTCCTGCCACTCGGCTCAGCCCTATCCATGGCGCTCTACATGGTTTTGACGCGCAAGCTGACAAGCGACGTTAATCCCTATCAGATGCAGTTCCTTGGAAGCGTGGCTGCGATGATCGGACTTGGGCTGGTCGTGCTCGCCGGCACGGTGTTTTCAATATCTGGCGCCACCATGTCGATGCTGACAGAGCGCGAGGTGATGTGGGTTGTCGGCATGGGAATCGCAGCGACGTTGGGACACGCATTCATTGTCTTCGCTGCTGAAAAGGCACCAGCGAACCTGCTGGCGCCATTCCAGTATGTTGAGATCATCGGTGCGACGGCTCTCGGCTATCTCGTATTTTCGGACGTCCCCGCCAAGAGCACGGTTCTTGGTGTCGGAGTCATCGTTCTCAGCGGTCTTTATCTGTTCCACCGCGAACATGTGGTGGCGACCCGCGATTCTGGCGAGGCATGATTGTCAGTCCTGAGAGGGATGGCGGTAGAATCGTAGTATAGACAGGGGGATGGTCGATACATACACAAGCGCCAGAACCATGTAGGTGATCCAAGGCTGCATGAAGACGCCGGCAATCAGGATCGAGCCACCCGCCATGACCGGCAAAACGGCGCCAACTGGAAGTTTGACACCCTTGCCGGCAAAGGTTGGAACAGCTGAAACCGCCAGACAGCCCATGGCGACCAGCCAGCCGCACACATAGGCCGCCTCACGGGCCCATGCGATTCCGAACTCGAGATCGACCGCAATCGGAACCAGCACAAGGAATGCCGCAGCCGGCGCCGGCACCCCTGTGAAATAGTTCTTCGACTCCTCAGCCGGATCGCGAATCTCGGAATCGAACCGTGCCAGTCTCAAGGCGATCGATACCGCATAGAACATTGTTGCCCACCAGGCGAGATTCCCCGAATCCTGCAGCGCCCAGAGATAAAGACATAGGGCGGGAACGACACCGAACACGACAAGATCGCTGAGGCTGTCAAGCGCCGCACCGAAGGCGGAACTGGTCTTGAAGCGGCGCGCCATGCGACCGTCAAGGGCGTCAAAGACCGCCGCAAGTGCAATCAGACCGATCACTGTTGGCCATTTTCCGGCAAGTGCGAACCGAAGTGCTGTCAGCCCTGTGATGAGGCCTGCCACCGTCAAAACGTTTGGTAACAGCCAGAAAATCGAAACGGTTCGAAAATGGCGGCGTCGTCGCGAAGCAGGATCCATCAGCTCTGCCTCGAATCGCCCGGCTCCGCAAGTGCGCCGGACAGGTCTGCAATAACCGTCTCGCCAGCGACCGTCCGCTGACCTGGCATCACCAGCACAGGTGTCGACGCCGGTATCCAGAGATCGACCCGGCTTCCAAAACGGATAATCCCGAACTGCTGGCCAATCGCCAGCCGGTCACCCACACCGGCCTCGAGAAGAATACGCCGCGCCACCAGGCCCGCAATTTGAACCACACCAATTTGCTGGCCATCCGCCATTTCGAGAACCATGTTCTGACGTTCATTATTTTCTGATGCCTTATTAAGGCTAGCATTCAGGAATACCCCCTTATGATAGGGTGTCGCGATGACCTTCCCGGCTACTGGCGCTCGATTAACATGAACATCGAATACATTCATGAAAATCGAAATTCGGCGCCATTTTCCCTTTGGCAGCGGCAAATCGTCCGGCAAATCAGCTTCACCTGTTGACAACACCCGGCCGTCCGCCGGAGAAACTACAAGATTTTCACCAATAGGTGTTGTCCGTTT
>JAYYLR010000054.1:0-9983 GCA_036143955.1 Pseudomonadota bacterium | reverse complement strand
GCGGCGACAACCCGCATCTGGCCTTTGCCGGCGGCGTTCATGTCTGCGCCGGCAACACCATCGCCCGGATCGAGGGCCGGATCGCGCTTGCCGGACTTTTCGGCCGCTGGCCGGACCTGAAGGTCGGTGAGGGCATGCGCCGCTCGCCGCGGATCCGTTTTCGCGGCTTCGAGTCGCTGCCGCTCGTTCTCGGGACGCCGGGCTGACGGCGGCGGTTGACGGCACTGGACTTTGCCGGCGGGAACGATAGATTCTGTGAAAGGCCGGGACGTGCCGGCATCAAACGGGGAGACCAGCGGAGATGGACAAGCGTAATCTGATCGTCATGGTGAAATGCGAGATCGGCTGCACCTACGACGTGGCGGCGGAACTCGCCGACCTCCCCGAAGGACCGATCGTCTATTCGACTTCGGGAGACTACGATCTCTTCACGATGTTCCGGCTCGATAACAATGACGATATCGGCCATTACGTCTGCGAGACGGTGCAGAAGATCGAAGGTGTCCGCGACACGAACACGATTGTCTGTTTCAACCCCTTCACCAAGGACCGGGGCCTCTAGGCGATGTCTGGCAACGCGATGTCTGGCCGGACCGTGTCGGACGCGCTGATCGAACCGCACTGGCAGGACGCTTTCGCCCGCGTCTTCGACCTGTGCGCGGCGCGGTCCGGCGAAACCGTGACCGTTCTTGCCGAAACGCGGAGCCGGCAGCTCAATCTGACACTGGCGACCGCCGCCCTCGGCGAGCTGCAGCTTGCGCATGAGATCGTGACGGTGCCCAGCAAACCGGCTTCCGCTGGGCCGATCATCCGCTCCACCGGCGCCTCGACGGCCCTGACCGGCGAGAGCGACGCCGTCGCGCGGCTGTGCGATTCCGACCTTGTGATCGACCTGACGGTCGAGGGCCTGATGCACGCACCGGAAACGGCGGCGATCCTGAAATCCGGCACGCGGATCATGACGGTCTCGAACGAGCATCCCGACATCCTGGCGCGGCTTGTCCCCGAGCCGGCGATGAAGGACGTCGTCCGCGACGCGGTGGCGGCCTGCCGGGGCGCCGCCCGCATGACCATCACCTCGCCGGCCGGCACCGACCTCGAAATCGACGTCACCGACATGCCGACGGTCGGCGTGTGGGGCTGGACCGACCGGCCCGGAACGCTGGCGCACTGGCCCGGCGGGCTTGTCGTCGGCTTCCCGCGCGAGGGGTGCTGCAACGGCAGGATCGTCTTCGCGCCGGGCGACATGAACCTGACCTTCAAACGCTATTTCGAAAGCGAGGTCAGCTGTACCGTAAGCGGCGATTTCATCACCGACATCACCGGCAGCGGCACCGACGCGCGGCTGATGAAGACCTATCTCGACGGTTTTGCCGACCCGCTTGCCTTCGCGACAAGCCATGTCGGCTGGGGCCTCAACCCGGCGGCGCGCTACGAAGCGCTGGCGATGTATGACCGCGAGGACATCAACGGCACCGAGCTTCGCGCCCTTGCCGGAAACTTCCTCTACTCGACCGGCGCCAACGAATTCGCCGGACGTTTCACTGAGGGGCATTTCGACCTTCCGATGATGGGCTGCACGATCAGCCTCGACGGCCGCGTCATGGTGCGCGACGGCGTCCCGGAATGACCGCCGCACCGGATCGGGTCACCGCCGCCGGAACCGCGTTCCTTCAGGGCGGCGCGGGCGGTCTTCCGTCCGACTGGCCGCTTGTCTGCCTTCATGGCATCGGCGGCGACGCGACAAGCTTTGCCGCGCAGATCGACGGGCTTGCCGGGCCGGGCCGCCGGGTGCTGTCCTGGGACATGCCGGGATATGGCGGCTCGGCGCCGCTGTCCGAAATGGATTTCGGGACGCTCTGCGACAGGCTCTGCGCCGCGCTCGACGTGTTGGGGCTGGAGCGGGTCGTTCTTGCCGGCCAGTCGATCGGCGGCATGATCGCGCAGGAGATGGCGATCCGGCATCCGCAGCGCGTTGCCGGGCTTGTCCTGATCGCCACCGTTCCCGCCTTCGGTGGCCGCGACGACAGCTTCCGCGACGATTTCCTTGCCGCGCGGCTGGCCCCGCTCGACCGCGGCGACGGCATGGAAAGCCTCGCCGGCGAGGCCATTCCGGCGGTGATGGGGACCGGCGCCGACGCCGACGCCGTCCGCGATGCCGTCGCGGCGATGGCGGCGATTCCGGAGCCTGCCTACCGTCAGGCGCTGGCAACGCTTGTGACCTTCAACCGCCGCGAGGACCAGCATCGCATCACCTGTCCCTGTCTGCTGATCGCCGGCGGCGAGGACGACAACAGTCCGGCGCGGGTGATGGAGAAAATGGCGTCGCGCCTCCCCGATGCGGCATTGCAGGTGATTGAAACCGCCGGTCATCTGGTCAATAGTGAGGCTCCCGGGGCGTGCAACCTGGCCATCGAGGCCTTCCTGCGGCGCCTTGCCGATGACGGGCAACCGAGAGACGGAACCGAAGCGAATGCATGACGGCGGCACATCACGGCCCGACGCCGAGGCGCAGGACAGCCCGATCTTCGATCCGGACAGCTGGCGGCTGAGCGCGTTCGAGGCGGCGCTCTGCGCCGAGACGCGAACCCTGGCGCAGACGAAATTTGCCGCCCGTGCCGCCGAGATCGACAGGCAGGCCCGCTTTCCGACCGAAAACTACCAGGATCTTCGCGCCAGCGACCTGCTGGGAATCTGCATCCCACGCGAGCATGGCGGGCGTGGCGCCGACCTTCGCGCCTACATGCTGGCGGCGGCCGAGATCGGGCGCTATTGCGGCGCCACCGCACTGACCTTCAACATGCATGTCAGCTCCTGCCTGTGGACCGGGGTGCTTGCCGACGGTGTCGAGATGAGCGAGGCGCAGCGCGAGGAACATGCCGCGATGCGGGCCCGCCATTACCGGCGCATTCTCGATGAAGGCGCCATCTACGCGCAGCCCTTCTCCGAGGGCGGCGACGCCGCGGCGGGCAAGGCGGCTTTTGGAACCACCGCGGTAGTGACCGATGGCGGCTGGATCGTCAACGGCAAGAAGATCTTCGCCTCACTGTCAGGCCATGCCGATTATTACGGCGTCCTCTGCACCGAACTGGAAACGCCCGAATCGCGCCCGTCACGCGCCAACACCATGTATATCGCCGTCCCGCGTGATGCCGAGGGCGTGTCGGTTGAAGGCAGCTGGGACCCGCTCGGCATGCGCGGCACGGTCTCGCGAACGCTGGTCTTCCGCGACGTCTTCATCCCGTTCAGCGAGCAGCTGATGCCGCGCGGCGTCTATTTCAACGCCGCCAGACAGTGGCCGCACATGTTCATGACGCTGACCCCGAGCTATATGGGAATCGCCCAGGCGGCCTATGATTTCACCGTCCGCTATCTTCGCGGCGAGATGCCCGGGACACCGCCGGTCAAGCGCCGCATGTACCCGACGAAGCAGCTTGCCGTGGCGCAGATGAAGATCATGCTGGAACAGACGAAATCGCTGTGGTTCCAGTCGATCAGCGAGGCCCGCCCCAACCCCGGCAAGGACGCGCTTCTCCGCGCCTGGGCCGCGCAGTACAGCGTGATGGAGAACGCCAACGAGATTGCGCAGCTTGCCATCCGCACCTGCGGCGGCCAGGCGATGCTGAAATCGCTTCATCTGGAACGCCTCTACCGCGACAGCCGCTGTGGCGCGCTGATGCTGCCATGGACGGCCGAACTCTGCACCGACATGCTCGGCAAGGGCGTTCTCTACGAGGCCGGCGAAAGCGACGGGGACTAGGCCCAGGGTGCAGGACCGCCGGATCGACAGCATCGTCGCGGCGCATGCCGCGCAGCGGCCCCACCGCCCGGCCATCGCCTTTCAGGATACCGAACTGACCTATGCCGGTCTCGAGGCCGAGATCGCGCGCATGGCGGGCTGGCTGACGGCCGTCGGCGTCGGCCGCGGCGACCGCGTCGCGCTTTATGCCCGCAACCATCCGGAAAGCTTGGTCACGCTTCTTGCCGCCTCGCGGATCGGCGCGCTGATGGTGCCGCTGAACTGGCGCCTGTCAGAGGCGGAACTTGCCTGGCAGATCGCGGATTCCGCGCCGGCGCTGATCCTCCATGGCCCGGAATTCGCCGCCATGGCGACCGGCCTCGCCGCCGCCGCGGACTGCCGTTGCCAGGAGATCGGCGGCTCTCTCGATGCCGCCCGTGCCGGCCATGCGATGGCGGAGACCGGGGCAAGCGGCGATGCGGCGGCGGAGCTTTTGGTCGTCTACACCTCCGGCACCACGGGACGGCCGAAAGGCGCCGTGCTGGCGCAGCCGGCGATGATCGCCAATGCCGTGATGAGCCACCACGCCTATGCCATGACGGCGGACGACGTGGTGCTGAACCTGCTGCCGCTGTTCCATGTCGGCGGGCTGAATATCCAGCCGCTTCCGGCGCTGCTCCTCGGCGCACAGGTCGTGATCGCCCCGGCCTTCGACCCCGGCGAGGCGCTCGCCGCCATCGAACGCTGCCGGATCACCCAGGTGACCGTCGTGCCGACGGTTCTCGGCGCGCTTCTGGCGCATCCCGGCTGGGACACGGCGCGGCTCGACAGCCTGCGGATGATCGCCATCGGCTCGACCGACGTGCCGGTTCCGATGATCGCGGCGGTGCATGACCGCGGCGTTCCGGTGGTGCAGGTCTACGGCGCCACTGAAACGGCGCCGACGGCAATCTACCAGACGGCGGACATCGCCTTCGACACGGCGGGCTCTATCGGGCGCGCCGGCTGCGCCTGCGAGATCCGCATCACCGGCCCGGACGGGACCGACCTTCCCGACGGCGAGGTCGGCGAGATCTGGGTCCGCGGCGCCAACATCCTGACCCGCTACTGGCGCGACGAGGCGGCGACGGCGGCGGCGATCACCGATGGCTGGTTCCACACCGGCGACATGGCGCGGGTCGACGGCGACGGGCTGTACTGGTTCGCCGACAGGCTGAAGCATGTCATCATCTCGGGCGGCGAGAACATCTATCCGGCCGAGCTGGAGCGCGTGCTGCGCGATCTTCCCGGACTGAAGGAATTCGCCGTCGTCGGGCGTGACGACGAGCGCTGGGGCCAGGTGCCGGTGGTCGTCGCCGTGGCGGGCGGGACGCCGTCATCCGAACCGGTCGACCGCGCAGCCGTGCTGGCGCATTTCGACGGCAGGCTGGCCCGCTTCAAGCATCCCAAGGACGTGCTGTTCGTCGCGGCGCTGCCACGCAACGCGCTCGGCAAGGTCGTCGCGGCGGATGTGCGGGCGCTTCTGACCGGCGGCTGACCGCGCCGGACGTTCACACCCGCTCAGTTCATCATCGACGGCAGGAACAGCGCGATCGACGGCACGCCGGCCAGCAGGATCAGCCGGAAGATATCGGCCACCCAGAAGGGCGTCACGCCCTTGAAGATGGTCGTCACCGGCACATCCTTGAGCACCCCTTTCAGGACGAACACATTGAGCCCGATGGGCGGCGTGATCAGGCTGATCTCGGTCACCACGACGACGAGGATCCCGAACCAGATCAGGTCGAAGCCGAGATTCGCCACCACCGGCGCGAAGATCGGCACGGTGAGAAGAATCATCGACAGCGATTCGAACACGCAGCCGAGAAGGACATAGATCAGCAGGATGATGAAGATCACCCCGAGCGGCGACAGGTCGAAGGCGTTGACGATTCCGATCAGCCCGTCGGGAAGTCCGGCGCGGTTGACGAAGTTCGAGAAGATCAGCGCCCCGAACAGGATGAAGAACAGCTTCGCCGTGGTGACGGTCGTCTCGCGGAGAACCTGCATCAGCGCCCCGTCCTTCAGCGCGCCGCGCCGCCAGGCGATCAGCATCGCGCCGGCCGCGCCCATCCCCGACGCCTCGGTCGGGGTGAACATGCCGGCATAGATTCCGCCGATGACGAAGATGAACAGCCCCAGCGTCGTCCACACGTCGCGAAGCGCCATCAGCCTCTCGCGCCAGTTCGACCGTTCGCCGGCCGGCCCCAGCGCCGGATTGCGCGACACCACGAAGACGACGGCAAGAAGGTAGAACAGGATGCCGAGGAGTCCGGGAAGCACCCCGGCCACGAACAGCTTGCCGACCGACTGCTCGGTCAGGAAGCCGTAGATGACGAGCATCACGCTCGGCGGGATCAGGATGCCGAGGGTGCCGCCGGCGGCAATCGAGGCGGTTGCCAGCGAATCGTCATATTTGTAGCGCCGCATTTCCGGCATCGAGACCTTCGACATCGTCGCCGCCGTCGCCAGCGAGGACCCGCAGATGGCCGAGAACATGCCGCAGGCGGCGATGGTCGACATCGCCAGACCGCCGCGGCGGTGGCCGAGGAACACGTAGGCGGCGCGGTACAGCTCGCGCGCCATGCCGCCACGCTCGACGAGAAGGCCCATCAGGATGAACATCGGCAGCACCGACAGTTCGTATTTCTGGCCGGAATCGATGACAAGCCGCGCCGCGTTGGAAATCGCGGCCCGATCGCTGGCGAGAAGGGAGAATCCGACGCCGCCGACAATCCCGAGCGCAAGGCCGAGCGGCATGCGCAGAAAGGCGAGGAGCAGAAGCGCGGCAAAGCCGATAAGCGAGACGATCATGGTCTATTCCCCCGGGATCCGGTTGCCTGTCTCGTCGGAAAGCACCCGTCCAGGCTGCAGCAGCAGGCGAAGCCCGCGGAACCCGGCGAACACCGCCGAGAGATAGATCATCGCGGTGATCGGGCCGACGATCAGATAGCGCGGGATATGCAGATAGATCGTCTTGTCACCGTCCTCCCAGGCGCGAACCGCATAGTCGAACACCCGGTCGGCGACAATATACACGGCGGCGACGGTCACCAGGCTGAAAATCAGGCAGATGGCCCAGCCGAACCAGCCGCGGCGAACAAAGCTGAACAGGTCGACGACGACCTGGTCATCGCGAAGAAACATCGCCGGCAGCGAAAAGAAGATCGTGCCCGCCATCGAGATCTGCACGAGCTCGGTGGCGCCGACGACCGGCGAGCGGAAAAAATAGCGGCCGATGACATCGACGCAGGTCAGCGCCACAAGCCAGAGAAGGACAAGGCAGGCCATGATCAGGCAGATATCGGCAATACCGCCAGCAACCCTGTTGAGCCGTGCAATTATGGGGTGCTCTTCAGCGCCGTCACTCATCGTCGTCATTCCTCCCGTCGGGGCGCCGGATACCGCCCAACCCCTGATCTTCCCAGTTCCCGAATAGCAAGTGTTAGTCCGACAACCAACCCGATATCCGCCTTTTATCGGCTTGCGCGATGGGCCTTCACCTTCGAGAAGCCGGCCTTCGCCGCATAGCCTGAAACAATGGCCTTACGATCCTCGTAGCTGAGAACATCATCGACATTCTCGAAGCCTGCCGGGGCCAGCTTCTCGACTTCGTCGATCACGCCTTCGGGACCGCCCTTCCTGTTATTCACCACAATCTCCGCCGTGACCGGCAGCCTCTGCTTTTCATAGAACCACAGTGCGGCCCGCGGATGTTCTGACTGCTGCAGCTGATCGCTCAGGCAGCGGGCGTCGAGGATGGCCTGGCTGGCGCCGTTGGAGCCGACCGGATACATCGGATGCGCCGCGTCGCCGAGAAGCGTCACCCGCCCGAAGGTCCATCGCGGCAGCGGGTCGCGGTCGGCCATCGGATATTCGAATATCCCGCCGGTCGCCCGCACAAGCCCCTCGATATCGAAATCCGGAATGGCGAAGCGAAGCGCATGCGGCAACACCGTCGACAGCGACACCCCGCGCGACCAGCTGTTGTCCGGCGGCGGCGTGATCTCCGGATCCTTCGTCCTGATATTCACCACCCAGTTCATCAGCTGCCTGCCGTTCTTCGGCGTCTCGATCGGATAGAGAACGAATTTGCCGCCGAGACCGCCGCCGATGGCCATGCTTTCGCCGTCGCGCCATGACGGCCATTCGCTCGCCCCGCGCCACATCATCACGCCGTTCCAGCTAGGCCGCGCCTCGTCGGGATAGAAAATCTTGCGTCCGCAGGAATGGATGCCGTCGGCGCAGACAAGGACATCGCCCTGCGCGGTGATCCCGCCGGCGCCCTCGAGCGTATCGACGAAATTGGCCGTGACGCCGCCTTCGTTCTGGACAAATCCGGCGAGCCGGCGACCGGTGACGACGGCGTCCGGGCCGGCGCGTTCGAGCAGGGCGTCGAAGAGAAGCTTCTGAAGCCTGCCGCGATGGATGGAAAACTGCGGCACCTCATGGCCGGCATGCATGCCGCGAAGCTCGGACCAGACTTCCTGCCCGGATTTGGTGAAATAGGTCAGGCTTTTGGTTCGCAGCCCCACCCTGTCCAGCACGCCGAGGAGGCCGAGCGACTCGAGCTCGCGGATTGCGTGCGGCAGGATGTTGATACCGACCCCGGCCTCGCGGATGGTGGCGGCCGTTTCATAGACCTGAACGTCGATATTGCGCGCCCGCAGCATCAGGGCGGTGGTCAGCCCGCCGATACCGCCGCCGGCGATAATGACCTTCATGTCACTTGTCCTCGGGCGGTGGCAGGAAATCTACCTCATGCTTTGCCGACAGCTCGACGACCTCGGCCGGGTTGGCGCTCGGCCCGAGATTGTGGATGCCCCAGAACAGGTCGTAGAGCTTGCGGGCCGGAGACACCCAGAACAGGCATTTGTTGGTCTCTTCCGAATTGTTGAAGATGCCGTGCGGGATGCCGCGCGGAAGCCTGATCAGGTCGCCCGGCGTGGCGACGGCTTCCGACCCGTCGAGAATGAGGTCGAACTTGCCTTCCAGAACATAGATGAATTCGTCCTGCTCGGGGTGGATGTGCGGCGGCACGAAGGTGCCGGGGGGCAGGGTCGCGTGCCAGGAGAAGGAATGCTCGCTCCACTGTTTCGGAACGTAGGTCTGGCCGAGGATATTCCAGGTGATGTCCTCGATCCCCTCGTTCGACTTCGTGACACCGGCCGTCATCTGCATTTGTCTGCCTCGTTCAAAAAATTTCCGAATATGCCTGCGACGGTAGCAGACGCCCCGGGGGACGGCAATCGGACAGGACCGGACGGGATGCGCCCCATGACCCCGAAGGCAGGTTTTTGCTTGACTGTCATGGAGAACCCATCACACGCTGTGGCGTAATCGACTGAACACCTTCTGACGCGTTGCAAGAGGTTTCACGAAGAAACCCGACACGTCACGGAGTTACCTGCGAGGAGGAATTACATGAAAAAGATCGTTGCTGGACTGGTTTTGGCGCTGCCGATGCTGGCGTCGGGCCAGGCGATGGCCGCAGACAAGGAGCTGATTATCTCGTCCTGGGCGGCACCTGTTCACACCATGAACAAGGACATTTTCCCCTGGATGATTTCCGAAATGGAGCGGTGCTCGGGCGGCAGCCTGACGGCGAAGATCGAATATGGTCTGGCACCGCCGCCGGCGCAGTATGATACCGTTCGCGACGGCGTGGCTGATTTCGGCTGGATCGTCTACGGCTACACCCCCGGCAAGTTCGAGACCACGAAGATCGCCGAACTTCCAGGCAATGGCGGCAACGCCGAGGACATGTCGGTCGCCTTCCAGATGACGCACGAGAAATATCTCGCCGCGGCGAAGGAAGCCAAGGGCGTGAAGATCCTCACCAACTATGTTCACGGCCCGGGCCATGTGAACACGGTGAAGCCGGTAAGCTCCTACAAGGACATCGTCGGCATGAAGCTTCGCGTCGGCGGCGGCGTGGCGAATGACATCGGCAGCGCGCTCGGCGTGGCCGGCGTCAACATGCCGGCACCCGCCGTCTATGAGGCCGTTTCCTCGGGCGTTACCGAGGGCGTCTTCTTCCCGATGGAGACCATGTACGCCTTCAAGGTCGCAGAGGTCGCGAAATACACCTTCCGCAACCCGGAGGGCATGTACACCACCGCCTTCGGCCTGATCATGAATGCCGACAGCTATGACGATCTTTCGGCCGCGCACAAGAAGTGCATCGACGGCATGACAGGCGTCG
>JAYYLR010000053.1:0-9179 GCA_036143955.1 Pseudomonadota bacterium | reverse complement strand
GATCGTCTTGCCGTCCTTGTGCTGAAGATCGTCAAGGATCTCGAACACCATGTCGATAAAGCGCGGCTCGAGACCGATCGACGGCTCGTCGACAAGAAGCACCTGCGGCTGCATGACAAGGGCGCGCGAAATCTCGAGGAGACGACGCTCACCGCCCGACAGCACCCCGGCCGGCTTGTCACGACGGTCGGCAAGACGGCTGTATTTGGAGAATACCAGCTCGGCCGCGGCCTTGGCTTCGGCCGGCTTGTTCTTCAGGAATCCGCCCATCAGAAGGTTTTCCTCGACCGTCATCTGCGGAAACACAGACTTGTCCTGCAGGATATAGGCGATGCCGGCTTCGGACAGCTTCTGCGAGGGCGTCAGCGTCGTGACGTCCTTGCCGTTGATGACGATGCTGCCGGAGAAGATGTTGGTGAAGCCGAAGATTGAGTGGAGCACGGTCGATTTGCCGGCGCCGTTCGGCCCGATCAGGCACAACGACTGGCCGCGGCCGACGCGAAGATTGAAATCATGGAGGATTTCCATCTTGCCGTAACCGGCACGCAGATTGTTGATCGACAGGAAGGCGTCGCCTTCCGTCATCGCGTCGAGTTCGGACACCTTCGGCGCGTTGGCGGCGATCGAGGCGGCCTCCTTGGCCACCTGGTCGACCGACATCACGACATCGACGGACCCGCTTCCATAGCCGCTGACGCCGCCCATCTTCTTCGCGGCCGCCTTTTTGGCCGGCGCTTTCTTGGCGGCTGTCGATTTCTTGGCGGCCTTCTTTGCGGCTTTCTTGGCTGCCTTTTTCTTGGCGACCTTCGCCTTTTCGTCCTCGGCCATCAATGTCCTCCAAGATAGGCGTCGATGACGCGCTGGTCGTTCTGCAGTTCCGCCGGCGATCCGTCGGCCAGCATCCGGCCGTTGGCGAGGCAGTAGATATGCGAGGCGAGGTTCATGATCACCCGCATGTTATGCTCGATCACACACAGGGTGATTCCGAGCTCCTCGTTCGCCCGCCGCAGCCTGTCGATCAGCCCGTTGATCAGCGTCGGATTGATGCCTGCCGTCGGCTCGTCGAGAAGAAGCGCCTTCGGCTCGTTCATCAGCGCCATGGCGAACTCGAGGAGCTTCTGCTGACCGAAGGACAGGTCGCCCGATATCAGGTTGCGCTTCGAATAAAGCCCGACGAATTCGAGAAGATGCTCGGCGCGGTCCTTGATCTCGCCCTTGCGGCTGGCAAACATCGAGTTTTTCGAATCCGCCCGGTGCGAGACAGAGATCTGCATGTTGTCGACGCAGTTCATCTTGCTGTAGATGCGGGTCTGCTGGAAGGTCCGCAGCATCCCGAGGCGGGCGATATCGCCGACAAGAAGATGCGAGATCTCCTGACCGTCGAACTTGATCGAGCCGTTGTCGATCGGGTGATACCCGACAATCGAGTTGAACAGCGTGGTCTTGCCGCATCCGTTCGGCCCGATGATGCCGGTGATCGAGCCTCGTTCGACACCAAGGGTGATATCGACATTGGCCTTGACCCCGCCATAGGATTTCGACACGTCGTTGACTTGAATAATGGGATCCGACATCACGCGGCCTCCTTCTCGCCTGGCTCGGCGGTGCCGGAGGTATCGACGACGATACCGAAACGCTCAGGATATTTTGTTTGCAGCCAGCCCATGATGCCCTGCTGGAAATAGACGATATTGATGATCAGGATCAGGCCAAGCGCCACCCACTGAAGGTTCAGCAGATAGGTCCAGGTCGCCTCCTTGACGACATGGAAGATGATGGCGCCGAGGACCGGCCCCCAGAGGGTGCCCTTGCCGCCAAGAAGCGCCATTGCCACCATGAAGATTCCGAAGGTCGGGATCGGGTAGGCGACCTCCTTGTCGATGAAGCCTGCCATGTTGCCGGCCACCGCGCCGATACATCCCATGAAGAAGGCCGGAATGGCCCAGCCGATGCGCTTGTAGGCAAGCGTCGGGATTCCCATCGCCTCGGCCTTGTCCTCGTCGTCGCGGATGGCGTTGATGGCGAGTCCGAACTGCGTCGAATAGAGCCAGCGCAGCAGGAAGTGCGAGACGATGGTGAAGGCGAAACACAAGATGTAGAAGAAGGTTGATCGGAACTCGATGTCACCGGGGAACAGCGGCATCGAGATGCCCGACGCCCCGCCAACATAGTTGATCGTGATCGTGATCTCGGCAACCGCGATGGCAAGGCCGAGCGACCCGATGGCGAAATACGGCCCCCGCAGCCCGAACATGAAGGAACTGAAGATCAGGGACAGAAGCAGCCCGACAACGCCGGCCGCGACGATGCCGAGACCCAGCCCCCAGAAATATTCGGCCGCTGTGAATTCCGGTTTGATCGACCCCATCGCCGATGTGTATTCGCTGACGCCGCCCTCATAGAAAAACGAGATCTGGACGATCGCCGAGATATACATCCCGACACCGAAGAAGGTGATGTTGCCAAGCGAGTTGTACCCCATCTGGCCGCCAAGCGTGTCCCAGGTCGACGCCATGAGGACCATCATCCAGAGATAGGCGATCGACAGGGTGTATTCGGGAAAGGCGATCGGCCCGAAAATCCCGAACAGGGCGAGACCTCCATAGGTCAGAAGCGTGTTCTTGCTCATGCTCATCGTACCACCTGCCGGTTACGCCGCATTTGTATCTGGCGGTAGATCAGGACCAGCAGCAGAATGCTGACCGGTGCCGCCACCTCGTAGGCCGTGCCGAGAATGGCACCGGTATATTTCTCGAACAGCCCGATGCCGAAGCCGGCGCCGATCACCGCGGGCAGGTTGCCGAGGCCGGCGGCGGTAACGATCGCGAAGGAGCGCACCGAATAGGTGATCCCGTAGAAAGGCTGGATGACCCAGATGATCGAGACGAGCACCCCGGCCGCACCGCACAGCGCTGCGTTGAAGGCGAAGGTGAAGGCATAGACGCGGTCGATGTCGATGCCGAGGACACGCGCCGCGCGCGGGTCCTGCGCGGTGGCGCGGATCGCCTGCCCGGCCCGCGAGCGCTTCATGAACAGCACGACGGCAATGGCGATCACCGCCGCCAGACCCAGCGTGATCAGCTTCGAGGACGGAATGGTGACCATGTTGTCGAATGCGTCATAGACCGGCATTTCCATGTCGATGGTCTGCACCTCGGGGCCGAAGATCAGGTTGATGACCTGCTGCATCAGCAGCGAAAGCCCGAAGGTGGCGAGAAGAGAGACGAACATGTCCTGGTCGATGATCCGTCGGATCATCACGATGTAGATGATCCAGCCGAAGATGAACATCAGCGGCATCACGATAAGCAGGATCAGCACCAGCGGCACATGCATCTGATGAAGCGCGAAGGCCATGTACCCGCCCATGATGACGAAGTCACCCTGCGCAAGGTTCTTGATGTTCATGACACCCCAGACGAGAGCGAGCCCGTAGGCGCTCAGTGCAAACACCGCACCAACAAAAATGCCGTCAAGGATGACCTGCAAATTGATGATGGGCGCCCACACGAAGAGCAATTGAAGGTTATCCCACATGTTCCCTTCCTTAACAGAGACGCGGTATTGAATATCAATCGTAAATTGATCAAGCGGGCATCGAAGGCCCATTCAAAGGGGGTGAAAAGGGAGGAAGCTGGACGCTTCCTCCCGGGATTTGGCGTGCGCTCTTAGTAGGCGACGTTCCGCGGATACGCCATGTCGTCGGCTTTCTCGACGAGGCTGTAGGTACCGCTGGCATCGATCTGACGCATGAACATCGGCTTGGCGATGTTGTTGCCCTGGGCCGAGAACTTGATGTCACCGTAGAAGGTTTCCATCTCGACGGCCGAGATCGCATCGCGGAGCTTGTCCTTGTCGAAGCTGTTGGCTGCCTCGAATGCCTCCTTGAAGACATAGACGGCGGCCGAAGCCTGTGCGGACTGGTACGGGACCGAGGTGTAGGAAGGATAGTCGGCCTTGAAGCCAGCGTTCCAGTCGGCGGCCGAACCGAACATCGGGTCGGACTTCGACAGGGTCTCAACCCACTGCGTCGGGCACAGGAAGCCGTTGGCGGTCTTCGGGAACTTCTCCTGGACCTTGGCAGCCTCGCAGTGCGTCAGCGCGATCATCGGTACATTGACCTTCATCTCGTCGATCTGACGGGCCGCGGTGGCGGCACCCTTCGAGTGACCAGAGATGATCAGGGCATCAGGCTTCAGCGCCTTCACCTTGGTCAGCGTGGTCGACATGTCGGACAGGTCGGCAGGAAGCTGGTCGTCGATGACGACCTTCATGCCGTACTCGTTGATCTTGTCCATCACACCGGCGCGAACGTCCATCGAGAACGGGTCGCCCTCGAAGGCAAGCGCGATGCGTACGCCCTTCGGGTCGGACGACTTGGCGGCCGCGAAATCGATCGCGGTGGCCAGATACTGCTCCGATGTCGAAAGAACGGCGAACAGATACTTGTAGCCCTGGGTGAAGAGCGAGCGCGACGCGCCCTCTGCCTCGACCATCGGCACGCCGAATTTTTCCGACACAGGCGCGATGGCCTTTGTCATGCCCGAGCTGTACGGCCCGAGCATATATTCAACGCCGTCCTGCTGGATCAGACGCTCGGCGAGCTGCGCGCCACGCGCAGGTGTTGATTCATCGTCGTAGTATTTGACGGCAAGCTTGTAGCTCTTGCCACCGACCTTCACCCCGCCGGCCTCGTTGATGACCTTCACGGCGTAGTCATAGCCGCGCTGCGTGTGCAGACCATTGGTCGCGTATTTGCCGGTAAGCGAGATCGACGACCCGAGGGTGATGGTGTCACCATCAACGCGTGCCATCGCTGGTGTTGCCAGGCTGACCGCAAGAGCGACGCCCGCCACGATACCATGCTTCATGAACATTTCGTTTCCTCCGAGAAAATTCTGAAGTCATTTGTGATGTCGTTACTATGGAGAAAGAATCTGCCCCGTCCAACGAAAATTCCACACATCCGTCCTTTAGTGCCGTATCCGAAACAATTTGTCGCAAGATTCGCCGCCGGCCGGGTCAGCCCAAAAGCACCATGATGATGGAGATCGCCAGAAGCACCATGGCGAACATCTCGCGTCCGGACGGTCGCTCGCGGAAATAGAAGAAGGAAATCGCCAGCACGAACAGCAGTTCGACCTGACCGACGGCCCGCACCGGCGCCACCGCATAGAGCGAGAAGGCGGTGAACCAGCAGGCCGTCGACACCGCCCCCGACAGCCCGACGATGCTGCTGTCGCGCCAGTGCACGAAGCTTGCCCTGAGCTGGTCGGGCGCCCGCCACCACATCCATATGCCCATCAGCGTGGCCTGGATCAGCACCGAAACCCCGCCCGTCATGCTGGCGCGCGTCAGCAGGTCATCGCTTGCGAGCGATTCGGTCGCCGCCTTGTAGGCGACGGTGCAGAAGCCGAGAAAAGCGCCGCTTCCGAGACCTATCGCCGTCTGCCTTGTAAACAGCGAAGCCATGAGATTGCCCATCGTCAGGCTGCTTTTCGCCAGCGAGAGGAGAAACACCGCCACGACGCCGATGACGATGGCCAGCCCGACCTGCAGGCTGACGATATGGCCGAGAATCACCGCCTCGAAAAGCGCCGCCTGAATGACCTCGGTCTTCGAGAATGCCGTTCCGGCCGCGAAATTGCGATGCGAGAACAGCGTGACAAGAAGCACCGTGAAGATGATCTGCGTCACGCCGGCGACGGTCGTCCAGACAAGGAACGGAATATTCAGGGCCGGCAGCGGCTCGCCGCTCCAGCCGCCATAGATGAACACCCAGGCCCAGGCGAAGGGGATGGCGTAGGAAAACCGCACATAGCTGGCCCCGAGATCGCCGAGCGGCGCCTTCAGTTTCTTCTGATACGTGCTGCGGACGGCCTGCGATATCGCCGCGCCGAAGGTCACCCAGATCCAGAGCCAGGTCACGTCACTCTCCCCTGATGCCGGTCATCGGCATGATCCGCGGCGGCGTCCGGCCGACACCATCTAGACCGGCCTGTCGCCCTTCAGCGTGATCCGGTGCAGCAGGCGGCGATACCCGTGATAGTCGTTCAGCGGGTAATGAAGCGCACTTCGGTTGTCCCAGATGGCGATGTCGCCGACACCCCATGACAGCCGGCACTGGAATTCGGGCGCGACCTGATGCTGGAACAGATAGGAGAGCAGCCCGGCGCTTTCCTCCTCGGTCCAGCCGTCGAATCGCACCGCGTGCCCCGGGCTGACATAGAGCGACCTGCGGCCGGTCTCGGGATGCGTGCGGATCGCCGGATGGCTTGCCACAAGCTCGTCGATATCGACGGACTTGCCGGATTCCTCGATCCGCGCGGTGCGGGTCGCCGCCACCTTCGCCTTGCCGGCGGCGCAGATCACGCGAAGCCCGCCAAGCGTCTCCTTCAGCCCATCGGACAGCCTTTCATAGGCCATTTCCTGATTCGCGAACAGCGTGTCGCCGCCGATCGGCGGCAGTTCGATGGCCTGCAGCATCGTCGCCATCGGCGGCAGCTTCTGATAGCTGGTGTCGGTGTGCCAGACACCGCCGAAATTCACCGTCTCATGCTCGCGTTTGAGCACCGCGGTGATTTCGGGAATGCCGTCGACACCGTCAAGAAACGGATAGATGTCCGGATCGCCGAACGCCTCGGCGAGGCGAAGCTGCTGCTGCGGGGTCAGGTTCTGGCCGCGAAGCACCAACATATTGTGCTCCAGCCAGACGGCCCTGATCTCGCCGATCAGATTGTCGGAAAAATCGCTCGAGCCGAGATCGATGCCGGTGATCTCGGCCCCCATGGCTGGCGCCAGTTTCTTAACTTTCACGCGAATCACTCCATCCGGTGGCCGGTCCGGCCGTCATATTTCCCGAAGACGCTATCGCGAAGGCCGGTGACAACGCAACCTGCAGCGGCCGGCGGCGACATTTGGTGCCAGTGACAGATGGGTGATCTGGACCTATTTTTAGCAAAATCTGGCTCTAAGGCTTGCCGGGCATGCCTGCGATTGATTAGGAACACATACAGCGCGGTTCCGGCCGGGCCGCGCCACGGGGATACAGATAGGGATACAGGCGGATTGCACCGGGCGGATTTGCCCTGCGGGTCCGCCGCAACACGCAACCAGGTAAGGGTGACGCATCATGAAGATGACGACGGAAGAGGCTTTCGTAAAAGTCCTGCAAATGCACGGAATTCAACACGCGTTCGGAATCATCGGTTCGGCGATGATGCCGATTTCCGATCTGTTCCCGCGCGCCGGGATCACGTTCTGGGACGCGGCGCATGAATGCAACGCCGGCATGATGGCCGACGGCTTCACCCGCGCCACCGGCCAGATGTCGATGATGGTGGCGCAGAACGGCCCCGGAATCACCAATTTCGTGACGCCGGTGAAGACCGCCTACTGGAACCACACGCCGCTTCTTCTGGTCACCCCGCAGGCGGCCAACAAGACGATCGGCCAGGGCGGCTTCCAGGAAGTCGAGCAGATGGCCCTGTTCAAGGACATGGTCGCCTATCAGGAAGAGGTCCGCGACCCGAGCCGGATCGCCGAGACCCTGAACCGCGTGATCCTTCAGGCCAAGCGCGCCTCGGCGCCGGCGCAGATCAACGTGCCGCGCGATTTCTGGACGCAGGTCATCGATATCGAGCTTCCGGCGATCGTCGAGTTCGAGCGCCCCTCCGGCGGCATGGACGCCATCGACGCGGCGGCGAAGATGCTGTCCGAGGCCGAGTTCCCGGTCATCCTGAACGGCGCCGGCGTCGTCATCGGCGGCGCGATCGCCGAATCGATGAAGCTTGCCGAGCGCCTCGACGCGCCGGTCTGCTGCGGCTACCAGCACAATGACGCCTTCCCGGGATCGCACCCGCTTCATGCCGGCCCGCTCGGCTATAACGGCTCGAAGGCCGGTATGGAACTGATCGCCAAGGCCGATGTGGTGCTGGCGCTCGGCACCCGCCTGAACCCGTTCTCGACGCTTCCCGGCTACGGCATCGACTACTGGCCGAAGAACGCCAGGATCATCCAGGTCGACATCAACCCCGACCGCATCGGCCTGACCAAGCCGGTCACCGTCGGCATCGTCGGCGACGCCAAGCAGGTCGCCGCCGGCCTTCTTGAAAGGCTCGGACCCGGCGCCGGCGACACCGGCCGTGCCGCACGCCAGGAGACGATCGCGAAGACGAAATCGGCCTGGGCGCAGGAGCTGACCTCGATGGATCACGAGGATGACGATCCCGGCACGACCTGGAACGAGCGCGCCCGCACCCGCGAGCCGAAGAAGATGTCGCCGCGGATGGCCTGGCGGGCGATCCAGAGCGCGCTGCCGAAGGAGGCCATCATCTCCTCCGACATCGGCAACAACTGCGCCATCGGCAACGCCTATCCGACCTTCGAGGAAGGCCGCAAATATCTGGCCCCCGGCCTGTTCGGCCCGTGCGGCTACGGCCTGCCCTCGATCATGGGCGCGAAGATCGGCCGTCCGGACGTTCCGGTTGTCGGCTTTGCCGGCGACGGCGCCTTCGGGATCTCGATGAACGAGATGTCGGCCATCGGCCGCGAGGAATGGCCGCCGATCACCATGATCATCTTCCGCAACTACCAGTGGGGCGCCGAGAAGCGCAACACCACCCTGTGGTTCGATGACAATTTCGTCGGCACCGAGCTCGACGACAAGGTGTCCTACGCAGAGATCGCCAAGGCCTGCGGCCTCGACGGCGTCGCCGTGTTCTCGCAGCAGGAGCTGACCGAGGCGCTTGATGCCGCCATCAGCGCGCAGATGAAGGACGGCAAGACGACCTTCATCGAGGTGATGCTGAACCAGGAGCTCGGCGAGCCGTTCCGCCGCGACGCCATGAAGACGCCCGTCGCTGTCGCCGGAATCGACCCGGCCGACATGCGCAGCCAGCCGCTGGCTGTCTGATCTCGGGCCGTCTGATCTCGGGCCGTCTGATCTCGGGCCGCCTGATTGGGGCCGTCCGATCGGGGCCGTCCGAAGGGCGGCACCCAAAACGAACACAGCGCCTCCGCCCGTCCGGGTGGGGGCGTTTTTCATGGTGCGTGCCTAACCGTTCCTTAACCGCCCGGCGGCTAGGCTTGCCGGATGAGGGAGAGAGTTTCGCACCGCCATCGCCGGATCACGGGCCGGATTGCGGCCTGGTTGCTGATCCTGCTGGCGGGCGCGGCGG
>JAYYLR010000052.1:0-2587 GCA_036143955.1 Pseudomonadota bacterium | reverse complement strand
GCGATTTCGACGAAATCTACAACGAGTTCGATGTCACCTCGGCTGAAACACAGGCATCGCGCTGCTCGCAGTGCGGCGTGCCGTTCTGCCAGATCAACTGCCCGCTTCACAACAACATCCCCGACTGGCTGATGCTGACCGCCGAGGGCCGCATGGAAGAGGCCTATCGGATTTCCGCGCAGACCAACAACATGCCGGAGATCTGCGGGCGCATCTGTCCGCAGGACCGTCTTTGCGAGGGGAGCTGCGTAATCGAGAAGGGGTTCGAGTCGGTCACCATCGGGGCTGTCGAAAAGCACATCACCGAGACGGCTTTCGAGAATGGCTGGGTCCAGCCGCCGCAACCGGTGTCCGAGCGGCCCGAATCGGTCGGCATCATCGGTGCCGGACCGGCCGGCCTCGCCGCCGCCGACATGCTGCGCCAGCGCGGCTATCAGGTGACCGTCTATGATCGCTACGATCGTGTCGGCGGGCTGCTGATTTATGGCATCCCCGGGTTCAAGCTCGAAAAGCACGTCGTTGAGCGCCGCCACAAGCTTCTTGAGGATGGCGGTGTGACCTTCAGGCTGAATGTCGATGTCGGCACCGACATGACTTTTGACGAGATTCGCGAGGCGCATGATGCCGTGCTGATTGCCACCGGTGTCTACAAGGCTCGCGACATCGCCGTGCCAGGCGTCGGGCTTGGCGGTGTTGTTCCGGCGCTCGACTATCTGACCGCCTCGAACCGCAAGAGCCTCGGCGATGATGTCCCCGAGTTCGACTCCGGAACGCTCAATGCCGAGGGCCGCGACGTGGTCGTCGTCGGTGGCGGCGACACTGCGATGGACTGTGTCCGCACGGCGATCCGTCAGCAGGCGAAATCGGTGACCTGCCTGTACCGCCGTGACCGCGCCAACATGCCGGGCTCGCAGCGCGAGGTCGCCAACGCCGAAGAGGAAGGCGTCGTCTTCAAATGGCTGTCCGCACCGCAGGCGTTCCTTGGCGACAATCATGTCCGCTCGGTTCAGGCGCAGAAAATCCATCTTGGCCAGCCTGACGCCACCGGCCGGCAGGTGCCGCAGATCATCGAGGACTCGGCGCATGAAATTCCGGCTGATCTTGTCATCAAGGCGCTTGGCTTCGACCCCGAGGATTTGCCGGTGATGTTCGGCGCCGAGGATCTGGCGGTCTCGAAATGGGGCACCGTCGACATCGACTGGCGCACCATGATGACCAAGGTTCCGGGGGTCTTCGCCGCCGGCGACATCGTCCGCGGTGCCTCGCTTGTCGTCTGGGGTGTTCGCGATGGCCGCGACGCCGCAGCCTCAATTGATTCCTACATCATGGCGCAGAGCGAAGCGCCGCGGGCCGCCGCAGGCGCCTGATTGTCAGCATTGGACAGGACCATGACCGATCATATGAAATTCGATGACGCCGCCTATCTGGCCCGCCGGGCCCGCAACGAGGCGCGTCTTGCCGGTGCCGGTGTCTACGGCCCCGAGATGGAGCATGATGCCTGCGGTGTCGGTTTCGTCGCTGCCAGCGACGGCAAGCCGACGCGCGCCGTTGTCGAGGCCGCAATCGAGGCGCTTCAGGCAATCTGGCACCGCGGCGCTGTCGATGCGGATGGCATGACGGGTGACGGCGCCGGAATTCATATCGACATCCCGCGCAACTTCTTCATCGAGCATATCGCCCGCACCGGCCATGATGATGATGGCCGCAGGCTTGCGGTCGGCATGGTGTTTCTTCCGCGAACCGATCTTGCTGCGCAGGAGCGGTGCCGCTGCATCGTCGAGCAGGAAATCCTCGCCGTCGGACATTTCATCTATGGCTGGCGCCAGGTTCCCGTCGACACCAAGGCGCTTGGCGACAAGGCCAACGCAACCCGTCCGGAGATCGAGCAGATCATGTTCTCGATGCCGGCCGACATCGACGAGCGCGAGGCCGAGCGGCAGCTCTATCTCGTGCGCCGCCGGATCGAGAAGGCGGTCACCGCCGAACTGATCTCCGACTTCTACATCTGCTCGATGTCCAGCCGCTCGATCATCTACAAGGGCATGTTTCTTGCCGAGCAGGTCACCGAATTCTTCCCGGACCTGAATGACGAACGTTTTGTGTCGTCCTTCGCCATCTACCACCAGCGCTACTCGACCAACACCATGCCGACCTGGAAGCTGGCGCAGCCGTTCAGGGTGCTGGCGCATAATGGCGAGATCAACACCATTCGCGGCAACCAGAACTGGATGACCTGCCACGAGGACCGGATGGATTCCGAGGTTTTCGGCGACGCCATCGAGGATCTGAAGCCGGTGATCGGCAAGGGCAGCTCGGATTCGGCCGCTCTCGACGCGGTGTTCGAGCTGATGGGCCATGGCGGGCGCACCCTGCCGATGGTGAAGACGATGATGATTCCGGCCGCCGTCGATGTCGACGGGGACGGCGAGCTGGCAAAGCTCTATGCCTATTGCAATGCCGTGATGGAGCCATGGGACGGTCCGGCGGCCATTGCCGCCTATGCCAACAACTGGGTGATTGCCGGTCTCGACCGGAACGGCCTGCGCCCGATGCGCTATGTCGTGACGGACGATGGCCTTGTGATCGC
>JAYYLR010000051.1:0-6057 GCA_036143955.1 Pseudomonadota bacterium | reverse complement strand
GCAGGAAACGTGCTGCTGATCGACTGCCTCAGCGTCTGGGCAACCAACCTGCTGATCCATGAACATGACACGGATGCGGCGCGAGAGGCGCTGACAGATGCCATCGCCAATTCCGAGGCCCGCATCATCCTCGTGGCAAGCGAAACCGGGCTTGGAATCGTTCCCGACAACCGCCTCTCGAGGCGTTTTCGCGACATCAACGGGCTGCAGAACCAGGCTGTCGCCGCGATCGCCGACGAGGTGTTTTTTATGGCGGCAGGTCTTGCCTTAAGAATTAAACCGCCGCAATAAACGGTTACGTTTCCCAATTACCGGTTACCAAGCACCCATGAAGTCCTTCTCCTCCCCCGGCCATATCGCTGAACTCATCGACTCGCTACCGCAGTCCGATGATGCCATTCGGGCCGCGGCGGCGGCGCGGCAGGACCAGCTGACAAAGCCGCCGGGATCCCTCGGGCAACTGGAAAAGCTTGCCGTCTGGATGGCGGAATGGCAGCAGACCGACAGGCCGAAGATCGAAAACGGCAAATGTCTTGTCTTCGCCGGCAATCACGGCGTGGTGAAGCAGGGCGTCAGCCCGTTCCCGCAGGAAGTCACCCAGCAGATGGTGTGGAACTTTGAGGCCGGCGGCGCAGCCATCAACCAGCTTTGCGAGACGGCCGGACTGGAACTGAGTGTCACTGCACTTGATCTGAACCGGCCAACCATTGATTTCACGACAGCACTTGCGATGGATCCCGACGAGGTCCTTCATGCGATGAATGCCGGCGCCGCGGCCCTCGGCGACAGCTGCGACTATCTCATCGTCGGCGAAATGGGGATCGGCAATACGACCTCCGCAGCCGCGCTGAGCATGGCGCGTTTTGGTGGCGATGCGGGCGGCTGGGTCGGTCCCGGAACAGGTCTTGATCCGTCAGGCGTCACCCACAAGGCAATGATCGTGCAGGCCGCCATCGACCGCCATGGCGAAACTATCGACAGTTGCGTCGGCCTCCTCGCCGCCTATGGCGGGCGTGAGCTTGCCGCCATCGCCGGCGCCGTGCTGGAAGCGCGGTTGCGCCGGATCCCCGTGATGCTGGACGGTTTCATCTGCTCAGCGGCGGCGGCAGCACTGACAGCCGGCGGGCGGCTCGATGCGCTTGATCACTGCATGATCTCCCACCTGTCGTCAGAACCGGGGCATATCAGGCTCGCCTCGGCCCTTCGCAAGCAGCCGATCCTCGACCTGCGGATGCGGCTTGGCGAAGCCAGCGGCGCCGCGGTGGCGACGCTGATCGTTCGCGCCGCGCTGGCAACCCATAACGGCATGGCAACCTTTGCCGAGGCCGGTGTCAGCAAGGAAGCATGACAGGCGACGGCGACAGGCCCGCGGGCCAGTCCCTGGCGGCGGATTGTGCCGCTGCGTTCCTGCTGCTGAGCAGGATCCCGGCCGGCTGGTACAGATTTCCCGACGACAGGCCACCTGATTTCACCTC
Organism: Pseudomonadota bacterium; assembly: GCA_036143955.1. GTDB lineage: Bacteria > Pseudomonadota > Alphaproteobacteria > Puniceispirillales > Puniceispirillaceae > UBA8309. The sequence goes on along the minus strand of JAYYLR010000051.1, from coordinate 4,582 downwards.
AGCGACATGGGCATTCCCGCTTGTAGGGCTTGTCATCGGCGCCGCAGGCGGCGCGGCCCTCGGACTCGCCGGCATGGCCGGGCTGCCGCCTTTCGTCGCTGCTGCCATCGGCATTCTGGTGATGACGCTGCTGTCCGGCGCGATGCATGAGGACGGGCTTGCCGATATGGCTGACGGTTTCGGTGGCGGGCATGATGTCGAAAGCACCATGCGGATCATGCATGACAGCCGCATCGGCAGCTACGGCGTGCTTGCCCTGATCCTGGCAACGGCGATGCGGCTGTCGCTCCTGATGGTCTGTCTTGAGATGTTCACACTCACCGAACTGATCTTATTCCTTGCCATCATTTCGGCGGCGAGCCGATTCCAGCCGGTGATGCAGCTTGCCGTCTTTCCGCTCAGCCCGCACGCGCGTCTGGCAACGCTGACCGGACGGCCCGACACCGGCCGCATCATCATGGCCCTTGCGCTCTGGATTCCGGCTCTGGCATGGCTCACTGGCCTCGAGGCCACTGCCGCAACGGCGGTTCCCGCCATGGCCGCAAGCCTGTGGATCGGTGCCAGGGCCGTGCGCCGGGTCCAAGGCCTGACCGGCGACGTGATGGGAGCGACAACAATCATTGCCGAAATCATTATGCTGATGTGCTGGATCACGGCAGGATCTATGCTGGCCGCATGAGCACGCATCCGCAGACAGGCAGCCTCTATTTCGTCCGGCACGCCCCGGTCGTAAAGCGCACCGGCCATGTGCCGCCGGCAGACCCGCCGATCACGGACGGCCCGTTCAATCTGGCACCGCTATGCAAGCAGCTTCCCGAGAACGCCATCTGGCATGTCTCACCGCTCCAAAGAACGGTCGAGACCGCCGAACTTATGAAACAGGACCTCAAACCCGTGCGTGTTTCACCAGCGACTGAACTTGTCGAAATGGATCACGGCAGCTGGCATGAAAGGTCCGTGGCGGAGGTATGGAACGAGATCAAGGACGGCCCGCTTCACAACTGGACCTTCCTTGCCGCCGACCATGTGCCACCACAGGGCGAGTCCTTTGCCATGCTTGCCGGAAGGGTGCGAGACTGGATGAAGGGCATCGAAGCCGGATTTGACCCGGCACCGCGGATTGTCATCACACATGCCGGCGTGATCCGGGCCGCGATGTCGGTCGCACTTCGCGCGCCACTTGACCATGTGGTCGGCATCCCGGTGCCGCATTTCGGCATTCTGAGACTCACCCTTATGGAGCCGTCCCGTGCCGATGCACAGGGCGGCTGCTGGCTTTTCGAGGGCCTCACGGACCCGGGGGTGGTTACTGCCTGATCAGCTGTTGAGGCGCCGCGCTCCACGCGGGTCGATCCAGCCAATAGACCCGTCCTCACGCCGATGAACGACATTCAGGCCGAAATGCGCCGCGTTGCGGAACATCAGCATCGGCGATTCGCTCAGTTCCAGCTTCATCACCGCCTGCTCGACCGTCAGCATCTCGATGTCATAGGCAAGCTCGGCAACCACTGCCGGCAGATCTTCACCATCGATGAAGTCGCCGGCCTGTTCGGCCGACGCATAGACCATCATCGGCACCGGAAGGACATCATCCTCCTCGGCCACAGTGACCGTTCCCCGGTGGTTTTTCAGCCGCCGCTTGTGCCGCCGAAGGCGCTTTTCCGCATGCTCCATCGCGGCCTCCAGCGCCGCATGGGCATCATGCGCGTAGCCTGTCGCCTCCAGCTCTATGCGGCGAGAGAGCGCTACGCGTGTCTTGACCCGAAAGCCGGCATCAGACTTTTCAAGTGTCACATGGCCACTGACGGCGCGTTCGAAATATTTGTTGACCACGTCGTTGAGTGCCGTCTCGGCATGCACCTGGAATGCCGAGCCCGTATCCATGTTCTTTCCTGAAACGCTGATATTCATAGATGTCTCCCTTCACGTCAGTGGAAGGGGCGACGGCGCCACCGCTGTCTTCATTTCCGTAAAACGGCATGCCAGCGTCGCCCCGGGCAGCTTCGGCCCGTTCAACCGGAACGCGCAATATCTGCGCCCATCACGACATCAGGCACCTGCCTTGAAGGGAGCGGACGGGCGCTCCGTTACTCAAATGCTGCCAAGGAAAAGACTTTCGTGCAAGCGAATCCGCGTTGCTATGCCGCGGACGGCGGAAGATATCGGAAGCCGAGGGACAGACGCCCGCCGGTGACGCGGTCGACACCATGAAGCGGACGCGCATCTTCCGCCTCACGACCGGCAAACCCGGCTGCGGAAAGAAGCACTATGCGCCCGGGCCTGTCGTCGAGGGTGCGCGCGTTCCGGCCTTCACGGTCATCGCAGGTGAACAGGCGCGAACCCCCTCGAAGCGTAACGATGGCGACGATTCCCCTGTATCGCTTGCCGTCGCGATGAATGCCGATGCCTCGCGAACCTTTCGGATAGCACTGGATGGCGAAGTCGTTCAGCTGCAACCGTTCGGTGAATGGCGGCGGGCGCATGGCCCCACAGGCCCCGGCAATCACGGTTTCAAGACATGTCGCCAGACTGTCGAAAACGCCCTCGCGCGGGGCCGGAAAACAGACATCGAAATCCTGACGAACGCTGTTGCCCCGATATTCAATGCTTGGCGTGGCCGTGCGAAAGGACTGCATGGCTGCCATGCCGCGAAGTCCCTCCACCTCGGATTTGTCAAGTAATGCAAGGCTCACGGCGCGGGTATCGACAGCCGACAGCCGGACCAGGGCACGACGCATGGCAGCAATGCGTTTCGGCGTCACGTCGAACATCACTTCAATCCCCGACAGGTTCCTGTCGCACGAATTCTACCGGCGTGCGGCATGAGGCGCAGACAAGGCTGGCCTTTCGGCGATGGCGACCGGCTTCGAAACATCCGTTCGGGCATCGCATGAGCCAGGGTTCAATGGCGAAATTCAGTGTATGGCAGCGGATTGCCGTGCAGCCGATCTCGCGTGCCTTGCGGCGCCAGACGGCGTCATGACCATGTCGGGGGCCGACAAGGGCATGTGCGATTTCATGAAGAATGGTATCTCGGATGTGCGACTCCTCGGCGTGACGCACATAATGGCGCGACAGCGAAATCTCGCGCTTTCGATAGTCGCATTGCCCGGCCCGGCGCCTTGCGTGGTCCAGCTTCACGTTCCACCCGTCGAGTCCGTGCGCCGCCATCAGCGATGCAGCCATTTCCAGCGCCACTCTCAACGGCCGCGCCGCCTCGCCAGCCGTGGCGTCAGTTGGCCTCATGCGTCGCCAGCCATTTGACCACCGAGCCCGCGGCCGGAATCCAGGCAAGGCCGGCCACGGTGAAGAACAGGAGATCAATCAGGAAATGGATCTCCATGATGAAAGTGGAAAGCCACACCATTGCCCCGACATAAATGGCAAGGGCCGGCAGGATTCCGAAAGCAACAGCAAGATGACGCCAGCGATACATGTCAATTCCCCTGGTTCAGGCCGGCCATGTCGACACGGCGTCGGATAACAGTTTCACACCCATTACGAACAGGATGCTGTAGGTCACATGGTAAAACAAGCTGTCCGAAACAACCTCGTTCAGCCACTTGCCGATATAGACGCCGACCGGAATGAAGGGAACAAGCATCAGCGACATCATCAGCGTGCCGGCGTCCAGAAGTCCCAGATTGTCGTAGAAGGGCAGCTTGGCGACGTTCGTTACCAAAAAATAGACGCTCATCGTGCCGACGAAGATCTGACGTGCAAGCCTGTGCGGCAGCAGGAAAATCTGCGCCGGAATGCCGCCCGCAAACGCGACGAAGCTTGCGAGTCCCGACAGTCCGCACCAGCCGGCAGCCCGCGGCCACAGCCGCGCCATCAGGCGTTTTGCGACATCCTCCGCCAGCTCGGATTCAGGCCAGATCTGAAGCCGCAGGTAATTCAGCGCCGTCAGAAGGCCGATCGCGCCGATCAGCCCGCGAAGCATGGAATTGCTGAAATAGTCGAACAGCAGCCACCCGGCAAGCTGGCCGGCGATGCCGAAGCCGCACATGATGAAGACGAACCGCCAATGGACATGCTTTCGCCAGATATAGACAACCCAGACATCGGTGATCAGAAAGATCGGCAACAGAACGCCAAGCGCCATCGTCGGCGGCATGACGAAAAGCAGGATCGGCGTGCTGATTGATCCCAGCGCACCGCCAAATCCGGACTTGGAAATGGCAAGCGCCGTCACCGACAGGAAACAGATCAGCCAGAAAAAGACCGGCGAAGCCTGCATGATTTCGAGATTTGGCATCATGTCCGGTCACCAGCGCGACAGCCACGGGTTGCATGAAGAATCCCGTACGCCAGCGCCAGCGCAGGCACCACGTCAGTTGAAAAGCGCATTCGCGGCAGCGACCCGGGCCGCATTGTCCGGCGCCACGGTTCCGTCAGGCATGAACAACGAATTCTCGAAACCGACACGAAGCTTGCCACCCATTTGCACCGCGCTGGCAAGGCTTTCGTTTTCCTCCTCGGCGAAAGCGCAGATGGCCCAGTCCACATCGAGCGACTGTTCGGCCAGCCGGTCGAGGAAGGGTTGAATCAGGTCCGGATGGCTGATCCTGCCCGTATAATG
>JAYYLR010000050.1:0-2637 GCA_036143955.1 Pseudomonadota bacterium | reverse complement strand
AGGCTCTCCTCAATGACCCGAAGCGCGGTCTCGAAATCCGATCCCGCCATCATCCGGCTCGCGAGATTGGCCCGGGCCTCCATAAAGTCGGGCTTCAGATAGATGGCCCGCTTGAACGCCTTGACGGCGTCCTCTTCACGCTTCGTGGCCGCCGCCGCCACTCCCAGAAGGTTGAACAGACCGTGCGCGTCGGAAAATTTCGGTGCCAGGGCATAGGCTCGCCTGGCTGCCGCCTCCGCCTCTCCGAGGGACAGCGCTCGAGCGATGTCATCAAGTTCCTTCATCGCGGGATGGGTCGATGAAAAATTGGCATCGGCAAAAGCCGATTGGCTGAGCAGGTATCCCTTCTTCGCACGCATGTTCTTTGGAAATTTTTCGAGCACCTGTCCGAAGAGCTCTTTGGCCTCCAGAAAATGCCTGGCTGCAAAAGCCTTCTGGGCCTTTTTCAGCCTGCCTTCTAGATTGAATGACATTTGGAAACCCCGTGCGTTATAGAAGGGTCACGCACGTCAGCTCTCGGCTCTTGTCGCTCAGAGTGGAACGTGACCGAATGTCTTTCGGACAGCGTGATTTCTTGCCGTTAGATTGCTAAGGTAATCGATAGAAATCAAGGTTCTGCTAAATTAATTCCCGGGAAATGCAGCCATGCGCATAGCAACTTGGAACATCAATTCCGTCAGGCTCCGCCTGCCGCTCGTCCTCGAGTTCCTGAACGGCCACGACATCGACGCGCTGTGCCTTCAGGAAACCAAGACCGAAGATGTGCATTTCCCGTCCGACGCGCTCGCCGAGGCCGGCTGGCGGCATCAGGCCTATCGTGGCGAGAAGAGCTATAACGGCGTCGCCATCATCTCGCGGCTGCCACTGTCGGACGCGGCGCACCTGAACTGGGCCGGGCGAGAGGACTGCCGGCATATCGCCGCAACCATCGACGGCGGTCCGCGCGTACATAATTTCTATGTTCCGGCGGGCGGCGACGTTCCCGACCGTCAGGAAAATCCGAAATTCAGCCACAAGCTTGATTTCATCGCCGAGATGACGTCGCATTTCGCATCCAACCCGCCGGAACGGGCGATTCTCGTCGGCGACCTCAACATAGCGCCGCTTGCCGAGGATGTCTGGTCGACAAAACAGCTGCAGAAGGTCGTCAGCCATACACCGGTGGAACGAGAGGGGCTTCTCCGCCTCATCGAGGAAGGCGGTTGGCACGACGCGGTGCGGGCGCATTTCGGACCTGATGAGGTGCTGTATTCCTGGTGGTCGTATCGGGCGCGCGACTGGGCGGCGAGCGACCGCGGCCGCCGGCTCGACCATGTCTGGACAAGCCGCGACCTTGCCGCGTCGGTGGAAGAGGTGACGATCGAGCGTGCCTTCCGCGGCGCCGAGAAGCCGTCCGACCATGTGCCGACGGTCATCACGCTCTAGCCGCGCACCGCTTTTCATTCGCCGGAATTTGGCGTATAGGCTGGCCATGACGGAATTTCTGAAAATGCATGGCCTTGGAAATGATTTCATCATTTTCGACTGGCGCGCCGGCGGCCCTGCCGCCATCGGTTCGGCAGCCGCCTCGCGGCTTGCCGACAGGCGGCTTGGCATCGGCTGCGATCAGATTCTGGTCATACGCGGGTCTGACAGCGCCGATATCCGGATGGACATCCTGAACCATGACGGCTCGCCTTCCGGCGCCTGCGGCAACGGCACGCGCTGTGTCGCAGATCTTGTCATGAACGACAATGGCCGCGACGAGATCAGCATCGAGACGGACGCCGGCCGGCTGCTGGCATGGCGCGCCGAAGGTGGCGAGATTTCCGTCGATATGGGACCTGTTGCGACGGGCTGGCGTGACGTGCCGCTGGCGCATGAGATGGACACGCTTGCCGTGCCGCTCGGAATCGACGGTCTCGGCGACGCGGTGTGCCATTCGGTTGGCAACCCGCATGCCGTCGTTTTCGTCGACGATGCCGAGGCGGTCGATCTGGCGCGGCTCGGTCCGCTTGCCGAACATGCGGCGCTGTTCCCGCAGCGGGTGAACCTGTCGGTTGTCAGCCGCATTGGTGATGCCGTCTTCAGAATGCGCGTCTGGGAACGTGGTGTCGGCATCACCATGGCCTGTGGAAGCGGCGCCTGCGCTGTCGGCGCGGCCGTTGTCAGGTGCGGGCTCGGGCCGCGAAGCAACCGCATTGTGATGGATGGCGGCACGGTCGGGATCGACTGGAATCCGGACAGCCGGCATGTCGTGATGACCGGCCCGGTGGCCTATGTCTGCGATGGTGTTCTGTCCGCCGATCTGGCGAAGATGCTGGGCTAGCGGCATGGCGGGACGGAACGCACCGCGGGTGGAAAGCTTCGGTTGCCGGCTGAATATATGGGAATCCGAGGTTGTTCAGGACCAGGCCGCCGCCGCCGGGCTGAACGACGCGATCATTTTCAACACCTGCGCCGTGACGGCCGAAGCTGAGAGGCAGGCCCGTCAGGCTGTCCGCCGCGCGCGCCGCGACAATCCGGAGGCACGGATCATCGTCACCGGCTGCGCGGCGCAGATTGCGCCTGACCGCTGGGAGGCGATGGACGAAGTCGATCATGTCGTCGGCAACCATGACAAGCTGACGGCCGCGAGCTGGCGTTCGATTGCCGGCG
>JAYYLR010000049.1:0-2766 GCA_036143955.1 Pseudomonadota bacterium | reverse complement strand
GCATCATGCCGGGCCATATCCACACGCCGGGCAAGGTCGGCATCGTGTCGCGGTCCGGAACACTGACCTACGAGGCCGTGGCACAGACCTCGGCCGTCGGCCTCGGCCAGTCGACCTGCATCGGCATTGGCGGTGACCCGGTCAACGGTACTAACTTCATCGATTGTCTCGAACTGTTCCTGAATGATGACCAGACCGAAGCCATCGTAATGATAGGCGAGATTGGCGGGTCTGCCGAGGAAGAGGTGGCAGCCTTCTATGCCGCGCATCCCTCGAAGAAGCCGATTGCCGGTTTCATCGCCGGCCTGACGGCGCCTCCGGGCCGCCGCATGGGCCATGCCGGCGCCATTGTCAGTGGTGGAAGCGGCGCCGCATCCGACAAGATTGGGGCTATGCAGGCTGCCGGCTTTGACATGGCCGAGTCACCTGCCGATATTGGAAATGCGGTCACGCGGGCTATTGCCCGCGCCGGTTAAAGCGTTGGTGGCTTGAATCTGCGTCAGCAGCGAATACACTGATGGACGGTGTCAAAATAAACAGGTGCTTTTGTTATGGATGACGCAGCTCAGGTGCCGGGCCAGCCCGGGCAGCCGGACGAGTTTGATCTGACCTTCCTGTCGGCGGCGAACGCCACTTTTATAGCCGAGATGAACGCGGCGTGGCGGCGTGATCCTTCGGCCGTCGACAGCCGCTGGGCCGCTTATTTCGAGCGTCTCAACGCGGTTGGAGACAGCAGTGCCGAAATCGAGCAGGGCCCCAGCTGGGCCCGCAACGGCAGCCGAATCGTTGGGGCAACTGACCCGGCTGATTCGGTGAATGCCGTGGCTGCTGGCCATGCCGCCGGGCGGCATATGGACGCCGGTGACATGCGTGCCGCAACACTGGACTCGCTCCGCGCGGTGATGCTGATACGCGCCTACCGGATCCGCGGGCACCTTTTGGCCGATCTCGATCCGCTGTCACTGGAGACCAAGCCGCTTCATCCCGAGCTTGATCCAGCGACCTATGGTTTCACCGACGCTGACTGGGATCGTCCGATCTTCATCAACTATGTTCTCGGCCTCGAGACGGCGACGCTGCGCGAGATTGTCGAGACACTCCGCAAGACCTATTGCAGCACCATCGGCGTCGAGTTCATGCATGTGCAGGACCCGGCGCAGAAGGCGTGGATTCAGGAGCGTATCGAGGCCATCGGCAACCGTACCGACTTCACCAAGCGTGGCAAGAGGGCAATCTATGAGCGCCTTGTGGATGCCGAGCAGTTCGAAAAGTACCTTCACAAGAAATACACCGGCACCAAGCGGTTCGGAGTTGATGGCGGCGAGGCGATGATCCCGGCGCTGGAGCAGATCCTGAAACGTGGCACGCAGCTTGGCGTCGGCGAGATTGTGGTCGGCATGGCGCATCGCGGTCGTCTAAATATCCTGCATAACGTCTTCGGCAAGCCGTTTCGCGCGATCATTTCTGAATTTCTCGGCAATCCGGCAAATCCGGAGGATGCTGGCGGATCGGGTGATGTGAAATATCACATGGGCGTGTCTTCGGACCGCGAGTTTGACGGCAAGACCGTTCATCTCAGCCTTGCGCCGAACCCGTCGCATCTCGAGATTGTCGATCCGGTCGTGGTCGGCCGAGTGCGGGCCAAGCAGGAACAGCGCCGGGATACCGAACGCAAGGAAGTCGTGGGAATCCTGCTGCATGGTGATGCCGCCTTCGCAGGACAGGGCGTTGTTGGTGAGACTTTTGCTTTTTCGGCGCTTCGCGGCTACCGCACCGGCGGCACGATTCATATCATCCACAATAACCAGATTGGCTTTACCACGAGCCCGCATTATTCGCGTTCCTCGCCCTATCCGACCGATGTTGCGAAGATGGTGATGGCGCCGATCTTTCATGTGAATGGTGACGACCCTGAGGCGGTCGTCCATGCGGCGCGGATCGCCATCGAGTTCCGCCAAGCCTTCGGTAGCGATGTTGTTCTCGATATTTTTTGCTATCGCCGGTTCGGCCACAATGAAGGCGACGAGCCGATGTTCACGCAACCGCTGATGTACAAAACCATTAGCAAGCATCCGACAACCAGCTCGATCTATGCCGACAAGCTGGTCGCTGAAGGCATCATGACGGCCGAAGAAACAAGGCAGGTTGTCGATGACCGCATTGCCTATCTCGACACCGAATTCGATGCTGGAACGAACTACCGTCCGAACAAGGCCGACTGGCTCGAGGGAAGCTGGTCCGGCATGAGTACCGCGCACGGCATCGAGCGACGCGGCGACACGGCTGTCGAGCTCGAGACGCTTCGCAAGATCGGCGAGACTATGACGACGGTACCGGAGCATATGACCCTGAATCCGAAGCTGACCCGTATTGTCGAGACGCGTGCCGCGCGTATTCGCGACGGTGTTGGCATTGACTGGGCGACGGCCGAGCATCTCGCCTTCGGCGCGCTGCTTCTCGAGGGTGATCCGGTGCGTCTGTCCGGCCAAGACAGTTGCCGCGGCACCTTCAGCCAGCGCCATGCCGTGCTGGTGGACCAGGCAACCGAGGAGCGTTACGTGCCGCTTTCGCATCTGTCCGAAGGCCAGGGGATGTTCGAGGTGATCGACTCGCCGCTATCCGAAGCGTCGGTGATGGGATTCGAATATGGTTTCTCGCAGGCCGAGCCGAACGCACTGGTCATGTGGGAAGCGCAGTTCGGCGATTTTGCCAATGGCGCGCAGGTGGTGATCGACCAGTTCATCTCCTCCGGCGAGTCGAAATGGC
>JAYYLR010000048.1:0-14296 GCA_036143955.1 Pseudomonadota bacterium | reverse complement strand
GTCGGCCTGCCCATGGCGACCAGGAACCTTCAGATGCCGAATACAGAGCCAGCGCGCCAACCGTAACCAGAACGGCGGCAACCAACACGATGTGCCAGGGAATTCGAAGTATCGTCTGCAGGAGGCCGACAGTTTCGGTCTTCATCATGCGCCCCCACGAATTTCCATTGTTCGCTGGAGAGCCGCTCTCGCGATTGGAGCCGCCATGGAGGACCCGCTGCCCCCATGCTCGACAACCACCGACACGGCATACCTGGGGTTTTTGACCGGCGCATAGCCGACAAACAGCGCGTGGTCACGCTCCTTCCACGGTCGTTCGATGTTCTTCGTGATCCCGGCTTCCCGCTGTTCCTTGGTGATTCTCTTGACCTGCACCGTGCCCGTCTTGCCGGCCATGCCACCCTGAGAGACCGGCAGATTGTGTCTTCGTGCGGTGCCGAGGCCACCATGCATGACTTCGAACATGCCCTTGCGGATGACCCTCAGCGCCGCCTCGGAAATGCCGAGTTCAGGAAACATCATCTCACCCTCGACAGCGCGAAGTGACGGCGCGACAGCCCGCTTGCCATTCGCCAGACGCGCCGTCATGACGGCAAGCTGCAACGGCGTGACAAGAACATATCCCTGACCTATGCCGGCAACGACTGTTTCGCCGGGGGTCCAGACCACACCGTGCGTCGCAAGTTTCCATTCGTGATTTGGAATGATGCCGGACTTCTCGCCGGGAATGTCAATTCCCGTCACGCCGCCAAGGCCAAGACGGTTTGCCATCGCCTTGATCCGCTGGATGCCGGTCTTCAGCGCAACCTCATAAAAAAACACGTCACAGGACCGCTCCAGCGCCTGAACGACGTTGACCGACCCATGTCCGTCTTCAAACCAGCAGTGGAAGGTGGCGTTCCCGAGATCCATGCTGCCGCTACAGCTGAAACGGGTCCGCTCGCTGATGATGCCGGCCTCAAGAGCCGCCAGTGCAACAATCATCTTGAAGGTCGAACCGGGCGCGTACATGCCGGCAGTGACGCGGTTCAGAAGCGGATTGCGAGGATGCGCGTTGAGACGCCGCCAGTCTCGCGTCAGCAGCCGTCCGGTGAACATGTTCGGGTCATAGGTCGGCGCGGACACCATTGACAGTATTTCACCGGTATGGATGTCCATCACCACAACGGCGCCGGACTCCGGTGGCGTCACTCTGCCCTCGCTGTCGCGCAGAAGCATGTTCTCACCCGAGGCAAGATGAAGCTTCAAATCGCTGTTATCCGCGATCGCACGCTGAACCGTTGCGTTCGACATGTCGACGCTCTCCGACTGACCACGCCGCAACACGTTGGTGATATGCTGCTGCAACCCGATATCAAGGGCCAGGCGAACGTCGTTTCCGGATACCGGCTCGAAATCCCGGAACACTCTGATCGGGCGGCCCCGGGCATTGACTTCGACACGCTCATTCCCGGGCTTTCCCCGGAGTTGGGTCTCATGCGTATATTCAACGCCAATCTTGCCTGTTGCGAGGTCAGGCAACTCGCCAAGCGACTTGTTTTCCTCGACCTCCCGCCGCGTGATGGGAGATACATAGCCGGTGACATGCCCAGTCAGGGCGCCCTGCGGGTAAATCCGCCGCAATGTTCTTTCAAACGACACGCCTGGCAGATAGGCGGATCGCACAGCCAGCCGCGCAAGCTCACGTTGGGTCAGGCTCTCCCTCACCAATATGGGCCTGAAAGATGGCTGTTTACTTGCCGTTTCCCTGACAAGGTCGGCGCTTTCCTCCGGTATTTCGACAAGGCTGGCAAGCTGTGCGAGAGCCTTTTCCAGGTCCCCGGCATAGAGCGGCGTGATATTCAGCCTGTATGACTCGGCATTGCCGGCAAGCAGACGCCGTTCTCGGTCAATCAGCCTTCCCCTGCGTGGCGGCACAATCCGCATGTCGAACTGGTTTCGATCAGACAAACGCTGATAGCGACGGTTCTGCGCCACCTGGAGCTGGTAGAGGCGTCCCGAAAGGAAGCTGGAAATCAGCACCATTCCGCTGCCAAGAAGGAAGGTGCGCCTCGCAATGACGCGGCGATTTTCCTTTTGTTTTTCCTTCCTGCTCACGACGACAGCCTGATTTTATTGAAGGCGAGATTCATCGTTGAAAGAATAACATAGCCAATCGGAAACAGAATCGTTGTTACGCCGATTTGAAACGCTACTGGCGTGAGCGAAGGAACGGCGAGATTGAGCGCGCTGAAAATGACCAGCTGAAAAAGAACCACACCGGTTACCGTTGCCGCGAATTCCACCCAGATGTCCCGGAACTCTCCCTGCAAAAGCTTCTGGCGTCGCCAGCTCATGATAAACACGACGGCGATATATGTGGTGGCCCGCCCGCCAAGCAGATCGGAGAAAAGAACATCGCTGGTGAGGCCGATCAGGAAACCCGTCACAAGAAGAACGTATTTTTCGTGATGCAGCGCAATCCAATAGAGAAAAATCAGCGACAGAAGCGGCGTCGCGCCATAAAAGACCGGCCACAGCGCAAGACCTCCCTCAACCATGGCGAGGATCGCGCCAAATACGACGACAAGAAACTGGAAAGGCCAGTTTGAATCGAGTTCGGCTTTCTCAAAAAAGCGGCCGCGCTTGTTCATTGCCGCTCTCCGGAGGCATTGACGCCTTCAAAAAGTCTCGTCTCATCGGCTTCTGGAAGCGGCGTGTAATAATCGCCAAGTTTGAGATTTCCGCTGTCGATACCCTCTGTGCCCCCTACAAGGATCGACACATAGCTCAGGTGCCGAAGGTCGACGGCCGGCTTTACCCGCACGGACCCGTCACGGACAAGATCAACACGTCCGACAGGCACGCCGGCAGGCAGCACGCCACCATGGCCCGACGTCAACACCAGCTCACCGACTTTCGGCGCTGCTTCCGCCGGAAGGAAGCGAAGTGACAGGTAGGTGCCGTTGTTTCCAACCGCCACACCGGGCCATGACGAAGATGCAAGAATAACGGGTATCTGTGCATTGATGTCACTGATCATCAGAACGCGGGAGTACGTCTTACCAACATCGACGACAAGACCGACAAGCCCATCCGCCGTGACGACGGGGTTGCCGACCTCAATACCGGCGTCACTTCCATTCGCAACAAGCACAGTATGGGCGAAAGCCCCACCTGGGGCGGTGACGGCGCGCGCCGTGAGGGGACGCCTTTTTTCTGGTGATACGGCACCGGCAACACTTCGCAGCTGCCGGTTTTCGCTCTCCAGAATCTCGGCACGCCGACGCCAGCGTTTCAGCATCGAGTTCTCGGCCTGAAGCCGCACATTCTCAGCACGAAGCGACGCGACTGTTCGTATACCCTGTGCCATTGTCTCGACCCCCCGAACGGGTGCCGAGACAAGATCGACAAAAGGCGCGATGAAGTCGCTTGCTCCCATACGGGCGTGGCGCAGGGCCGAAAAATCAGCCTTGCCGAGGAACATCAGCGAAAAACTGAAAACAACAAGGAGGGTGTGCGCAATCCGGCGCTGCCTGATTTTTGCCTTCTCAGACGCGCGCATTGGTCGAAGTGCTCCTTAAGCGCCTATCAGGACGTTCCTGAGCGTCTTCAATTCCTCAAGGCAGCGACCAGTGCCGAGCGCAACGCAGGAAAGCGGATCTTCGGCAATCGAAATCGGCAGCCCCGTGGCATCGCGCAGAACGCCATCAATGTCGCGGAGCAGCGCGCCACCGCCGGTCATGACAATGCCCTTCTCGACAATGTCAGCGGCAAGTTCGGGCGGGGCCTGCTCAAGAGCCATCTTAACCCCGTCGACAATCTGCCGGACCGGGTCTGAAATTGCTTCGGCAACCTGCGCCTCGGTAATGGTGATTTCCTTGGGAACACCATTGACGAGATCGCGGCCTCGCACCTCGATCTTGATGCCGGTGCTCTTTTCCGGCTTGCGTGCGACACCAATGTTCTTCTTGATCCGCTCGGCGCTTGCTTCACCGATCAGAAGATTATGGGTACGCCGCATATAGGCGATGATTGCCTCGTCTATCTTGTCGCCACCCACACGCACGGAATGGGCGAACACGATGTTGCCAAGCGACAGGATCGCGACCTCGGTCGTGCCGCCGCCGATATCAACCACCATGGAACCGGAAGGCTCCGTCACCGGCAGTGACGCACCGATCGCAGCAGCCATCGGTTCCTCAATCAGAAAGACCCGACGCGCGCCGGCCGCCTCGGCCGACTCCTGAATGGCGCGCCGCTCGACCGCGGTCGATCCGGACGGCACACAGATGATGACCTGCGGGCTGGAGAAGTTCAGACGACCATTCACCTTGCGGATGAAGTGCTTGATCATCTCCTCGGCGACTTCAAAGTCGGCGATCACGCCGTCTGCCATCGGGCGAATGGCGCGGATGTTGCCGGGTGTCTTGCCAAGCATCACCTTGGCTTCCTCGCCGACGGCCAGAACCTGGGTCCGCCCACGAACCTCCGCCATGGCGACGACCGAGGGTTCATCAAGGACCACGCCCTTGCCCTTTACATAAACGAGTGTGTTGGCCGTTCCGAGGTCGATTCCGATGTCGGCGGTGAAAATATCGAGCACCGATCTAATCATGCAGTCTCCCCTGCGCCGCAGAAAACGGCCAAATTTTCAAACAGTTTTCGGCGACAGGAAAAGAAGCCTGTCGCCGGAAGTGATTTTGTAACTGATAAATAGGGCGAAATCTAGTTCTTCGCCTTGTCGACCAGACGGTTGGCACCGATCCACGGCATCATCCCGCGAAGCTCTTCGCCGACCGTTTCGATAGGGTGCTCGGCATTGCGGCGGCGTGTTGCCTTGAAGCTTGTCTGGTTGACCTTGTTCTCGAGCATCCAGTCCCTGGTGAACTTGCCAGACTGGATGTCCTCAAGGACCCGCTTCATCTCTGCCTTGGTCTCATCAGTGATGATCCGCGGGCCGGTCACATACTCTCCATATTCAGCCGTGTTGGAGATGGAGTAGTTCATGTTTGCGATACCGCCCTCATAGATGAGATCGACGATCAGCTTCACCTCGTGGAGACATTCGAAATAAGCCATTTCGGGCGCATAACCTGCATCCACAAGGGTCTCATAGCCAGCCTTGATCAGCTCAACGAGGCCACCGCAAAGCACGACCTGCTCGCCGAAGAGATCGGTTTCGCACTCTTCCTGGAAAGTGGTCTCGATGATTCCGGACCGACCGCCACCAACAGCGGAGGCATAGGAAAGGCCGACGTCATGCGCGTTGCCAGACGCATCCTGATGAATGGCAAGAAGACAGGGGACACCACCGCCGCGGACATATTCCGAACGCACGGTGTGGCCCGGGCCCTTCGGTGCAACCATCAGACAGTCGATGTCACCACGCGGCTCGATCAGGTTGAAATGGACATTCAGACCATGCGCGAAGGCGATCGCCGCGCCCGGCCGAATGTTCTCGGCGATCTCGTCACGATAAATGTCGGCCTGGAGTTCGTCCGGGGTCAGCATCATGATGAGATCACCCCAGGCTGCCGCCTCGGTGACGTCCATGACCTTGAACCCAGCGGCCTCAGCCTTGGCGCGGCTCGCGGAATCCGGGCGAAGCGCGACCGCCACATCGGTGACGCCGCTGTCCTTCAGGTTGGCAGCGTGGGCGTGGCCCTGGCTTCCGTAGCCGACGATAACGACTTTCTTTTTCTTGATCAGGCCGACATCGGCATCACGATCGTAATAGACTCGCATGGACTTGTTTCTCCTTCGTGAAAACGGCCGGTGACTGGTCAGACACCGGCCTGCAACGCATGCGACCGCACGGTGGTGGGGCCGCCGGTCAGATTTACTTCGCCTCCAGGTCAATGCTGTTGCCGCGCGAAATCGCCGAAACACCGGTTCGCGCGACCTCCACCTCGCCAAGCGAGCGCATCAGGTCGACAAAAGCGTCGACCTTGGAGGAATTGCCTGTGACTTCAAATACAAAACTATTCAGCGTGCTGTCCAGTGTCCTTGCGCGGAAGGTGTCTGCTATCCGCAGAGACTCGATACGCTCCTCACCACGATTGATGATTTTCACCAGAGCAAGCTCGCGTTCGATGGCAACGTCATTTTCGGTCAGGTCGCGCACGGAATGGATCGGGACCAGCCTTGCAAGCTGAGCCTTGATCTGTTCGATCACCATCGGCGTGCCTGACGTCACGACCGAAATGCGGGACAGCGCACGCGGGCCGTCCGTCTCTGCAACCGTCAGGCTCTCAATGTTGTAGCCGCGGCCTGAAAACAGACCGATGACGCGTGCCAGCACGCCAGGTTCGTTGTCAACCAGAACGGATATGATGTGCCGTTCGATGATAGAGGTATCAGACATATGTATTTCCTTAGGAGACGCGATCAACGAAGAGGTTCAACGCACGCCCGGGATCAGACGAGAACCATACCCTCTTCCGAGACCGGCTTTTCGGCCTGGTCTTCGGGACCGAGCAACATATCGTTGTGTGTTGCACCGGACGGGATCATCGGGAAGCAGTTTTCTTCCTTGGCAACCCTGATGTCGGCAATCACAGGTCCTGGGGTTTCCAGCATCTCGGTGATAACGCTGTCGAGATCATCCGCCTTCTGCGCCACCAGTCCCTTCATGTTGAAGGTCTCGGCGAGCTTGACGAAATCGGGGAGCGAGGCGCTGTAGGACTCGGAATAGCGGCCGCCATGGATCAGCTCCTGCCACTGGCGCACCATACCCATCCATTCATTGTTGATGATGAACATCTTCACAGGAAGATTATACTGAGCCAGCGTCGACAGCTCCTGCATGTTCATCATGAAGGAGGCCTCGCCGGCGATATCGATCACGGTCGCATTGTTATGCCCGACCTGCACACCGAGAGCCGCGGGCAGGCCATACCCCATCGTGCCAAGGCCACCGGATGTCATCCAGCGGTTTGGCAGGTGGAAGTCGAAATACTGCGCTGCCCACATCTGGTGCTGGCCGACCTCGGTCGTGATGTAGACATCCCTGTCGGATGTCATCTCACAGAGCCTCTTGATGGCATGCTGCGGCTTGATGATCTCGCCCGTCTGATTGAATTTGAGGCACTCTCGACCTCGCCAGGCTTCAATCTGTGCCCACCATTTGTCGAGAGACGGCTTGTGCGGCGTGAATTTGCGCGATTTCATCTCGGCGATAAGCGCTTCGAGAACCTTCGTGGCATCGCCGATGACCGCGAGATCAACCTGAACATTCTTGTTCACGGAAGACGGGTCGATATCGCAGTGGATCTTGGTCGAATTGGGTGAGAAGCCGCTCAGCAGACCGGTGACACGGTCGTCGAACCGTGCGCCGAGATTCAGCATGGTGTCGCACCCGTGCATGGCAAGGTTTGCCTCGTAGGTGCCGTGCATGCCAAGCATTCCAAGGAACCGCGGGTCATTCGCAGACAATGCGCCAAGCCCCATCAGGGTCAGTGTTGTCGGCCAGCCTGTCATCTCGACAAGTTCAGTCAGCAGCTCCGATGCGCGCGGCCCGGAATTGATCAGGCCGCCGCCGCCATAGATGATCGGCCGCTCGGCACGCATCAGGATGTCAACAGTGGCCCGAATGGCAGCCGGGTCCGGGTCGGTCTGCGGGCTGTAACGAACCTGCGCGGCGGCGCGGTCAGGCTGCTCGCGATAGACCGTGTTGGTCATCAGGACATCCTTCGGCAGGTCGATAAGGACTGGCCCGGGGCGCCCTGAAGAGGCGACGTGAAAGGCTTCAATGAGTGTGTTCTGCAGACTGTCAGCGTCCTTGACCAGGTAATTGTGCTTTGTGCAGGCGCGTGTGATGCCGGTGGTGTCCGCCTCCTGAAAGGCATCATTGCCGATCAGATGCGTCGGAACCTGCCCTGTCAGACATACCACCGGAATGGAATCCATCAGCGCGTCCGTCAGTCCGGTCACGGCATTGGTCGCGCCGGGCCCAGATGTGACAAGCACCACACCCGTCTTGCCGGTCGACCTCGCATAACCCTCGGCAGCATGGACGGCCGCCTGTTCATGGCGGACGAGAATGTGCCGGATCTTGTTGTTCTTGAACAACGCGTCGTAGATCGGAAGAACCGCACCACCAGGATAACCAAAGACGACTTCCACGCCTTCGTCCTCAAGTGCTTTCAGCAAGAGCTCAGCCCCCGGCATCATTGCCGTGGCGGTCTTATCATCCATCTTCTCACCTGCCGCCGGTGCAGATTTCGGCATGTCACGTCCCCTGTCAAACTGGCCGACTACCGCCATTGCAAAGACGCCCGCCCACCCGGGAAGACGCTCTATTTCATCTGGCAGTACGCGAATTAACGAGCAGAGACCCCCGTCCCACTCCCGGGGAGTATTACCGTATTGGGCGCTCGAAGGTCAACCAGTTTTCGACAGAATTGAAAAGATTTCTGTCATTTTTCTTTCAGAAAATTTCTTTTCCAATATCATTTCAGCATGAAAATTATTACGAATCCATGTCATCTGGCGTTTTGCGTAACGGCGGCTGTCCCGGCTTGCCAGTTCGACAGCGCGTGCCTCGTCGATGTCACCCGCCTGCAGCGCCATGATCTCGCGAACACCAATCGCCTTCATTACCGGTAGCGAAGGGGCAAGACCGCGTGCGGCAAGGGTTGACACCTCCGATCTGGCGCCTCCTTCCATCATGGCTGAAAACCGCGTGTTGATCTTCTCGTAGAGTTCTTCGCGCGGCGGCATCATGGCGACACGCACGGGTCGCCCGGCGATAGCGCCTTCATGGGGGTCGGCTTGCCAGGCGCTGAGTGCCCGTCCACTGGCGCGAACCACACCCATGGCACGCACGAGGCGCTGACTGTCACCGTCATGAAGTTGCGAGCCAAGCACGGGATCCAGTTCAAGCAGGTCTCTTCGAAAAGCCTCGCCCCCCCGCTCTGCATATTCTGCGATGCATTCGGCATGGATGTCTGGCGGCACATCCGGAACAGGTGCCAGACCTTTCATTGCAGCATGAAAATACAGTCCCGTCCCGCCAGTGAGGATCGGCAGCCTGCCGGCGACGCGTGCCGTCTCAATCTCGCGAGTGGCCATTGTCAGCCAGGACGCGACCGAGGCCCGCTCGGCGCCATCAAGAACACCATAGAGGCGATGGGGGACCCTGGCCTCTTCACTGACATCGGGGCGTGCCGTCAATACCCGCAGATCAGCATAGAGCTGCATCGAGTCCGCATTGATGACAACGCCGCCATACCGCTCAGCCAGCGCGAGCGCCAGCCCGGACTTGCCTGCGGCCGTCGGCCCGCAGATCATCAGGAAGGTACCGTCGGCGACGGCGTGATCTAATTCGCTATGGTCAGCCATGCTGATATATGGTTTACCGAGACCGGTTCCGAATTAAAAAAGGTCCCGCAAAAGTGCACTATCTTGCCGTTTTTTCAAGTTCCTGCCGTGACGATGCCAGCATTGAAGAGGTCGTTGAACTTCTCGGCGGCAGACCTTCGGACCCGGGAACGGCAAATACCCTTCATGAAGGACAGGCGTTCGAACTGGAGGTCGGTGCCGAGGTCCTTGACGGGTTGAACACCGTCCGGGCCCGGGCTGATGACCATCAGCTGGATGTGAACATTGTCCCGTCGACGAACCGGCGGAAGCGACTTCTGATCGCCGACATGGACAGCACCATTATCACGTCGGAGTCACTGGATGACATGGCAGAGATTGCCGGACTGTCATCTGCCATTCTGCCGATCACGGCGCGTGCCATGCGCGGTGAGCTGGATTTCGAAGCCGCGCTTGACGAACGTGTTGCCCTTCTTCGCGGCCTGCCAACAAGCCTGATTGAACAGGCGCTTGACGAGGCGCGTCTGACCGCAGGGGCATGTCAGCTCGTTCAGACGATGCGGGCGAACGGGGCCGAATGCTATCTCGTGTCCGGCGGGTTTACGGCCATTACCGGGCCGATTGCCGTGGCCTGCGGGTTTCATGGCGACCACGCGAACATTCTGGAAACGAAGAACGGCCGCCTGACCGGCACGGTGGCGAAACCCGTCCTCGACCGGGATTCAAAACTGCAGTTCCTCGACAGATATTGCGCGTCTCTTGGGATCGGCCGGGAGGCGGCAGCCTGTATTGGCGATGGCGCGAATGACCTTGCAATGCTGCAGGCGGCAGGCCTCGGCGTGGCATTCAATGGCAAGCCGCTGCTGCGCGAGGCGGTAACGCTGCAGCTCAACCATACGGACCTGACAGGACTACTTTATCTTCAGGGATACCGGCAGTCGGACTTTGTCGTCAGCTGAATGTCAAAAAAGGGCCGGGAAAACCCGGCCCTCCTGATCCTCGTGGGTTTGCTGCATCATCACTCCTTGGCAAACCCGATCTGAATGAAGCGTTCGCGGCCCTCGCTTTCCACAAGCAAAAGGACGCCAGCCCGACCGGACTCCAGCGTCTCGGCAACGGACTTGGCGAGATCTGCAGCGTTCTCGACACGGCGCTGACCGAAACGCTTGATGACGTCTCCAGGCTGCAGCCCCTTGTCAAACGCCGGGCTGCCTTCTTCCACTTCGGTGACAACCACCCCGCGAATATTTTCGTCAAGGCCAAGTTCAGCCGCAAGCTCGGCATTGAGGTTGTCCACGGAGAAACCGAGCTTTTCAAAGCTTTCGGCGTCGCCCTGGCTTTCTTCGCCAACGATCCCGACGAGCTCCGCCTTTTCAAGCTCGCCAAGTGTGACATCAACGCTCATGCGGGAGCCGTTGCGGATCAGTTCGACCGCGACGGTCGCTCCGATCTCGGTCTCCGCAACAATGCGCGGCAAATCACGCATTTTTTCGATGGCTTTGCCGTCAAAGCTGATGATGACATCGCCAGGCTCCAGCCCGGCAGCCTGTGCGGGGCTTGACTCGTTGACCGTACTAACGAGAGCGCCCGTGGCCTCATCGAGCCCGAGCGACTCCGCAATGTCAGGCGTCACTTCCTGAATGAAGACGCCAAGCCAGCCACGGCGCGTCGTTCCATATTCAGCAAGCTGTGTCGTGACACGTTTCGCCAGATTCGAGGAAATGGCAAAACCGATCCCAACCGACCCGCCTGTCTGCGAGAAGATGGCCGTGTTGATGCCGATAACCTCGCCTTCAACATTGAACAGGGGGCCACCGGAATTACCACGGTTGATCGAAGCATCGGTCTGGATGAAGTCGTCATAGGGACCATTGCCTATATCACGACCACGCGCGGACACAATTCCCGCGGTGACGGTGCCGCCGAGACCGAAGGGGTTGCCGATCGCCAGCACCCAGTCGCCGACGCGAAGGCTGTCCGAATCACCGAAGGGGACTGCGGTCAGTTCGGTATCGCCTGGATCAATCTTCAGAACGGCGATATCCGTTTTCTGGTCCTGCCCAAGGACTTCGGCAGTAAAGACCGTCTCGTCCGACAGCGTGACCGTAATTTCTTCGGCATTTTCGATGACGTGGAAATTGGTCACCACGATTCCGGCGTCATCGATGATGAAACCGGAGCCGAGCGAAGAAGCCCGACGCTTGCGGTCATTATCACCGAAATTCTTAAAGAAATCCTCGAAGGGCGAACCCGGCGGGACCTGCGGCATATCCATATTCGGGCCGCCATTGACGATGGTCGTCGTCGAAATGTTGACCACGGCCGGCGAAAGCCTTTCGACCTGATCGGCGAAGCTTTCCGGGCGGTCGGCGGCGCCGGCTTCCAAGGTCATGAACATGATCACCAGCCCGGCAAGCGCCGGCATGGGACGAAGCATTCGCATCAGCATGGATTCTGAACTCCTGTCAGCATCGGTGTTTAAAAACGCTGCGGGAGCGCACCGCGCTCCCGCTGTCTACCCTGATCAAAGACAAGCTCCATGACCAAAAAGTGGCAGATGTTTGGTTATTTCTGTTCCATGCCGCTTTTGTCCTTGAAGAAGCGGAAGAAGCTGCTCTCGGGGGACAGCACCATCGAGGTGTCGTTCTGCCCCATCGATTTCCGATAAGCTTCCATCGACCGGTAGAAGGCGAAGAACTCGGCATCCTGCCCAAAGCTGTCAGCATAAATCTGAATGGCCTCGGCGTCCCCCGCACCGCGGGTTTCCTGAGCCTCACGCTGGGCTTCCGACAGGATCACAGTCCGGGTCTTCTCGGCATCGGCGCGAATCTTCTGTGCCTCTTCCTCACCCGTCGCGCGGAATTCCTTGGCTTCCCGCTCACGCTCGGATTTCATCCTGTTAAAGATGTTCTGGCTGGTTGCGGTCGGATAGTCGGCCCGCCGAAGTCGCACATCGATGATCTGGATGCCAAGCGATGACACGGACGCGTTCACTTCCTCGCCAATCGAGCGGACAATGTCGTTCCGCTGGCCGGTCAGGATCGATGCCAGCGTCTCGCGGCCAAGCGCCCGACGTACAGACGAGTCGATGATGGCCTCGAGCCTTCCGCGCGCACCAAGTTCATTGCGAACCGTCTGATAGAACAGCAGCGGGTTTTCGATCCGGTAGCGGGCGTAGGCGTCAACCTGAAGACGCTTCTGGTCGGACAGGATCACTTCCTCGGCATCCTGCGGGATCAGGCTCAGGACCCGCTTCTCGTAGTAGATGACGTCCTGAATGAACGGCAGCTTGAAGGCGAGGCCGGGCTCCTGAATCGTGCGCTTCGGCTCACCGAACTGCAGCACGAGCGCCTGCTGTGTCTGGTTGACGGTAAACAGCGCGCTGAAGGCTGTAACGACGAGGCCGACTACGGCAATTATTGAGACAAGACGTAGGGCGCCCATGTCAGTTACCTCCGGACGACTTGTTCAGCTCGCGAAGCGGCAGATACGGCACGACGCCGCTCCCGCCCGAGGGCTCGTCGATAATGATTTTCTCGACATTCGAGAAGATCTCCTCGACCGTTTCGATATAGATGCGCTCTTTGGTGACGTCGGGGTTCAACCTGTAGGCCTGATAGACCTGATCAAAACGCGACGCGTCACCAGCCGCCCGGTTGACCACTTCCGCCTCATAGGCCTCGGCCTCGGCGACGAGTTTCGCGGCCGCACCACGGGCCCGCGGAACGATGTCGTTCCGGAACGCCTCGGCTTCGTTCTTCAGCCTGTCGCGGTCCTGGCGCGCACGCTGGACTTCGTTGAACGCGTCGATCACGTCGGATGGCGGATCGACCGCAAGGAGCTGGACGTCACGGACACGCACGCCGGCACCGTACTCGTCGAGCAGTTCCTGGAGCTGCGCGCGGGCCTGTGCCTGAATGTCCTGACGGCCTTCGGTAAGCGCCGTCTGAATGGCGGTGCGCCCGATGATCTCACGCATCACGGCCTCGGCAGCCACCTTGATGGTGTCGACAGGCTCGGCGAGGTTGAAGAGATACTGGCCGGCATCCGAAATCCGCCAGAACACGACGAAGTCGATATCGACGATGTTTTCGTCACCGGTGATCATCTGACTTTCATCGGCGATGTCGCGACGCGAAGAGCTGTTGCCGCTGACGTCGCGAAACCCGATCTCAATCCGGTTGTCGCGCGTCACCTCGGGGGTCAGCACGGTCTCTACCGGATAGGGGATGTGATAGTGAAGCCCTGGCGCGGTTGTCCGGACCCATTCGCCGAAGCGCAGAACGACGCCTTGCTGCTGCGGGTTTACGCGGTAGAAACCGGTCATGGCCCAGATGGCAATCGCAATAATCACCAGCAGCGAAAAGGATTTGCCGCCCGTCGGCAACATCCTGCCAAGCGCCTCACGGCTCTGCTTTACAACCTTGTCGAGATCCTGCTGCGAACCGCCGCCGCCGGAGCCCCACGGGCTGCCGCCATTGCCTCCGCCGCCACGACCGCCGCCGGAACCGCCCCACGGTCCGCCCTGGTCGCCGCCACCTTGATTATTCCATGGCATGATGTGCCTACTCCATCGCGCTCAGTTTCGAGGTGGTGCGCGCATCCCACATCTGATGCTGGGGGGTGCGCCACCGGAATGTGAAAGGGACTAGAGCTCCGTCCGAACCGTCCTGCTGCGATGTTGCAAAACATGTCGGGACAGCTTATGTCACCCCCAAGTCAAACACATATTTGCACACGGGCAAGTGATTTCAAGCATGGCCACACAATTGACAGAAGCAAGCATAACGGCGGCACTTTCCTCGGTTACGGCACCGGGACGCGACAGCGATCTTGTGACCGCCAACCAGGTATCAGGCATCGTCCTAAAAGACGGCCATGTCGGCTTTACGATCGAGATTGATCCGTCGGAGAAGGAACAGGCTGACGCCATCCGCGCGGCGAGTGAAGCCGCCGTGAAGGCGCTTCCCGGCGTGTTGTCGGCAACCGCCAT
>JAYYLR010000047.1:0-3668 GCA_036143955.1 Pseudomonadota bacterium | reverse complement strand
GGGGACGCCATGCAGTCCTTCCGCTTCCACCAGTGGCTGACCTGCGAGGTCGAGGCAAGCGACGGCACCGTCGGCATCGGCAACGCGGCGCTGGCGCCGAGCCTGGCGAAGAAGGCGATCGACGAATTCTACGCGCCGATGGTGATCGGGCAGGACCCGTTCGACTATGCCTATCTGTGGGAGAAGATGTACCGCCGCACGCATGCCTGGGGCCGCAAGGGCGTTGGCATGGTGGCGATCTCGGCCATCGATATCGGGATCTGGGACCTGATGGGCAAGCTTGCCGGAAAGCCGGTCTTCAAGCTTCTCGGCGGGCGCACCAAGGACAGCATCCCCTGCTACTACTCGAAACTCTATGCCGGGCTGATCAAGGACATGCAGGCCGAGGCCGAGGAGGCGATGAAGCAGGGCTATGTCGGGTTCAAGACGCGCTTCGGGTACGGGCCGCGCGACGGCATGGCCGGCATGCGCGAGAACCTGAAGCGGGTCGAGGCGGTCCGCGAGGTCATCGGCTGGGAGCGCGACCTGATGCTCGAGGCCTATATGGGCTGGAACCTCGACTATACCCGCCGCATGATCCCGAAGCTGGAGAAGTTCGAGCCGCGCTGGCTCGAGGAGCCGGTGATCGCCGACGACCTGAAAGGCTATGCCGAGCTGAACCGCGGGCCGATCCCGATTTCTGGCGGCGAGCACGAATATTCGCTTCTCGGCTGCGCGCAGCTGCTGCAGGAAAAGGCCGTTTCGGTGCTTCAGTACGACACCAACCGGGTCGGCGGCATCACCGCGGCGCAGAAGATCAACGCCGTTGCCGAGGCGCACCAGATCCCGGTCATCCCGCATGCCGGCCAGATGCACAACTACCATCTGACGATGGCCAACATGAACTGCCCGATTTCGGAATATTTCCCGGTCTTCGACGTCGAGGTCGGCAACGAGCTGTTCTATTACATCTTCGAGGGCGATCCGGACGCCGACGACGGCAGGCTGCAGCTCGACGACGATCTTCCGGGTCTCGGCATCACCATTTCCGACAGGCATCTTGCGAATTTCGAGATCGAGGGCTAGGCAGGTGCCGGCCGCGCCGCAGAGGGGATTGCGGTGAGCGGCACGGGCACGACCGACGCGGACGGCGGACAGGTCAATCTTCCGCTCGGCGTCAGCGTCGCGCTCGGCGAGATCGCGATCATGGTCGCCGTCTCGGTGCTGGTGAAACTCGTCTCGGCGGACATCGATACCGTTACCGTGCTGCTGTTCCGCTATCTGCTGTGCCTGCCGCTGCTTGTCGCGACGGCGGTGTGGCAGCGCGGCGGCAAGGCGCTCTCGATCACCGCGCCGAGGACGCTTGCCATCCGCATTGTCACCGGGCTGATCAGCCTTGCCTGCTTCTACGCCGCGCTCGATCTGATGGCGCTGTCCCTTGTCACCGTGCTGTTCCAGACACTGACGCTGTTCGTCACCTTCCTGGCGCCGCTTCTTCTCGGCGAGCGGGTCGGATGGCGGCGCTGGACGGCCGTGGTGATCGGGTTCGGCGGGACGGTCCTGCTTCTGAACCCGTCCGCCGCCGGGTGGACGATGGCGGGTGTTCTTCTCGGGCTCGGATCACCCTTCTTCGGCGCCATGATGATGATCGCGCTTCGCAAGCTCGGACGGCGCGACAGCCCGGCGACGACGGCTGTCTGGCACAATGGCTGCGGCGCCCTTGTATTCGCGGCGATTGTCATGGTGACCGGCGCCAACATGCCGTCGACCGGCACGGATATCGGTATTCTGGTGGCTGTCGGGGTGCTGTCGAGCTTCCAGCAATTCGGCCTTGCCTTCAGCCACAAGCTGCTCCCGGCGAGCATCATGGCGCCGCTTCACTACCTGTCGATCCCGATGGGGATCACCGCCGGTATCCTTCTGTTCGGCGAGGTCCTGACGCCGGAGATCGTCATCGGAAGCGCGATCATCATCGCTTCGTCGATCTTCATCCTGCGGCGCGAGCGCCAGCTTCAGGCCTCTTCGGGTCGCTAGGACCTCACGTCAGCTGAACAGGCCGCCATAGGTCTTGCGAAGCTCGGCCTTCTGGACCTTGCCCATGCTGTTGCGCGGCAGCGCGTCGACGAACTCGACGGCCTTCGGCTGCTTGAAGCGGGCAATCTTCTCGGCAAGCGCCGTTTCGATCGTGGCGGCCTCGAGCGACGGGTCCTCGCGAACGACCACCGCCACGACCGCCTCGCCGAAATCGCGGTGCGGGACGCCGATGACGGCGCTTTCCAGAACGCCCTCGACATCGTCGACGAGGCCCTCGACTTCCTTCGGATAGACGTTCAGCCCGCCGGAGATGATCAGGTCCTTGTCGCGCCCGACAATGCTGACATAGCCGTCCTCGTCGCGGACCGCCATGTCGCCGGTGATGAAGAAGCCGTCATCACGGAAGGATTCGGCGGTCTTTTCGGGCATTTCCCAATATCCGAGAAAGACGTTGTCGCCGCGAAGCTCGATGATCCCGATCTCGCCGTCGGCAAGCGGCGCGCCGGTCTTTGCATCGGTGATGCGAAGCTCGACCCCGGGAAGCGGGAACCCGACGGTGCCGGCGCGGCGGTCGCCGTCAAAGGGGTTCGATGTCGACATGTTGGTCTCGGTCATGCCGTAGCGCTCGAGAATGGCCTTGCCGGTGAGCGCTTCGAACTGGCGGTGCGTTTCGGCAAGAAGCGGCGCCGAACCGGAAATGAACAGCCGCATGTGCGCTGTCAGTTCGGACGTGAAGCCGTCGCTGTCGAGAAGGCGCGTGTAGAAGGTCGGAACGCCCATCATGCTTGTCGCCTTCGGCATCCAGGCGAGCGCCGCATCGGTCGAGAATTTCGGCAGGAAAATCATCGACCCGCCGACCATCGCCAGCAGGTTGCTGGCGACGAACAGTCCGTGCGTGTGGTATATCGGCAGCATGTGAAGAAGAACGTCGTCGGCGGTGAAGCGCCAGTAATCCCGCAGCACTTCCGCGTTGGACAGAAGGTTGCGATGGCACAGCTTCGCCCCCTTCGAGCGGCCGGTCGTGCCGGACGTGTAAAGGATGGCGGCAAGGTCCTCGGAACCGCGCGGCACGGCCGTGAAGTCCGCGTCCTGCTTCATCGCTCCATCCCTGAGGCTGCCGGCTTCATCGGCATCAAGTGTCAGAAGCGCCGCGCCGCCGCGTTCGGCGATGGGCGCGATCTGTGCTTCGGCCGCCTGCGCCACGACAACAATACGCGGCTTCGCGTCGCCGAGGAAATAGTCGAGCTCGGAAGCGGTATATCCGGTATTGAGCGGAAGATAGACGCCGCCGGCCTTGACCGTCGCGGCATAGAGCGCCAGCAGCATCACCGACTTGTCGGCCTGCACCGCCACCCGGTCGCCGGGCGCCAGACCCTCGGCAACCAGAAGATTGGCGAGGCGGTTTGTCAGCGCTGCGAAGGCGGCGAAGCTGATCTCGCCATCCGCGGTGTAGAGAAAAATCCTGTCGCTGCCGGCATGCCGGCCGAACACGGCGTCATAGAGATGGTTGGTCATAATCACACTGTCCTGTCATGCGTGCGTCGGCGGTACGCCGGAATGTGGCCTCAGGTCAAGTCGAAACGGGTGAAGAGTTCCGCGGGCGCCTCATGCGCCGCCATTTCCGCCTTCATCAGGGAACACAGCCTGTCCTCGAC
>JAYYLR010000046.1:0-4976 GCA_036143955.1 Pseudomonadota bacterium | reverse complement strand
ATGATCATGACGACCATAAAAAGGGTGACCACGGGCACGATGATCATGACGACCATAAAAAGGATGACCACGGGCACGATGATCATGACGACCATAAAAAGGATGACCACGGGCACGATGATCATGACGACCATGGCCATGATGAGACCGATCCACATGTTTGGCTGGATCCGATAAACGCAAAGGCTCTAGTTCACGAGATCGAAGAAGCTCTCATCGAAGCCGATCCGGCGAATGCGTCGGCTTACGAGGCCAATGCCGAGACTATGATGTCTAGGCTCGATAATCTTGTGGCTGAGATCGATGCTGAGTTACAGCCCGTGAAAGGGCGTGGCTATGTCGTTTTCCACGATGCGTATCAATATTTTGAGAACCGCTTTGGTGTTTCGGCTGTTGGTTCCATAACCGTATCACCCGAGGTTCTGCCTGGAGCTGAACGGGTTGCCGAGCTTCGAGAAAAGGTCAGTAATCTTAATGCGACATGCGTGTTTTCTGAGCCGCAGTTTGAGCCAAAGCTGGTAATGACAATTACTGAGAACACCAATGCAGGGACAGGTGTTCTTGACCCTCTTGGTGCGTCGATTGATGATGGTCCTGAGCTCTATTTCACCCTGATCCGGAACATGGCGAAGTCTTTGAAAGACTGCCTGCTCAAGTAGGAAAAATTTCATCCTGCCAGATAAGTTTCAGATGCGAGATGTTGTAATCAATGTCTCGCATCGTTTTCTACGGTGATGGCTGGTACTATTTCAGTCCCACAAGCACCGATTTTTTGACCTTTAAGTCACAAGCTGCAACGCAATCGGGCTTCGAAAGTTTGAGGATGGCACCCAGTCAAGTTTCGTCTCCTCAAGACCGAATTGAGGCATTTTTTCAATAAAGACGTTCATTGCTCGCTCCATGACCATGCGCGCGAAATCATTGCCTATACAAAAATGCTTGCCTGTACCAAACCCTAAGTGTCCCTTTGGATTGCGATGAAGATCATATTTATTGGCGTCTGGAAACTGGCGTTCATCCCGGTTTGCTGAACCGTAGGCCAACACGACAAATTCACCCTTGCGCATTTGCTGCCCATAAAGTTCCACATCCCGGGTCAGCACTCTCTTGAAACGCTGTGCCGAGGTATTGAATCTCAGCGACTCCTCGATCGCTAACTTCATCAGAGCCGGATCCTTGCGCAGGCTACTTTGCACATCCGACATCTGCGCGAGGTTCATTGCGAAGATACTCATGAAACTGGAGAGCGATTCAACGCCTGCCACGACGAACATCGCGGTTGTTAGTACAATTTCCCGCTCGGTAAGCGCGTCTCCGTCGATCTCTGCCTCCGCAAGCCTCGTGATCAGGTCATCTGCAGGTTCGCGCCGGCGCATCGCCACTGCTTCTCCAAGAAAATCGGAAATCTCCGCAAAGGCTTCGTTCATTTCCACACTACGACCCTTGTTGGCCTTATCCGTAGAAATGGAAAGTACGACCTTTGATCTGATTTCTGCAGGGTCGCGTTGTGGCAGACCAAGCATATGCAGAATGGTGTCTACTGTCACTTTGCTGGAGAAAGAACTGACAAAATCAAAACTACCCCCACTAGCGCATTCATGAACGGCGCGCCCGGCGATAGCTTCAGCATGGTCAATGACCTCAGCAAGGTTCTTTCTGGCGAAGGCGTGATTGGCGAGACGCCTCAGACGATCATGAAAGGGCGGGTCGGTCGTTCCAAGCGTGCCGCCGGAGCGCCCTGGTATTTCATCGATCAAATTGCCACTAAGGGATGAATAGGTTTCCCAGTCAACCGCGGCGCTGGCCACATCCGCATAGCGGGACAGGAACCAGATGCCTGCACTTTCGCTCCAGTAGCATGGAAATTCGTCACGAAGGCGCTGATAAGCGGGAAAGGGATCCGCATCTATCTCCTTGCTGTAGAGCTGGATCGGTTCACTCATTGAAGCCTCCAGAAAAACTGCCCATGCACAGGTCGTCTAGAGCAGCCAGCCCGAAACACTCGAAATCGAATGATGCCCCTGGAACTGGACAACACCTTCATATCCGAGATTGCGTCCAAACCCGCTGTCCTTGAAACCGCCGAACGGCCCTCGGAAATCCTGCGCCGTCGGCCCGTGATTGTTCAGATATGTGTAGCCAGCCTCCAGCTGGCGTGAAATTACCAGCGCCCGCCCGCGATCCTCTGTCCACACGGACGAGCACAGGCCGTAACGCGTCTCATTGGCGCGCCGTATCGCCTCATCCTCCGTATCGAACGGCATGATGGGCAGCGCCGGGCCGAATTGTTCCTCGGCCACGATGTCGAGGCTCTGGTCAGGATTGAAGACAAGCGCTGGCTTCTGGAAAAAGCCGTTCCGATACAGCGCCTCGTCCAGCACCTGGCCGCACTCGCGCACTTCGGCGCCGCTCGCGCGCGCCTGTCCGATCATGTCAGTCACGGTCTTCAGCTGTTTGGCATTGTTCACCGGCCCCATATTCGTCTCCGGCAACAACCCGTCGCCGACAACCATGCGGTTGCACACGGCGCTCAGGCCTTCGACCACCTCGTCATAGCGCGACCGGTGAACATAAAGACGCTTCAGCGCCATGCATATCTGGCCCGACGACATGAAGGTGCCGAGATAGATATCCATGAAGGCCTTTTCGTCAAGCCTCGCGTCGGCGCAGACAATCGCCGGATCGTTGCCGCCGAGCTCCAGCGTCACCGGCGTCAGCTGGTCGGCCGCCACC
The DNA here is from genome assembly GCA_036143955.1 of Pseudomonadota bacterium. GTDB lineage: Bacteria > Pseudomonadota > Alphaproteobacteria > Puniceispirillales > Puniceispirillaceae > UBA8309. The sequence continues at coordinate 2,243 of JAYYLR010000046.1, read as the reverse complement.
TTCATCACATGCTTGCCGATGCGGACCGATCCGGTGAAATTCACAAAGCGGACCAGCGGATGCCCGACGAGGCTGTCACCGATCTCGGCCGCATCGCCGGTAACGATATTGATAACCCCGGGCGGGAACATCTCGGCAATCTTCTGGATCGTCATGCTAGGCGCCAGCACCGACAGCTTCGAAGGCTTCACCACAACGGTGTTCCCGGCCATCAGCGCCTGCGGCAGCTTCGCGCCAAGGATCGACAGAGGCCAGTTCCAGGGAACGATCAGCGTTGTCACGCCGCGTGGCTGCCTTGTGATGATGGTGTCGAAAGGCGGGCCATGCTCGATCTCGTCACGCGCGAGCCTGTCCGCATAGGCCGCCGTCGTGCGGAACCTGTCGCCAAACCGCGAAACCTCGAGATGTGTCTCCTTGATCGGCTTGCCGTGCTCGCGGCAGAACAGTCTCGCCCGCTGGTCGACATTTTCCTGACCGGCTTCCAAATAGTCCGCAACCTCATTTAGCTTTGCGGCCCGTTCGGCATAGCTTGTCCGGGACCATGCGGGATAAGCGGCGTGCGCTGCCCGCACCGCCGCATCGACGTTAGCGGCGGACGAGAGAGCCGCATGGCCGACCAGCTCGCCGGGCCGCGCCGGGTTATACAGAGGGTATGTCCTGCCCCCCTCGGCGGGGCGGGCCACGCCGTCGATATAGTTTCCCGTCGTCACCAGGGCGTCACGTCCGGTCGCACCAAACATGGCTTACTCCTTATTCAGGGCTGTCTGGCCTTGCCTCGCCACTTCAGGATGACTTGTCCGATGACGGCTTGCGATCGCCGTCAACGACCCCGCTCATCCCTTCCTCGAAGCTTACTCCGAGGTCCTCGCCGATTTTGCGAAGGGCGGGAAGCTGCACGGCCATATCCATGATCGAATCAAGCGCCTGGTTGACCGGCGGCTTGTCACCGCCGCGCTCGCCGCCACCCGAGGATCCGCTGCGATCGAGAGCGCCGCCGGTGATGTGGTGGATCTTGATGGAGTCTATCTTTTCGGCAGGTCGGACCATCTGCTCGACAATCTTCGGAAGCGCCTCGAGACGCGCCTTATCGCGAGCCAGGTCGATGACCTCCGGCGACATGGCGTTGTCGGCCTCGTTCATGGCACGGGCATTGCCAGCCTTGATCGCCATCTCCTCGGCCATGGCGGACAGCCTGACCTTTTCGGCATCGGCATCGGCCATTGCCGCTTTCAGGCGAGCATCGGCAAGGGTCACCATGCTGGCGGCTTCGCTATCGGCAGCGTTCTGCTTGCGAAGGCCGTGGGCCTGGCTTTCCTTCTCGGCGCTAATCAGGTCGAGGCTCTTGCCACGCTCGGCGGCGGCGACGGCCTTGGCCGTCTCGACATCCTCGGCGGCCTTCACCGCTTCCGCGCGCGCGCCGCTGGCAGCGGCTTCGGCCTTTGCCTCTTCCATGCTCTGCTTGCGAAGCGTGATGTTGCGTTGTTGTTCCGCCGTTTCGACAGCCAGCCGCTGCGCGATCTCTGCCTTGCTGATTTCCTCTTCACGCCGGATGTCGCTGGCGCGGATGGACTTTTCCATCTCGATCTTCGCCGCATTGGCCGCGATTTCGGATTCCGCCTTGCTTGCGGCGATTTGGGCAAGCTGCGTGGCGCGGAGCGATTCCAGCGTCTTCACCTGCTCGATTTGCGCTTCCTGCTCCTCAAGATCGATTTGCAGCGTCCGCTTCGCCGCTTCCATGGCCGAACGCCGCACCGACACTTCGGCATCGGCGTCGATCGTGGCACGCTCCTTCTTCGAGGTCGCGATCACTTCGGCGAGCTTGCGCATGCCGACGGCGTTGAAGGCGTTGTTCTCGTCAAGCGCCGTGAAAGGCGTCTGGTCGAGGGCGGTCAGCGAGACGGATTCAAGCTCGAGGCCGTTGCGCCGGATTTCCTCGGTGAGCGACGCTTTCACCTCCTTGACGAATGCGCCGCGACCCTCGTGAAGCTCGTCCATGGTCTGCTGCGCGGCAACCGAGCGCAACGTGTCGACCAGCTTGCCCTCTATCAGGTCGCGAAGCTTGTCGGCCTCAAATGTTCGCTGTCCTAGAGTTTGGGAGGCCCGCGCGATCGACTCTTCGGTCGGTTCCACCGACACATAGAATTCGACCCCGACATCGACGCGAAGCCGGTCCTTTGTGATCAGGGCCTGCTCGCCATGCCGGTTCACTTCGAGCCGCATGGTCTGCATGTTGACGCGGCTGA
>JAYYLR010000045.1:0-8281 GCA_036143955.1 Pseudomonadota bacterium | reverse complement strand
AGGTCGGCACCGTTACGCCGCTTGCGGCCCAGCTCGACCATTTCATCAAAGTTATCCGGGGCGTCGAGGACCCCCTGATCACCGTTGAGGATGCGGCCCGCAGCCTCGAGGTCACCTATCACATCGAACAGGCGCTCGCCGGACAGTTGGCGTCTTGAAACCGAACAAAAGGACAGGAATATGAGCAGGCAAGCCATCGGATTTATCGGACTGGGGCTGATGGGCTCGGCCATGGTCTCGCGCCTTCAGGATCAGGGCTACCAGCTTACGGTCATCGCCAACCGGTCACGAACCGCCATCGACAGGGCGGTCGGGCGCGGAGCCGTCGAGGCGTCAAGCTATCGCGAACTTGCGGCGGCGAGCGACATCGTGATGCTCTGCGTCGACACCAGCGACACCGTCGAATCCTGCATGCGCGGTGATGACGGTGTCATTGCCGGGCTCAGGCCGGGTGCCATCGTCGTCGATTTCGGCACCTCGCTTCCGGCAAGCACACGCGCACTCGGCGCCGAGGTGGAGGCCGCCGGGGGCGGCATGCTGGACGCGCCGCTGGGCCGCACCCCCGCGCATGCGCTGGAAGGCAAGCTGAACATCATGGCCGCGGGGGACCGCGCCGTGTGGGAACGGGCCGCACCTGTGCTGAAGGATGTCGGCGAGAATGTCTTCCACCTCGGCGATCTGGGCGCCGGCCATACGGTGAAGCTGCTGAACAACTTCCTCGGCATGACGACCGCCAACGCCGTTGCCGAGCTGTTCGCCGCTGCCGACCTTGCCGGGGTCGACAGGCAGAATGTCTATGACGTGATCTCGGCCGGACCGCTGCGCTCGATGATGATGGATTTCGTTTCGGAATATGCGCTGAAAGGCAATCCGGCGGTGCTCGAGTTCGCCATCAAGAACGGCGCCAAGGATATGGGGTATTACGCACAGATGCTCGAGGATGCCGGCGCCAGCTCGGGCGTCGCCGCCTGTCCGCTCCGGTCAATGCGGGACGCCATTGCCGACGGTCATGGCGAGGCGATGGTTCCGGTCATGCTGGACCATTACAGGAAACGGTTCGGTGTCTAGCCGCGGGCCGCGCGCAACCGCATCTCGCGCAGCCAGATCAGCATGCCGGACGTGACGATGAAGACGGCGCCGACCACCGTCCAACGGTCCGGCACATGGTCAAACAGCAGATAGCTCCAGATCGTCAGATAGATGATGAAGGAGTAGCCGAAAGGGGTCAGTACGGCCGCCGGCGCGAAGCGGTGCGCACCGGTCATAATCTGGTGGCCGCCCCAGCCGAAAACGCCGAGCATGACCAGAATGATCCCGTTCATCAGGTCTGGTGCCCATTGCCACTGGTATAGTGCAACCGGAAGCAGGCCGATGGTCCCGACGGCGCCGGTGTAGAACTGCATCACATCGGTGGAGACAAGCCCGGCGAGGCGTCGCGTCAGGATGGAATAGATCGCAAAGGTAAAGGCCCCGCTCAAGGACAGGAAAACCGCCCAGTGGAAACTCTCGTCGAACGGGCGTATGGCGATCGCCACCCCGGCGAAGCCGATGATGATGGCGCCGAAGCGGAACAGCCCGACACGTTCCCCGAGCAGAGGCCATGACAGGATGCAGATGATGATCGGCGTGGTGAACAGGATCGTCGACGTCAGTGTCAACGGCAGATAGGTCACCGCGACGAAGTTCAGCACGGTAGAGATCATCAGCATCGAGGCTCGAAGCAGCAGAAGCGGCATATAGGGCGAGGCGAAGGCCCGGAAATCGAGACCGCCGCCACGCCCGATCAGCGCGGTCGATATCAAGAAATGCGGAAAATAGCGCATGAAGGCCAGCTGCAGCGGCGGCATGCTGAGCACCGCCAGCCATTTGGCGCCGGCATCAATGAAGGAAAAACAGAGAAACGCTCCCAGCATCAGCAGAATGCCGGCGAGCGGTCTGTCCTGCCTTGCCCCGGCAACAATCTCGCTCATGCTGTCCCTTCCGGTCAGCCGGCGTCGAAGCCGGACCGTCCCAAATTCTTCTGGATTTCGTAAATCGACCGGTTGCGATCGGGTTGCGGCTGCGGAATGCGCACAGGCACATCGGCGAGACGGGGGCTGATCGTCGGCGTGCCGCACAGCATCAGCTCGTCATAACTCTCGATCCCTTCGAAGCGGGTCATCGCGCCCATTACCGGAAAGGCGTCGGCGGCCATGATCTCGAAGAACATCAGCCGGCGCGGGATATCGGAGGTGTTCTGCGCCGACCCGTGGATGATCCGCGCATGATGGATCGAGATCGATCCGGCCGGACCTGTCAGCGGCACCGCATCCGCAATGTCGAGCCCGGCGTCCCTCATGTTTATGCCGCCGGCGAATACCCCGTTCTCGTGATGATCCAGGATCGGGCCCCGATGCGAGCCGGGATAGACCATCAGCGGGCCGTTCTCCAGCTTCATGTCGTCGATGATCACCGCCACCGCCAGCACATCGTCATTGGTATGCGGATAGAAGGCGAAATCCTGATGCCATTCGATGGCCGCGCCGAATCCCGCCAGCTTCATGTTCAGCTTCGTGGTGTGGAGCCGCAGGTCGGGACCGATCAGGTCGCGCACCGGCGCGAGAATGGTATCGGAGCGCAGCAGGTCGTTGAACAGCGGGCTCTGGGTGTGCGGCAGCTTGATCCGCCGCACCCGCGGGTTTTCGGGGGTATGGCTGTCCTCTCGATCGATCTTGTCGTCGGACTCCGTCATGCCGGCGGCCTGCGCCTCCAGTCTCGCGATCTCGTCGCGAATGGCCGCCACCATGCCTGCCCCGAGATGACCTTCGAGCACCAGATAGCCGTTCTCCTCGTAGAACGCCGCCTGGTCCTCGCTCAGCGCCTCACGCTGCTTTGGTGTCACCTGGTCCATCCTGTTTCTCCCGATTTCCGCCGCCGCTACATCGTCGCACCGATCTGCCAGGGCACGAATTCATAGTCGCCGAGACCCTGCGCCTCTGACTTCGAGGGAGTGCCCGACGCCACATCCAGAAGCATCTGATAGATCTCGCGGCCCTTCTCCTCGAGGCTCTGGCCTTCGGTCAGCATGGCGCCGGCATTGATGTCCATGTCCGAGACGAGACGCTCGTACATCTCGGTGTTGGTGGCGATCTTGATACAGGGTGACGGTTTCGATCCGAAGGCCGAGCCGCGCCCGGTGGTGAAGGTCACAAGATTGCAACCGCTGGCGATCTGGCCGGTCACGGACGCCGGGTCGTATCCGGGCGAATCCATGAAGGTAAAGCCACGCGCCGTCACCGGTTCGGCATATCTGTAGACACCGGTCAGCGGCGAGGTGCCGCCTTTCGACGCCGCGCCCAGCGACTTTTCGAGAATGGTCGTCAGCCCGCCCTTCTTGTTGCCGGGGCTCGGGTTGTTGTCCATCGAACCGCGGTTGCGCATGGTGTAGTCCTGCCACCAGTCGATCAGCTCGACCAGCCTCTTGCCGGTGGCCGCGTCGACAGCACGGCGGGTTAGCAGATGCTCGGCGCCATAGATTTCCGGCGTTTCGGCAAGAACGCCGGTGCCGCCCTGCGCCACCAGCAGGTCGCAGGCATAGCCAAGCGCGGGATTGGCGGTCACTCCGGACAGCGCATCCGAGCCGCCGCATTGCAGCGCCACCATGAGTTCCGAGGCCGGGCACGGCTCACGCGTCGCCTTGTTCACCTCGGGCAGCATTTCGCGGACCATCGCGATGCCGGCTTCGACCGTCTTCGCCAGGCCCATCGAATCCTGAATGTTCATGGTCTTGAAAAGCGGCCCCTGCTTCAGTCCATAGGCCTCGAGAAGCCAGTCGATCTGGTTCATCTCGCAGCCGAGGCCGACCATCAGCACGCCGCCATGGTTCGGGTTGCGGGCATAGCCCCACATCACCCGCTGCAGCGCCTCGAAGCCCTCGCCCGATCCGGCCATGCCGCACCCGGTGCCGTGGACAAAGGCGACGACACCGTCGACATTCGGATATTGCGCCATCTCTTCGGGACCGAAGGCCGAGGCGATCATACGCGCCGCCGTCGCCGAACAGTTCACCGAGGTCAGGATGCCGATATAGTTTCGCGTCCCGACCCGCCCATTCTCGCGCCGGAACCCCATGAATTCGTCGCGGCCAGCCTCGCCAACCGCCCGCGCCGGCCGCAGATCGGTCGCAAATTCATAATCCGCATCGGTATTGCGGAACGACACGTTGTGAACATGGACATGCGCGCCAGCGGCAATATCCTCACTAGCATAGCCGATCACCTGCGCATATTTGCGGACCGGTTCACCTGCCGCGATGGCGCGTGTGGCGAGTTTGTGGTTGCGCGGGATGATCGCCTGCGTGATAACAGCCTCGACCGCGAGGCCGGCTTCGAGCGTCTTTGTCGCTGTCACCACATTGTCGCTGGCATCAAGCCGGATTGTTTCTGACATGATGATACTCTCCTGTCTGCCGCGCTGGGGTCAGCCGAAAAGGGCCTTTGAGCGCTAGTCGACCCTGTTAGTGGCTAACACCGCAAGCCGACATCAAAAGCCAAGACCGGAGCACTACCTCTACCCGATCAAATACAAGTCGGCGTCAGAATGTTGTCAAGCGGGAAACCCACGGAAAAAGAAGATTGCGCATAGCTAACTCTGCCACTGCATGGCACCATAGAGGACGGAATGTCTGAAACAGACAACCCAACGATGACCCACGGCGCCAGCAGCAATATGAACATGTAGGGCCTCATCCCGGGCCTTGGGGAGCATGTCAGGCGGGACACGATCGAAAAATACAGTATCTGAAGTGAAGCGGAGGACAGAATGACCGATCAGGGACGGCTTGCCGGCAAGGCAGCTCTCATCACGGCGGCGGGGCAGGGTATCGGACGCGCCACGGCGCTTGCCATGGCGGCGGAAGGCGCCTCCGTCTTCGCAACCGACATCAATACCGAAACACTCGCCAGCCTTAATGGCACGCGCGGCATCGCCATTTTTCCGCTGGACGTGCTTGATCGTGACTCGGTGATCGAAGGGGTTGCCAAGGCGACACCGGACGTTCTGTTCAACTGCGCCGGATATGTGCATCACGGCACCATTCTTGATGCAACGGATTACGAGTGGAATTTTGGCTTCGATCTAAATGTAAGGTCGATGTACTGGACCTTGCGCGAGGCCATACCAGGGATGATCGCGCGCGGTGGCGGGTCAATCATCAACATGTCGTCTGTGGCTTCGTCCGTGATCGGCGCCCCGAACCGCTTTGTCTATGGCGCCACAAAGGCGGCGGTCATCGGGCTGACCAAATCCGTTGCCAGCGACTACATCACCAGCGGCATCCGGTGCAATGCCATCTGTCCAGGAACCGTTGACAGCCCGTCCCTTCACGAACGGCTCAGCGCCACCGGCGATTACGGGGCAGCAAAGACCGCTTTCATTGCCCGCCAGCCAATGGGACGCTTTGGTACGGCGGAGGAGATCGCCGCGCTGGCGGTCTATCTCGCCTCGGATGAAAGTGCCTTCGTCACCGGCCAGGCAATCAATATCGACGGCGGCTGGACCGCCTAAAACCAAAGATGGCAGGAGGGGCCAAGCATGACTGAGAGACGGATCAAGTCGAGCCAGCTTCGCTCGCGGCAATGGTTCAACAACCCGGACGATGCCGAGATGACGGCACTGTATACCGAGCGGTATCTGAATTACGGCCTGACACGCGAGGAACTCCGCGACGGGCGGCCGATCATCGCCATCGCCCAGACGGGATCCGACCTTTCACCGTGCAACAGGCACCATCTGGAGCTTGCCAAGCGAGTCCGTGACGGCATCATCTCCGCTGGCGGCCTGCCGATGGAAATTCCGGTGCATCCGATCCAGGAGACCGGGAAGCGCCCGACGGCGATGCTTGATCGTAACCTCGCCTATCTCAGCCTTGTCGAAACGCTTTACGGCTACCCGATAGACGGCGTTGTGCTGATGATCGGCTGCGACAAGACCACACCTGCTCTTCTGATGGCCGCGGCGACGGTCGACATCCCGGCCATCGCGCTGTCGGTGGGCCCGATGCTGAATGGCTGGCATGACGGCCAGCGCACCGGATCCGGCACCATCGTCTGGAAGGCACGGCAGATGATCGCGGCTGGCGAGATCGACGATGACGGCTTCCTCGACCTCGTGACATCCGCCACACCGTCGACCGGCTACTGCAACACCATGGGAACGGCAACGACGATGAACTCGCTTGCCGAGGGGCTCGGCATGCAGCTTCCGGGGTCGGCCGCGATCCCGGCAACCTACCGCGAACGCGGTCAGATGGCCTACCGCACCGGTAACCGGATCATGGACATGGTCTGGGACGACCTGAAGCCGTCGGACATCATGACACGTGCCGCCTTCGAGAACGCCATCGTTCTGAATTCGGCCATCGGCGGATCGACGAACGCGCCGATCCATCTCAACGCCGTCGCCAGGCATCTCGGCATCGAACTGACGAATGACGACTGGCAGGCATTCGGTCACCGGATCCCGCTTCTGGTCAATCTTCAGCCTGCCGGCGAATATCTCGGCGAGGACTACCATCGTGCCGGCGGCGTGCCGGCTGTGGTCGGCGAACTGATCCGGAACGGGCTGCTGCCGAACCCTCAGGCCATCACGGCCAACGGCAGCAGCATCGGCGACAATTGCCGCGAGGTGGAAATCGCCAACGGCGATGTCATCTGGTCGGTCGACAGTCCGATGAAAGCGGAAGCCGGCTTCATCAATCTCAGCGGCAATCTTTTCGACAGCGCGATCATGAAGACAAGCGTGATTAGCCCGTCCTTCAGCGAACGGTTCCTGTCGAACCCGGACGACCCGAACGCATTCGAGGGGACGGCCTATGTCTTCGACGGGCCGGTCGATTTCCATGAGCGGATCGATGACGAGGCCCTCGGCATGGACGGCACGGCGATCCTCGTCATGCGCGGGGCCGGCCCGATCGGCTATCCCGGCGGCGCCGAGGTCGTCAATATGCGGCCACCGGCCTATCTCATCAAACAGGGAATCGACGAGCTTCCCTGTATCGGGGACGGGCGCCAGTCGGGAACATCGGGATCGCCCTCGATCCTCAACGCCTCGCCCGAGGCCGCGGACGGCGGCGGTCTGGCGCTGATAAAAACGGGCGACAGGGTCCGTGTCGATCTGAACAATTGCACGGTCGACATGCTGGTTCCCGAGGCCGAACTGGCGTCACGGGCAGAGGCCCTTGCCGGCGACGGCGGCTTTGCGATGCCGGAGAGCCAGTCACCATGGCAGCAGATTTTCCGCGAGCGGGTTCGTCCGTTTGCCGAAGGCATGGTTCTGGACGGCGCGACCGATTTCCAGTCGATCGTGCGAACCCGCGGCCTGCCGCGCGACAATCACTAATCATCAAGCATCAAGGACTTCGGAGATCTCAAATGAAACTTCTTCGCTACGGTGACATCGGCCGGGAAAAGCCGGGCATTCTCGACGCGGACGGCACCATCCGCGACCTGTCCGCCCATGTCGACGACATAACGGGCGCGACGCTCGATACGGCCGGCCTCGACAGGATCAGGGCGATTGACCCGGCCAGCCTGCCGGCGGTGCCGGCGGATGTGCGGATCGGCGCCTGTGTCAGCGGGATCGGCAAGTTCATGTGTATCGGCCTCAACTATTCCGACCACGCTGCCGAAACCGGCGCCGACATTCCGGAACATCCGATCCTGTTCATGAAGGCAACCTCGGCCGTCGTCGGGCCGAACGACACGGTGATGCTGCCGCGCCAGTCCCGCCATTCCGACTGGGAAGTCGAACTCGGCGTCGTCATCGGCACGCCCTGCAAATACGTCTCCGTCGAGAACGCGCTCGACCACGTCGCCGGCTATTTCGTCTCGAACGACGTCTCCGAGCGCCATTTTCAGAGCAAGCTGACCGGCCAGTGGACGAAGGGCAAGTCCTGCGACACCTTCGGGCCCATCGGACCGTGGCTTGTCACCGCGGACGAGGTGCCCGACCCGCAAAACCTGAACATGTCGCTCGACGTCAACGGCGTGCGCCGCCAGACAGGCAACACCTCGACCATGATCTTCAGCGTCGCCGAATGTATTTCGCATCTTTCCGAGCTGATGACGCTGCATCCCGGTGACGTGATATCGACCGGCACGCCGCCGGGTGTCGGCATGGGGATAAAGCCGGAGCCCGTGTTCCTGCAGGAGGGCGATGTGATGGAAGTGGCGATTGACGGCCTTGGCCTGCAGCGCCAGGAAGTCGGGCGGGATCCCGCCTGACAGCAGAATGTGAGCATGGC
>JAYYLR010000044.1:0-8775 GCA_036143955.1 Pseudomonadota bacterium | reverse complement strand
CGGGCGCCGAGCCGCCGACAGCTCTTTCTTCGCGCGGCTGAAATCTATCATGACAGGTTTGCCGCGCTGGACGGACGCATTCCGGCGAGTTTCGAGATCATCACGCTGACAGGCTGGGCGCCGCATGAAAGCCAGCAGGCGCCGCTCCGCCCCGGCAGCGCGGCACACCGGCTCGCCGACACGCTCGGCACGACCGAACAGGACCCGCACGAATAGCGGTCTAAATCAGAAGATCCTGGAGCACCGGGATCAGCGGCAGGTCGGCCGGCGGCATTTCGTAGTCGCGGAGCCGCGCTGGCCGCACCCAGGCCAGCTCGTTGCCTTCCATCTGGCGTGGCGTGCCTTTCCATTTCCGACACACATAGACAAGCATCAGAAGATGGAAGTCGTCATAGGCATGGCTGGCGAAGCTTAGCGGCGCCAGGCAGGATTCGGCGGTGTCGATGCCGAGTTCCTCGCCCAGCTCGCGGATCAGGGCCGCCTCCGGCGTTTCCCCGGCCTCGACCTTGCCGCCCGGAAATTCCCACAGACCCGCCATCTTCTTTCCGGCGGGCCGGCGCGCCAGCAGAACCCGCCCGTCGGTATCGATCAGCGCGACGGCGCTGACGATCACGACCGGTGGGCCGCCGCCGTCTTTGCTAGCTCCGGTAGTCGGCATTGATCGAGATGTAGCCGTGGGTGAGATCGCAGGTCCAGATGCGTGAGGTGCCGGCACCGCCGCCGACCGTCACCTCGATTGCGATGCTGTCGCCTGCCATGTGCGCGGCCACGGGCGCTTCGTCATAGCCATCGACGCGCCCCCCGTCGGCGGCGATCAGCATGCCGCCGATCGACACGCTGATTCGTGTCTGGTCGATGCCTTCGCCCGCCTTGCCGACGGCCATGACGATCCGGCCCCAGTTGGCGTCCTCGCCGGCAATCGCCGTCTTGACCAGCGGCGAATTGGCAATGGCCATGCCGATCCGGTGCGCGGCCGCATTGTCCGCAGCGCCCGATACCGTGACGGTCACGAATTTGCTTGCGCCTTCGCCGTCGCGGACAATCTGCTGCGCCAGATCCTGCATGACGGTGTCGAGTGCGGTGCGGAAGCCATCCAAAGCCGGATCGTCTGCGCCGTCGACGGTGCCGTGCGAGGCCGCGCCGCTGGCAATGAGAAACACGCTGTCATTGGTCGAGCTGTCGCTGTCGACGGTGATGGCGTTGAAACTGGTTGCGGTGGCGCGGCGCAGCAATATCGCCAGCGTGTCGGCGGGTAGGGCCGCGTCGGTGGCGATGAAGCCAAGCATCGTCGCCATGTCCGGGGCAATCATCCCCGATCCCTTGGCAATTCCGGAAATGGTGACCGGAATGCCGCCAATCTGCGTCGTCGCGCTCGCGCCCTTGGCAAAGGTGTCTGTCGTCATGATGGCACGCGCGGCATCCTGCCAGTCGGCCTCGCCGGTGGCTAGGTCATCGAACCGCGCTTCCAGAACCCCGGTGTCGAGCGGCTCGCCGATAACGCCCGTCGATGCCATCAGCATGTCATCCGCCTGATAGCCAAGGCGGCTGGCGATGCCCGCGCAGCAGGCCCTTACCGCCGCCATGCCGGCCGCACCGGTAAAGGCGTTGGCATTGCCGGCATTGACCAGAATGGCACGCGCAGTGCCGGCGGACCGGAGTCGCTCGCGGCACCAGGTCACCGGCGCGGCCGCCGTGTCGGAACGTGTGAATACCCCAGCTGTTGTCGCGCCGTCGGCAAGCCGCATCAGCAGCATGTCGTCACGGCCGCGATATTTCATCTCCGAAGCCGCTGTCGCCAGGGTTACCCCGGCGATCCGCGGAACTGGCGGAAATGAATCCGGCGCGAGCGGGGAGACTGTCATTGCTGATTTGTCGCCGCGGATTGCGCCTCGGCAACCACCTCGTCATAGCTGCGGATTTCGACGGAGGCGCCCACGCGAAGCGATTCAACGACGCGGGCGAAGCTCTGCCGCGACAGGTTGGAGGTGATCTGTTCGCGCATCTGGTCGAGGCTTGGCGCAGGCTCCACGCTCTTGTCGGTCACCTGGATCACATGCCACCCGAACTGCGTCTGCACCGGGTTCGCGGAATAGCCTCCGACAGGCATCGAAAAGGCGGCGGCTTCGAAGGCGGGAACCATCTGACCACGCCCGAAAGCGCCGAGAGAACCGCCGTTCGGCCCGCTGGGTCCGGTCGATTTTTCGCGTGCAAGCTCGGCGAAATCGGCACCGTCATTGAGTTGTTCGATGACAGCCCGTGCCTCCTCCTCGGTCTTGACGAGAATGTGCGATGCCGTCACCTGCTCCCGAGACGCGCTGTCGGCGACGAAGGTGTCATAAGCGGCCTGGATGGCCTCCTCTCCAAGCTGTGCCGAAACCTTTTCGGTGATGTAGGCCTCGGCGAGAACGCGATCGGCGGCAAGCTTCATCGCCGTGGCGACGTTCTCCCTTTCATCGAGGCCGTCCGCGCGCCCCGCGTCAGCTGCAAGGCGCGCATTGGCAACTTCGTCGACCAGCTGGCTGTACAGGTTGGCAAGGCCGGCTTCGCGATATTCGGGGGGCAATGTCTGCGCCACGGCCATGATCTCGTCCAGATAGATCGTCGAGCCGTTGACCGAACCGACCGCGATGCGTTCCTGCGCCATGGCGGCGAGTGGGGCGACAAGCATGGTTGCCGAAACGACGGCGGACGCCGCAAGAGAGGTAAGGAATTTCATCATCTGTCCTTCTGGAAAAGCGGAAATGGCGCGGGCCCGTGGCGATAAAAACGGCATTTCCGACCAGCATTGAAAAGCCGCGCGATTGTTGCCGAAGAGACAGCCGAATTCAAGTCCCGCGATGAGCGGCAAAAGGCCTCTCAAGGCGATGCCGCTGCGGATTCCGGGAGCCACTGGAAAGGCGCAGGCTGATTGACATTGAAGAGCGTGGGCACTATGTCGGGATGGGCCGCAAAGCCTTGTCGGACCGCTGTCTTGCGGGCCGCGGGCGGGGTGGTTCGGGCCGCGGGGTTTCCCGGCGACCATTGATGAAATGCGGGGATGCACATGTTTGGGTCATTGGCGAAAAACCTCTTCGGGTCGGGGTCCGATCGCGTGACGAAGAAATTCACCGCTCAGGTTGCTGCGATCAATGGCCTCGAGGACCAGATCGCCGAGATTAGCGATGATGATCTTCGCAATTCGGTAACGTCCCTTCGCGAACGGCTTGATGCCGGCAGCAGCCTCGAGGAGCTGCTCCCAGAGGCCTTTGCCCGTGTCCGCGAGGCGGCTAAGCGCGCGCTTGGTCAGCGGCATTATGACGTTCAGCTCATGGGCGGGATCGCGCTCCATGAGGGACAGATTTCCGAAATGAAGACGGGTGAGGGCAAGACCCTCGTCGCGACGCTTGCCGTCTTCCTGAACGCGCTTCCCGGGAAAGGCGTCCATGTTGTCACGGTGAACGACTATCTGGCCTCGCGCGATGCTGGCTGGATGGGCCGCGTCTATGAGCGCCTTGGAATGACGGTTGGCTGCATCACCGGCAATATGGCCGACGACGAGCGTCGTGCGGCCTATCGCTGCGACGTCACCTACGGAACGAACAACGAGTTCGGTTTCGACTATCTTCGCGACAATCTGAAGTTCCGGATCGAGGACATGGTGCAGCGCGAACACCATTTCGCCATCGTCGACGAGGTCGATTCGATCCTGATCGATGAGGCGCGGACCCCCCTGATCATTTCCGGACCGGCCGAAACGACGTCGGACCAGTATCTGGTTGCCGACAAGATCATCCCGCATCTCGTTCCCGAGGATTACGATCTCGACGAGAAGGGGCGGACCGTATCGCTGTCCGAGACCGGCATCGAGCATGCCGAGGATCTGCTGCGATCTGCCGAAGCGATGGGCGAGGGCACGCTCTACGACATCGAGAATGTCGGGCTGCTTCACCATGTGAACCAGGCGCTGAAGGCGCACAAGCTTTTCCAGCGTGACAGCCATTACATGGTCAAGAACGGCCAGGTGGTGATCATCGATGAATTTACCGGCCGCGCGATGGAGGGGCGCCGTTTCTCTGAAGGTCTTCACCAGGCCATCGAGGCGCGCGAGGGCCTGGAAATCCAGGCCGAAAACCAGACCGTGGCCTCGGTGACATTCCAGAACTATTTCCGACTCTATGAGAAGCTGTCCGGCATGACCGGAACGGCGATGACAGAGGCCGGCGAATTCTCGGAGATCTATGGTCTCGAGGTGACAAGCATACCGACCAATGTCGACGTCCAGCGGATCGATCATGATGACGAGGTCTACCGGACAACCGGGGAACGTGATGACGCCGTCATCGAACTGATCGCCGAATGTCGGGACCGTGGCCAGCCTGTCCTGGTCGGAACTGTCAGCATCGAGAAATCGGAGGCGCTGTCGGCGGTACTGAAGGCGCGCAAGGTACAGCACCAGGTGCTGAACGCGCGCTTCCATGCCGAAGAGGCGAAGATCATCGCCGAGGCCGGCGTTCCCGGCGCGGTGACCATCGCCACGAACATGGCCGGACGCGGCACCGACATCCAGCTTGGCGGCAATCTCGACATGCGACTCGAGGCGGCAGCCGAGGACGGCGAGATTTCGGCAGCCGACCGCGATGCCATTGCCGACGAGGTGGCGAAGCTGAAGGAACAGGCGCTTGCCGCCGGTGGCCTTTACGTGATCGGAACGGAGCGTCACGAGTCACGGCGCATCGACAATCAGCTTCGCGGCAGGACCGGTCGCCAGGGCGACCCGGGAGCATCGAAATTCTTCCTGTCGTTGCAGGATGATCTGATGCGGATTTTCGGTTCCGACAAGCTCGACGGCATGCTTCAGAAGCTCGGGCTGGAAGAGGGCGAGGCCATCGTCCATCCGTGGATCAACAAGGCTGTGGAAAAGGCGCAGTCGAAGGTCGAGGCGCGCAATTTCGAGATCAGGAAGCAGCTTCTGAAATTCGACGATGTGATGAACGACCAGCGCACCGTGGTGTTCGAGCAGCGCAAGGAGATCATGCGCGCCGGCGACGTTCAGGACACGGTCGCCGAAATGCGCCGTGAGGCTGTCGCGCAGATCGTGGAGCGCGCAGTACCGGCCGGAAGCTTCAGCGACCAGTGGGACGCCGAACAGCTGAAAGCCGATGCAACGCGGGTTCTTGCGGTCGATGTTCCGGCCGAGGAATGGTTCGCCGAGGACGGTGTGGCCGAAACCGAGATCGAAGAACGTCTTGGCGACATGGCCGACCGCTACATGGCGGAAAAAGCCGTAAGGATCGGGCCGGACATGATGCGGATGGCCGAGAAGTCGCTTCTTCTCCAGGTTCTCGATCAGCAGTGGAAGGAGCATCTTCTCAGTCTTGATCAGCTCCGTCAGGGCATTTCACTCCGCGCCTATGCGCAGAAGGACCCGCTGAACGAATATAAGCGGGAAGCCTTCACAATGTTCGAATCACTGCTCGCCGGACTTCGCGAGACGGTGACAATGGTGCTGAGCCATGTCGAAATCCGGCAACCGGAGGCGCCCGCCGAGTCCGAAGCGCCGGCAGCAGCGGCGCCGCGCCCGATGCCGCAGCGCAAGGTGTCGCGCAACGAGCCCTGCCCCTGCGGATCCGGAAAGAAATACAAGCATTGCCATGGCCGGCTCAGCTGACCGCGGCATGATGGCGGTCCGATGATCAAATATCAGCTGATATGCGATGAGGAGCATGAGTTCGAGGGCTGGTTTGGCGACTCGTCCGCTTTCGAGGCGCAGCAGCAGTCAGGGCTTCTGAGCTGTCCGGTATGCGGCTGCGGCGCCGTCAGGCGGGCGCTGATGGCTCCGAACCTCGCCAGCCCCAAGACCCGCAAGTCAGAACCCGCGCCAGTGCAGCCTGCCGACCAGGCACCGCCATCGGCAGCCGCGTTGCCGCCAGAGGCTGCGCGACGGATGCATGAGCTGATGACGGAAATGCGGGCCCTTCAGACAAGGATCAAGGATGAGTGTCGCGACGTCGGATCAGATTTTGCCGAAGAGGCGCGAAAGATCCACTACGGCGAAGTGGAGCCCGAAGGCATTTATGGCCATGCCACGACCGAAGAGCGCGAAGCGCTCGACGAGGAAGGGATAGACGTTCTGGATATGCCCTGGCTTCCGAAGGACAACT
The DNA here is from genome assembly GCA_036143955.1 of Pseudomonadota bacterium. Classification (GTDB taxonomy): domain Bacteria; phylum Pseudomonadota; class Alphaproteobacteria; order Puniceispirillales; family Puniceispirillaceae; genus UBA8309. The sequence goes on along the minus strand of JAYYLR010000044.1, from coordinate 2,635 downwards.
GACCGTTCAGGCGCGCGTCCCGCTGGCTGCATAATTGACCGCAAGACTGCCGATCCGCACAAATCCGTTGCCGCCGATCCGCCGGGCTGGAAGCGGCGCAAACCCGGTCATCTCGTCGAGGATGATGCCGGCAGCGGCAAATTCAGATCGTAGTTCGGCCGGCTTCACGAAGCGCGCCGGATCATGGGTTCCCGCCGGCACCAGGCGGAAGACATATTCAAGCGCCACTTTGGCGAGAGCAAGTGACGCCAGAGTGCGGTTGATGGTGGTGATGACCACGGTGCCACCGGGCGCGAGCATGGTGGAGATGGCGCGGGCGAACAGCCGCCTGTCCGTCACATGCTCGATCACTTCCGACGCATAAATGACATCGAAAAGCGCATCGGTTTCGGCAAGGGATTCAGCTGTCCTGCATTGGTAGTCGATGTCAAGCCCGCCGGCTGCCGCATGCGCTTTCGCGGCATCTATGGCCTCGGCTGTTGCGTCGATCCCCGTGACCCGAGCCCCAAGACGGGCCATCGGCTCGGCAAGCAGCCCGCCGCCGCAGCCGATGTCGAGGACCCTGAGCCCGTCGGGGCGGGCATCGTCGCCGGTCCCGATACGCCTGATACTGTCAAGAATGTAGTCGATCCGCACCGGTGTGAAGTCGTGAAGCGGTGCCATCGGCCCGCTTTCGTCCCACCAGTGCGCCGACATGGCGGCGAAATTGTCGATTTCTTTCTGGTCCGCCGTCGTGTCCACGGGCTTGCCCCATTCCGCCGTTACAGCTATGAAAGCTGCGATTTCTCAAAGCTGCGGCAACCATAAGACAAAAATGGCGCTCATTGTTCAAAAATTTGGCGGTACCTCGGTCGGCGATCTCGACCGGATCCGCAACGTCGCATCGCGGGTGAAAGCCGAGGTAGACGCCGGTAACAGCGTCGCCGTCGTGGTTTCCGCCATGGCAGGCACGACAAACCAGCTTGTTGCCTGGGCTCGCGATGTCGGCCCGATGCACGACGCCCGCGAATATGACACCATCGTCGCAACCGGCGAACAGGTCACGGTTGGACTTCTGGCGATTGCGCTGCAGAATCTCGGCGTCGATGCCCGTTCCTGGCTTGGCTGGCAGATCCCGGTCCATACTGACGAGGTGCATGGCGCCGCACGCATCGAAAGAATCGATACCGGCCTGATGCGCGAAAGGCTGGCCGGTGGCCAGGTCGCGGTCGTTGCAGGGTTCCAGGGCCTTGCGCCGGACGGCCGGGTATCGACGCTTGGGCGTGGCGGGTCGGACACGTCCGCGGTGGCGCTTGCCGCGGCGCTGGACGCGGACCGCTGCGACATCTACACCGATGTCGACGGCGTCTACACAACCGACCCGCGGATTGCGCCAAAGGCGCAAAAGCTTGACCAGATCACCTTTGAGGAAATGCTCGAAATGGCGTCGCTTGGCGCCAAGGTGCTGCAGACACGATCAGTTGCGATGGCGATGCGGCACAATGTCAATTTGCAGGTGCGCTCCAGCTTCACGGACGCGCCGGGAACGCTCGTCGTCAATGAGGATGCAATCGTGGAACAGGAAAAAATCAGCGGTATTGCCTACAGCCCGGACGAAGCCAAGGTGACAATACAGGGGCTGCCGGACAAACCCGGCATCGCCGCCGCGGTTTTTGGCGAGCTTGCCGAGAACCATATCAATGTCGACATGATTGTGCAGTCCGCTGCCAGCGAAGGTCAGCTGACCGATATCACATTTTCGCTTGGTCGCGGCGATCTTTCAAAGGCGCTTGGAATCATCGATGCCAGCCGCGACAGGCTGGGCTTCCAGGGAATCGACTCAAAGGATGACGTGACCAAGATCTCTGTCGTCGGAACCGCCATGCGCTCGCAACCCGGTGTGGCAAGAACCATGTTCGAGACGCTTGCGGACAGGGGCATCAATATCGAGGTGATTTCGACTTCGGAAATCAAGATTTCGGTTCTTGTATCGGCTGAATATACCGAGCTTGCCGTGCGCAGCCTACATACCGCCTTCGGTCTCGATGGCGAGGATTGACCTCGGGCTGATCTGACGCAAGGGCAAATCTCAGGCGGCTATCGGCGGCGCCATAAAAACAGGACCATCTCCCAAACTATTGCATTCCCGGTAATTTTCGATACTGTAATGCAGACTATAGGGATACCGCGTGGGCTGTTATGGATTTTGAGGCACGCGATGACGGCGCGTATGGGGACAGCTTCCGCCAGATCGGGGCTGACCTTAATGCTGCGCGTCTTGAACGTGGGTTGCAGATCAATGAGATTGCGCATCTTCTGCGTATTTCAAAGGGATATCTGAAGAATCTGGAAGCTGGTGAGTTCGACCAGCTTCCCGGCCCGACCTATGTTTCCGGTTATCTTCGGACATATGCGCGTGAGATCGGATTGGATCCGGCGGAAATCACGCAGCGCTACCGCGCGCTTCTTGGTGCCGGTGAGGATCGTCCTGAATACAGCTTCCCCGTCGACAAGCAGCGACCGCAGCGGTCAGGCGCGATGATGGCCTCGATTGTCGTCATTTTTGCCGTTGCCGGTTATGGCGGCTGGTATGCGCTTGGCAAGCCCGATGTGATTTCGTCGATCATGCAGGACTCGCAGCCCGAAATCGTGGCCG
>JAYYLR010000043.1:0-8744 GCA_036143955.1 Pseudomonadota bacterium | reverse complement strand
CTCTATGTCGCCTCGCCGGAATATGACGAATTCAACTACGGGATGGATCTTGCCGGCTTCAAGACAATCTTTTTCTGGGAGTATGTCCACCGGCTGTGGGGGCGCCTTCTCGGACTTGTCTTTGTGGTCCCCTTCGCCTGGCTGATACTCCGCCGGCGTGTGCCGAACGGCTTCGGCGGCAGGCTGTTCCTGCTGCTCTTGCTGGGAGGGTTGCAGGGCGTCATAGGCTGGTGGATGGTGAAGTCGGGCCTGACGGCGGATGCCACCGTGTCGCAATACCGGCTCGCCGTCCATCTTGGTATGGCGCTGCTGATCTTTGCGCTTCTGCTCTGGACCGCGTTCGATATCCGCTATGGCCGTGCCGGCCTTCCGCGCGGGCATGCGGCCGGCACCCTGGCCATCGTTGCCGTGACGATCCTTGCCGGGGCGCTTGTTGCCGGCATGGATGCCGGGCTTCTCTACAATCATTATCCGCTTATGGGTAACGGGCTGATCCCGGTCGAATATGGCGAGATGGGTCTGAAGGATGCTTTCGAAAATCCGGCTGCCGCACAGTTCCATCATCGCTGGATTGCGGTGCTTGCCGTCCTTGCCGTCATCACGCTGGCGCTTCGCGGCCGGCGCCAGGCCGCGAGCCGCGGTCCTGCAACGCTGGCGATTCTGCTTGTTGGCGCGCAGTTCATCCTCGGGATCGCGGTGCTGCTGAACGGCGTTCCGCTATCACTTGGCGCCATGCACCAGACTGGCGCCGTCCTGCTTCTGGCCACCGTCCTTTGGACGACACACCGGATGGCGCGCTGATTCAGCTTTTCTTGGGAACGGGCGCGCGTCGGATGTGAAGCTCGGTGAGCGCCGCGTCATCAACCTCGGACGGTGCCGCCATCATCAGGTCCTCCGCCTTGCCGTTCATCGGGAACAGGATCACCTCCCGAATATTCGGTTCGTCGGCAATCAGCATCACCATGCGGTCGATTCCGGGGGCAATGCCGCCATGTGGTGGCGCTCCGAAACGGAAGGCGTTGATCATCGCCGGGAATTTCTCATCGACGACGGAGGAATCATAACCGGCGATTTCGAACGCCCTGTACATCACCTCGGGGAGGTGGTTCCGGATCGCACCTGACGACAGCTCGACGCCGTTGCAGACAAGGTCGTACTGCCAGGCCTTGATCGTCAGCGGGTCCTGTTCTTCAAGCGCCTTCAGCCCGCCCTGCGGCATCGAAAACGGATTGTGCGAGAAATCGATCTTGCCGGTGGCCTCGTCGCGCTCGAACATCGGGAAATCGACAATCCAGGCAAAGCGGAAGACATTGTCGTCAATCAGCCCCTGTTCCTCACCAATACGGACACGCGCCCGGCCGGCAAGCGATGCTGCGGCGGCCTCATCGGAACAGGCGAAAAACACGGCGTCGCCATCGCCGACTCCCGTCGCGACGCGGATTTCCTCGGCCTTATCGGCGCCAAGCGCCTTGGCGACGGGGCCCCGCGCCTCACCGTCACCATAGATGATGTAACCCATGCCGGGGGCACCTTCGGATTGCGCCCAGCTGTTCATCCTGTCGGCAATGGCGCGGCTGCCGCATTTCGGACCGGGAACGGCACGCACGACGCTGCCGCCTTCAATCGCCTTCGCAAAAATGGAAAAGCCGGAGCCGCGGAAGATGTCGGTGACGTCACTGATCTCGATGGGGATGCGGAGATCGGGCTTGTCATTGCCATATTTCAGTATCGACTCGGCGAAAGGGATATGCACGAATTCCTGGTCGATCGCCTTGTTGGAAAATTCCTCGAACACGCCGCGGATGACCGGCTCGACGGCATCGAACACATCCTGCTGCTCGACAAAGCTCATCTCGAGGTCGAGCTGGTAAAACTCGCCCGGGCTGCGGTCGGCACGGCTGTCCTCGTCACGAAAGCAGGGCGCGATCTGGAAATAGCGGTCAAATCCGGACACCATCACGAGCTGCTTGAACTGCTGCGGCGCCTGCGGAAGGGCATAGAACTTCCCGGGATGGAGGCGCGCCGGCACGAGGAAGTCGCGCGCGCCTTCCGGCGAGGACGCGGTGAGGATGGGCGTCTGGAATTCCGTAAAGTCCTGCGCGACCATGCGCGCACGGATCGACTGGATAATCTTAGCGCGAAGCATGATGTTGTCATGCGGACGGCCGCGTCGCAGGTCGAGATAGCGGTAGCGAAGACGCGTTTCCTCACCTGAATCGACATCGGAATTAACCTGAAGCGGTAGCGTGTCCGCCGCCGACTGCACGTCGAAACTCTCGATCCGGACCTCGACCTGACCTGTCGGAAGCGAGGTGTTGATCGTCTCGTCGCTTCGCTTGAGAACCGTGCCGGTAATCGTCACCACTGACTCGAGCCGCGTTTCCTCGACGGCTGCAAAACTCGGGTCCGACGAGTCGACGACACATTGGGTCAGCCCGTAATGATCACGCAGATCGACGAAGACGAGCTGTCCATGGTCGCGCTTGCGGTTGATCCATCCCGAAAGACGGACCGTGTCGCCAACATGGTTTTCGGTAAGCTCGCCGCATGTATGTGAGCGATAGGCGTGCATCTTGATACTCCGACTGGAAACTTCCGGCGACGCCGCCGGCCGGCTGGCGTCAACCTGTAAAAGCGGGCGCAGTATGCAAAGATTGCATGGCTTCCGCAACCGGCTTGTCACCGCCGGCAAGCGCCAGCTGGGACGGGTTCAGTCTCGCCTGCGACGGCGGCTACGTTCGCGGCGGGGGGCTTTGTCTTCCGGCGCGGCAGGAACGTCCTTCCACGGTTTGCCAAGGGCGGCTTCTGCGGCCTCGGGATCAAAGGGCCGCCTTGGTGTCGATTCCAGCGCCGCCGCCATCGCAGCAATGTGGTCCGGCGTGGTTCCGCAGCATCCGCCGATGACCGTGATACCGGCATCCCGCGCGAAGCAGGCATAGTCGGCCATCAGCTCCGGCGTGCCGTGGTAATGGATGCCGCCATCGACATAGGCCGGAATACCGCAATTGCCCTTTGCGATCACCGGTATGTCGACGACCGGCAGCATGCCGCGCACCGAATGCAGCAGTTCGGCAGGCCCGATCCCGCAATTGGCGCCGACAAGATCCGCGCCATATTCAGCCGCCTTGCCGGCAAAATCCGCGGGCATGACGCCCATCATCGAACGTGCGGCCGTGTCGAAGGTCATGCAGGCGGCAACCGGAAGACCGGTTGTCTTCGCGGCATCGATGGCCGCCCTGACCTCTTCCAGCGAAGACATGGTCTCGACCCACAGCATGTCGGCACCACCTTCGGCAAGAGCCAGCGCCTGTTCGGTAAAGGCGGCGCGCGCATCCGCATAGTCCAGCGCGCCCATCGGCGCAAACAGCTCGCCGGTCGGGCCGATCGACCCGGCGATCACGACGTGGGCTTTAGCCGCATCTGCCGCCATTCTCGCAAGCCGCGCCGCTGCCAGATTGAGTTCGGTCACGCGGTCCTGCGCCCCATGAAGACGAAGCCGGTGATGTGTACCGCCAAAGGAATTGGTGAGCACGAGCTGCGATCCCGACTCGATGAAGGCGGAGTGGAGCCCGGCAACATCATCCGGACGTTCGATGTTCCAGAGTTCCGGCGGGTAGCCTGTCTCCAGGCCAAGCTTGAAATAGTTGGTGCCGGTGGCGCCGTCAGCGATTACCCACCCTTTTTCCGCCACCAGCTCGTCGAGAGTGGTCATGTGAATGTCTTTCCAGCGTATGCCTTGTCGTCAGTTGCGGCGGCGGCGCGGCGCCCTGCGGGCCACGCCTGTTACCGCAGCGCGTCTGTCCCGAAGCGTGTTGAGCAGCTCATGCTGCTCGGCCGGGCTCATTGATCGCCAGGCGGCGATTTCAGCACCCGTCCTGTAACAGCCAAGGCACAGTCCTGAACCCTCGTCGAGCTGACAGACCGAAACACAGGGGGACGGCAGGGCCATGTCTTCAGTGTCCCGGCCCATGTCATCCTCTACCCAACTGAAAAATGCCTGCGCGCGCTACGCGGCGACGCTTTCGCCATCATCCACGACCATGGCCTGGTTTAACGCCTCGAGACCAGCCATGAAATTCTCGGTCGTGCCGATGGCAAGACGTCCTTCGACACCAACGCCGGTTTCGGCATCGGATTGTGGAATGGCGATATCGACCATTTCCAAAAGCGCACGTGCCTCGCCGAGCGCAAGAACCGGCATGTCTTCGCGGGTGAAGGCGCGCACAAGCCGTTTGGCATGCGCTTCGGCCTCAAGCGTTGTGACATGGCGCTCGCCCGATGGAATGATCAACGCGTCATAGTCGACGGCAAGTGTTGTCGAAAGCGTCGAATCGACAGGATATGACATGCCCCAGCCGCTTCCATTCCAGGCATTCGTCAGTCCGGCATCACGGGAGATGACGCGAAGCTTCGCGTTGACGGACATCATCGCACGCTGAATGGCGATGAACATGTCCTCATCAAATCCGCTGGCAACCATGATGGCGACTGTTTTGCCTGTGAAGTTCGAAAGCTGCATGGATTGGTCTCCTGTATGGGTCGGTCGGTTGGTATCAACCTGCCCCTGCTGACCTGCCGCCCAGCGTCGGATGGTTGTTCCGGCGGCGCTGGTTCATAGCGGGGTGTGGTGAGATTTCACGACGATATAACGCCACTGGCTGATGGGTTCAACCCTCTATTGCCGATCGCGTGCCGCGAGGGTGGCGAAGATGCTCTTATGACAGGTCCATCGGGGTGTCAATGTCGCGATGAATGCTGTCATCATGCCAGCCGATGCTGTTCACGGCGGCCGGGTTCGCCGCCAGCACCGTTCGCCCGCCTACATCACCACTCAGCTTGCGGAGCGCATCGAAGAAACCGCGGCCCCACAGAACCGGGTTGCCGCGCCGGCCTTCATGGACCGGAAATGAAATACGCGTCTCGCCATCGCCAAGTCCGGAGTGATCCCGAATCATCTCGGCGACAAGATCGGCCGTCACAAACGGCATGTCACCCAGCGCAATGAGCGCGCCTGACAGGCCATCGGGAAGAGAACCGACACCAGCCGCGACGGAACCGGCCTGACCCGCAGCGAAATCGGCATTGTGAATGAAGGTCACCTCAAGCCCCCCGAGCGCCTCCCGCACCTTGTCCTGCTGGTGGCCGGTGACGACGACGAGATCCCTGATGCCGCCCTGAATCATCGCCGTGGCGGCATGGCGGACCATCGGCTGGCCCTCGATTTCGACAAGAAGCTTGTTCACCTCGCCCATGCGCTGCGACGAGCCGGCGGCAAGAAGGACACCGCCAATGACGATATTTGTCGGGCGGCGGCGCTCGACCATTTTCCTTGGCAGGGGCCGCGAGGCGATTTCCATCAGCAAACCGCCGATCGCCATGTCGGCGATCTCGTCCTCATCGATCTCAATTCCCGCAAGCACCAGCTGCAGCACCCAGTCAAAGCCGTTCAGCCGCGCCGAACGGGCACATCCCGGCATGCCGATGACCGGCATATCGCCTATGCCTGCCGTCATCAGCAGGTTGCCGGGATCCGCTGGTAGGCCCAGCCTGTGCACGCTGCCGCCGGCCGCCACGACGGCCATCGGGACGACGTCCCGCCGGTCACTTATGGCAGAAGCACCGCAGATCAGAATGGCCTCGGCACCATGTCCCACCGACTCTGAGATCGCCGCCTCGAGGCTGGCGGCGTCATGATCGACAACACGGCTGTCCACAAGCGCGCAGCCAAGCTGGTCGAGCCGTTGCTTGGTCACCTTCTCTGTCGCCGTCAGCAGCGCCGGCTTCATCCCGTCCATGCGCGTCTGGATGAGCGCGAAGGGCCGCGTCGCCAGCGGATGAAAGGAAAATACCGGCACCCCGCCGGCGGCGGTGATCGCTGCCTCGACAGTTTTCTCCGGCAGGCTGTAGGGAATGATCTTCAATGTGGCGATCATGTCGCCATCCTCGACGAGCTGATTGTGCTGCACGCAGGCCAGCGTGATGCCCTCGTCGATGCGATTGAGGCGTTTCAGACGGTCCCTGTCGAACCGCACGAGCCCTCGCCCGACGGCATATATGTTGACCCGCCCGGTCGAGGCCGACGAGAGACGCGGTCCGGCCGGCACAAGCGCCGCCGCGAGGCGGTCGGCAGCACTGTCCTCGTCGATGTCGCCAGGCTCGAGAAACGCTACCGTGACCGTTTCCACGCCGGCGGCTTCAAGCCGTGCGATATCGGCGACTGACAGCCGGCTTCCTTTACGAAGCCGGCCGTCAGGAAGATATACCGCATGCGCAAGGATCGCTCCCTCGCATGCCGACGGCGTTGCCGGCCCAAACTTCATAGGCCTGTCGCTCGGGAGGCGCCGGACGCGACAGCAATCATCTGCGCCAGGATCGACACGGCGATCTCGGCCGGCGTGCGCGCGCCGATGTCGAGACCGACCGGTCCATGCAATCTGGCAAGGTCCGCCTTGGAAAATCCGGCCTCTGCCAGCCGCTCGCAGCGCGCGGCGTGCGTTCGCCGCGATCCGAGACATCCGATATAGAAGGCGTCGCTGGCAAGCGCCGCCTGCAATCCCGGGTCGTCAATCTTGGGATCATGTGTCAGCGTTACCACGGCCGTTCGCGTGTCGAGCCCGAGTTCGGCCATGGCCTCGTCGGGCCATGCTGTCCGGCAATCACTTCCCGGGAACCGTTCGGCGGCGCTGAACACCGCCCGCGGGTCGATGACCACGACGTCGTATCCCGCCTGCCGTGCCATCGGTGCCAGGAACTGGGTGATATGGACACCGCCGATGATGACGACGCGGCGCGGCGGCACCTGCCGGAAGGTGAAACTGCTCTCATCGTCGCTCAAGGCAGAGACCATTTCGCCATCTTCCGAGCTGCGTTCGAGCCGCGCGCCATTCGCGGCGTCGAAGGTCACGGCGCCTGCTCGCCGGGCCACGATATCCCCGGCAAGGTCGTCAAGCGCCTCTCCCGGAAGACCGCCCTCAGCAATTGGCGTGACCAGAACGGCAATCCGCCCGCCACAGGACAGGCCGACCTCCCACGCCTTGGCGTCGGCAACGCCGAAATCCAGCCGTTGACCGGCACCGGTTGTCAGCGACTCAATGGCGGCGTCGATGACGGCACCCTCGACACACCCGCCGGACACCGACCCTTCCACGGCCATGTCATCGCGGATCACCATCACGCTTCCGACCGGGCGTGGTGACGACCCCCATGTCTCCATGACGAAGGCAAGGGCGACGCCATGCCCGGCGTCCTTCCATGCCTTGGCGCGGATGATCAGCGCGGCGTTGGTCGATGTCAGCGGCGCGGCATCCGTCATGGGGCGCCTCCCCCTGCCGGCGCTTCAGACTGCACGGATCGGAGCGAATGCTGCCAATCTTCGAGATCGCGGTGCCGCCAGTTCGAAGGAAGGTCGGCGCTCAGCACGGCTGCCAGATCAGCCATTGAATCGAGCGAATGTATCGGCACGAAGGCGTCGACATGCGGCAGGATCTGCTGCACCCCGAGGCTGCGCGGCTCGAACCTGTCGAAACGAAGCAGCGGGTTCAGCCAGATCAGCCGTGAGCAGGATTTATGGAGCCGCTCGATCTCGAAACCGAGATTGCTGTCCGGATCGCGCTCCAGCCCGTCCGTAATCAACAGCACGACGGCCCCCTGCCCGAGAACGCGCCGCGACCAGTCGCGGTTGAAATCGGCCAGCGCCCCGGAAATCCGTGTTCCGCCGGACCAGTCCTCGACATTTGCGGCGACGCTGCGAAGCGCCGCATCGGGATCACGGTCGCGCATCTGGCGGGACACGTTCGTCAGCCGGGTGCCGAAAAGAAAACTGTGGACCGTGCCGCGACGCTGCGTCAGCGCATGTGTGAAACGAAGGAGCATCCGCGAATAGCGCTCCATCGAACCCGAAATGTCGCAGATCACGACAAGCGGCCTTGGTCGCTGGCGCGGCGCTTCGTGAAGCGGGATTGCCAGCCCGCCACGGCGGGTCATCTGGCGGATCGTCCGTCGAAAGGACACCCGTCCACCGCGATTCTCCGGCACAAATCGACGCGACGGTCGCAACGGTACCGGAAGCCGCATCCTGTCGATTGCCGCCTCCGCCTCGCTGATTTCGGCGGTCGACATCATCTGGAAATCCATATTTCGAAGCTGCTCGTCCGGCGAGGATGTCATCGACATGTCGATTTCGATCGTTTCATTGTCTTCGGCCTGCAGGGGCGCCTGTGGCCGGTCCGGGCGCAATGCCTCATCGACACGGCGTGTCGTTTGTGGCTGCTCGTCCCCGTCTTCCGGTTCGCGCGAAAGCGTCGGCAGCAGAAGGTCGCGCATTTTCTCCATCAGGCGCGGATTGCGCCAGAATATGTGAAATGCCTGATCGAACAGCAGCCGGTCCTCCGGACGCTTTACGATGCAACTCGAAAGGGCGTGGTAGAACTGGTCGCGGTCGCCGATATCGATCAGTCGCGCGGCCTCAACACAGTCTACAGCCGTTGCCGGCCCAACCGACACACCGGCCCGCCGCAGGGTGCGAACGAACAGCGTGATGTTGGCAGCCAGTTTCCGGCCGCGAACAGAGCGGCGGGCTCGCGGCAGCGGAAAACTGACAACATTCGAACCCGCACCCGTCATCCGGCCTTGTATCCAGCCATTTCCGCCTGAACCTCGGTCAGGATCCGCGCCGCTTCGCTGCCGGTGATCCGGGCGATATCGTCCTGGTACTTCAACAGCACACCCATCGTCGAGCCGGCCGT
>JAYYLR010000042.1:0-32541 GCA_036143955.1 Pseudomonadota bacterium | reverse complement strand
ACGGCATGGTCAGCCAGGTGCCATCGGTCGGGGCCATGTCCGAACTCGATATCGGGCTGAGTTTTGGCGGATATCTGACACCGGCGCTGGATGGCAGGCATGACCTTGGTGCGACTTTCTGGAAAGGCCAGATTCCTGAAGGATTTTCGGAGAGGCTAACCGCCGGTCACGAACATAATCTGGCTTTGCTGCCGGAGCCTCTTCGACAGTTCTTGCCTTCGATCGCTGATGGTTTTGGAGCGAGGATGAGCCGCCGCGCAAGTCTTCCGGACCGGCGGCCACTTTCAGGCCGGCTGTCCGAAGGGCTGTTCGTCTTTGGCGGTCTTGGCGCCCGCGGCTTCACCCTTGCCCCGCTTCTTGGCGACCTCCTGGCCGCCGAGATTCTCGCGCGGCCCGTACCTCTGCCGCGTGATCAGCTGGCAGGCATAGGGCCGCTGCGATATTCGGGATGAATAGAGGCAGGTCAGATCAACTGGCGTGCCTCGACAAGCTCCCCGTGATAGGGGCAATCCTCGGCAAGAAGGCGCAGGAAGGCGGGCGCGATGTCAGATGGCTGCGGCAGCGATGCCGGGTCTTCACCCGGAAAAGCGGAGGCACGCATTTTCGTTGCCGTTCCACCCGGGTTGATCATGTTGATCTTCAGGTTGGTCTGTTCGCTTTCACCGGCCCATGAACGGCCCAGCGCCTCGAGCCCTGCCTTGGTCGCCGCATAGGGCGCCCAGAAAGGCTTGCTCCCTAAAGCCGCGCCTGACGTAACCAGAATGGCGCGCCCGGCCGGCGCAGCACGAAGAAGCGGATCGAAGGCGCGGATCATATGCCACTGTCCGGTCAGATTGACGGCAACCGACTCGTCCCATGCCTCGGGTGTCAGATGGCTGATCGGTGTCAGTGCCGCCAGCATGGCGGCGTTGGCGACAAACCCGTCAAGCCGTCCCCAGCGACCGGCGATTGCAGAGGCTAGCCGCGGGATGGCAGCCGTATCCTTCATGTCCAGTTCCACGATGGTGGCCGAACTTCCGGCAGCCTTGATCTCGTCATCGACCTCTTCAAGCGCGCCGATGGTGCGGCCGGTAATGATGATCTCCGCCCCGGCTGCTGCTGCGGCGACGGCAACGGCACGGCCAATGCCGCGGGTTGCGCCGGTCACCAGTATCAGCTTGCTGGAGAGATCGACTTTATGCTGTGCCATCAGCTGGCGCTCCCGTGTGAAACCCGCTTGGCGCTCAGTCCGCTTGCCAGCCGGATCGGATAATCTCCGGTGAAGCAGGCATCGCAGAAGTGAGGATTGTCGACATCCCTTTCGATCCCGGCGATGGCCCGATACATGCCGTCGACCGAGATGAAGGCAAGGCTGTCAGCGTTGATTTCCTTGGCGATTTCCGTGATCGACATCTGTGCGGCGATCAGCTGGTCCTGGCTTGGCGTGTCGACACCATAGAAACAGGGATGGGTGGTTGGTGGGCTGGCGATCCGCATGTGAATCTCAGCCGCGCCCGCATTGCGCATCATTGTGACAATTTTGCGCGAAGTGGTGCCGCGTACGATTGAATCGTCCACGAGAATGATCCGTTTTCCACGCACTGCCGCCGGGTTGGCGTTATGCTTCAGCTTTACCGAGTCTGTGCGGTCCTTCTGTGTCGGCTGGATGAATGTCCGGCCGACATAGTGGTTCCTGATGATTCCGAGGTCGAATGGTATGTCGGACGCCTCTGCGTAGCCAAGCGCAGCGGGAACACCTGAATCCGGAACGGGGATCACCAGGTCTGCCTCGATCTGCGACTCGCGCGCCAGTTCGGCACCGATCGCCTTGCGGGCATGGTAAACGCCGCGCCCTTCGACCTGCGAGTCGGGGCGGGAAAAATAGATATATTCGAAAACGCAGAATCGCGATGTGACGGTCTGGAACGGTTTCTGGCTTTTCACGCCGTTCCTGTCGATAACCAGCATCTCGCCAGGTTCGAGGTCACGCACGTAAGCCGCGCCCACGATGTCGAGCGCACAGGTTTCCGACGCAAGGATCCAGGTGTCGTTGCGCTTGCCAAGAACCAGTGGCCGGACGCCGTGGGGGTCACGCACGCCGATCAGCATGTCGTCCGCCACGCAGACGAGCGAGTAGGCGCCGTCAATCTGCTTCAGAGCGTCGGTCAGACGGCCCGTTACATCCGCCTGATGCGAGCGCGCGACAAGGTGCACGATCACCTCGGTATCGGATGATGACTGGAACAGGCTTCCGGTCTCAATCAGCGAAGCACGAAGCCGACCGGCATTGGTCAGATTGCCGTTATGCGCCAGCGCGAACCCGCCAAAGGCAAGCTCGGAGGAGAAGGGCTGTATCTCCATGAAGGGATTGACGTTGCCGCTGGTCGAGTAGCGGTTGTGTCCGATCGCGATGTGGCCGCGCAATTCCCGCATCTGCGGCGAATTGGCGCCGAAGTTGTCACCGACATGGCCAAGCGCGCGATGCGCGTGGAAATCCGAGCCGTCGAAAGTCACAATGCCGGATGCTTCCTGCCCGCGATGCTGCAGAGCGTGCAGGCCAAGTGCCGTCAGTACACTTGCCTCGTCGCTGCCGAACACCCCGAAAACCCCGCATTCTTCATGGAAGCCGTCAAGCTGTTCGGGTCGGTCATTCGATGGGGCGGCGCCGTTCGTCATCGGCATGTCGGGCTGCTCTTCTCAAAAAATGAAATCAACTTGATCTCCAGCGATAACGACAAGGTTATTGGGCAATTCCCGAGACAAATCAAGCGCCCCCTGTCATTGGCGGGTTTGGCTATTTCGCCGTCTCGTCTTCAAAAAGTTCCAGTCCCGATGCACCCGCTTCGCCAAGAGAGTCACCCGCCTCCTGAATTTCGGTTGTGGGCTCGGTTGGGGCCGGCAGGTTGTCGATAACACGATCCCGGATGTCGTCCGGCAGCATGCCTGACACGATATGGGCGCCGCCTCGCAGCATCGGCGTAGTCTGTGATTCAGCGACCATTGAGGGAAGCCTGTCCTCGCCTTCAAGCGCAACTACCGCGCCGGTATAGATCAACAGCACGATGACGAAGCCACGGATCAGTCCGAACAGGAAGCCGAGCCAGCGGTCCAACCCCCCAAGCCCTGCCTTGCTGAGACCGGGTGACACGAGCGATGAAAAGGCGAACCACAGCACGACGACGATCACAAACGGGACACCCCATGCCAGCGCGTCGCTGATGCCTTCGATCTTGATGGCGTCGGCCAGGGTCGGTTGGAGATAGGGGGCGCTCACCTTTGCGGCAATGATGGCGATCGGCCAGCCGATCAGCCCCATCAATTCCCGGGTCATGCCGCGGAGGGTCGCCAGCCCGCCGGAAACCAGCAGAACCAGGATCGCGGCATAATCGATGAGTGTCAGCGCGGTGATGTCGAAATTCATGACCACCCGTTCCCGTCCAAGCTGAGGCACCTCATGCTACACCGCCCATGATTTCAATCAACTCGGCAAGCGTTGCAGGCTGCGCTATCGACAGGCCGCTCGGCGCGGCGAGTTTCTTGCGGGGCCGCGGCATCACGGCAAGGTCAAAGCCAAGCTTCGAGGCCTCCTTTAGGCGGGAGTCAGCCTGCGCCACTTGCCTGAGTTCGGCCGAAAGCGCGACCTCGCCGAAGAATACGCTTCGCGGCGGGGCCGGCCGTCCGGCGACTGAGGACAGAAGTGCGGCCGCCACGGCCAGATCTGCCGCGGTTTCACCGATCTTCATGCCGCCGGCAACATTCAGGAAGATGTCGCGGCCTGACAGCGGAACGCCACAACGTGCCTCAAGGACTGCGGTGAGCATGGCAAGCCGGCTGCTGTCCCATCCGACGACATTGCGGCGTGGTGTGGCGAGGCTCGAAGGGGCGACAAGCGCCTCGATCTCGACAAGGACCGGGCGGCTTCCCTCGATACCGGCAAAGACCACCGCGCCGGTCACCTCGTCACGACGGTCGGCAAGAAACAGTTCCGAGGGGTTTGGTACCTCGACAAGGCCCTTTTCCGCCATCTCGAAGACGCCGATCTCGTCTGTCGCGCCAAAACGGTTCTTCACGCCGCGAAGGATTCTGAAATGATGCGACCTGTCACCTTCGAAATACAGAACCGTGTCGACCATGTGTTCCAGAACACGCGGGCCGGCGATGGCGCCGTCCTTGGTGACATGCCCGACAACCAGAAGCGCCACGTCGTGAGTCTTTGCGGCTCGGATCAGTTCCTGCGCAGTGGCCCGAACCTGGCTGACCGTTCCCGGTGCCGAGTCCAGCGTCGGCAGATACATCGTCTGGATCGAATCGATGACCACAACCTCGGGTCCGTCCTTGCCGCCAATGGATGCGGCTATATCCGCCGCGTTCGTGCTGGTCGCAAGTTCGACGTCGGCGCTTCCCAGCCCTAGTCGCCGTGCCCGCATGCGCACCTGTTCCGCGGATTCCTCGCCTGAAACATAGGCCGTGCGCCTGCCGTCCGCTGAAAGCCGACAGACAAGCTGAAGAAGCAGGGTTGATTTGCCGATCCCCGGATCGCCGCCGATCAGGGTCGCTGATCCGGCGACAAGCCCGCCACCCGCAACACGGTCGAACTCGGCCATGCCTGTTTTCATGCGGGGTGGGGGTGTCACGTCGCCAGACGTCGCAAGAGGCTGCATGTCGACACGGCGCCCGGTGGCCTTTTTTCCCGGCCCGGACGGCGCCTCGACGCGTTCCTCAACGAGCGTGTTCCAGGCTCCGCAATGGTCGCAGCGACCCGACCATTTGCGGTGCGCTCCGCCGCATTGCTGACAGACGTGGCTTATCGAGGTCTTCGCCATCAGCCGCGCCGCGCTTCCGCCTGCGCGGCCAGCGTGAGCGGCCCGTCGGCAAGTCCGTGAACGAACTGATGCACTTCTTCGATCCCTGTGTCGTCCATCTCGCCTGCCGGGCCGCACCAGATGATAACGCCGTTATGGACCATCGCCACCTTGTCGGCTATGCGCCGCACCGACGCCATGTCATGGCTGATCGTCACTGCCGTCGCGCCAAGACGGCGAACGGAATCGATAATCAGCCTGTCGATCACGCCGCCCGTAATCGGGTCCAGCCCCGAGGTCGGCTCGTCAAAAAGCAGGATTTCGGGCTTGTCCGCGATGGCACGCGCCAAGGCGACCCGTTTCTGCATGCCGCCCGACAGTTCGGCCGGGAACTGGTCGATGACATGCGATGCAAGGCCAAGCTGCGTGATTGTCTCGGCCGCCACGTCGCGGGCCTGCTGGCGTGTCATTTTCTGTTGCTGGCGAAGTCGAAAGGTTACGTTTTCCCAGATTGGCAGCGAGTCGAAAAGGGCGCCGAACTGGAACGTCATGCCGAAGCGGCGGCGCATGGTTTCCAGTTGCCGGCGCCCGGCGTTGATCATTTCCTCGCCATCGACACGGATCGAACCGCCATCGGCGCGGATCAGCCCGAGAAGGCATTTCAGTGTCACGGACTTGCCGCAACCGGATGTGCCGATGATGGCAAGCGATTCCTCTGGCGCGACTTCAAGGTTGATGCCGCGCAGGACCGGCTTGTCGCCAAAGGATTTGGTCATCCCCTCGAGAACGATCTTCGGTGTTACCATGCTGTCCTGACCACTCATCCTCCGCTCACCCGAAAAACAGCGCTGTGACGATATAGTTGGAGATCAGGATCAGGATCGAGGCCGACACAACGGCGTTGGTGGTCGCGCGCCCGACACCTTCGGCACCGCGTCCCGAATGATACCCGTGATAACAGCCCATGAGCGCGATCAGGAACCCGAATACCGCTGCCTTTACGAGGCCGAGCGTGACGTCGGAGATCTCGAGATACTCCAGCGTCCGGCTCAGATAGATCGACGGGTTGAAACCAAGCCTGTAGACGCCGACGAGATAGCCGCCAAAGACCCCGATAAGGTCGCCGATGAGAACCAGAAACGGCAGGCAGATCGTTCCGGCGACGAGCCGCGGGGCGACAAGATACTGCATCGGGCGCGTCGACAGCGTATCGAGCGCGTCGATCTGGTCGGTGACCCGCATGGTGCCGATCTCGGCCGCCATCGAGGCACCGATGCGTCCCGCCACCATCAGTCCGGCAAGCACCGGACCAAGTTCGCGCGTTACCGACAGCACGACGACCGTCGCGACCGTATCCTCGGCCGAAAAGCGGGCAAAACCGGTATAGGACTGCAGGGCCAGAACCATGCCGGAGAACAGCGTCGTCAGTCCGACAACCGGAAGTGAGAAATATCCGATGTCGACAATCTGTCTTCCAAGCTGGCGAAGATAGAACGGCGGAAAAAACGTCCAGCGCACTGCGGCAAGCGTGAACAGGGTCAACCGGCCGATCGCGGCGAGGAACGCCAGGCTGGTGCGGCCGATATTCTGAAGGAATGCAATCATCCTCGTCCCGGGTCGATTCTGCCGTGAAAGGGCGGGTGGCTCACTTTATGCCCCGGATCGACCTGTTTGACCATCCCCCAGTGCCGGTTCGCCCTGTGGGCAAAGCGGTTAGCCGCCGAGATAGCGGCGCGCTGGCCTGCGGCCAAGCTGTGTGAGGATTTCATAACCTATTGTGGCGGCATCACGGGCCATGCTGGCCAGATCATAACGGCTGCCGAGTATAGTGGCGTGGTTGACCGCAGCGATTCGCGATTCCTCGATGTGGGTGACATCCACCGTAATGCTGTCCATCGAGACACGACCGACGACGGGTGCCGTTTCGCCGGCGATCTCGACCAGCGCACGATTGCTGAGGGCGCGCGGATATCCATCGGCATATCCGACGCCAAGTGTGACGATCCGCGAGTCGCGTTCAAGCCTGTGCGTCCCGTTATACCCGACCCTGTCACCGGCCCGTGCGCTACGGCGCTGAAGGATCCTCGCCTGCCAGGTCACAACCTGCTGGAGTTTCGCGGCCTGATCGATCTGTTCGTTGGCGGCCTCGTGTCCGGCGGGATGCAGGCCGTACAGGGCAATACCGGGGCGTGTCAGTGCCATGTGAAAATCGCCGCCGCGAAGGGTGCCGCCGCTGTTGGCAAGACTAAAAGGCACGCCGGGAAACGCATTGCCGAGGTCGGAAACAGCATCGCGTTGCCGGTCATTCGTCGAATCGGTCAGATCTTCGCCAGCCGACAGGTGGCTCATGACGAAGTGCAGATCAAAGGCTTTGAGCCACTGGCCGTCAATCTGTAGCTGATCGTTGAGCCGGGCCATTTCATCGGCATCGAGCCCAAGCCTCGTCATCGCGGTATCGATATGAAGGGCCGCAGGAAGCCTTGTTGTGCTCTCCAGCGCCCATTCGCGCCACCGCTCGAGCTGCGGCAGGCTGTTGATGACCGGGATCACGCCGCTAACCGCAAAATCACCTTCCTGTCCATGATGACAGCCGCCGAGAGCGAATATCCGTGCATCATGAAAGCCGTTATCCTTCAGCGCCGTGTTAAGGGAGATGGCCTCCGCCAATGACATGACGAAGAAAGAGCGGCACCCGACGCCGGCAAGTGCCGGCGCGATTCTGGCGGCACCGAGACCGTAGGCGTCGGCTTTCACAACGGCCGCTGTTTCCGTTGCCTCGGGCGAAAGCGAATCAAGGTGCTGCCAGTTGGCGACGATGGCGCCAATGTCGATGGTGATCAGGCTGTCGGCATTGCCGAAATGGGATTGCTCGCCATCCATAGAGGAAATCCGGATCAAAAACCTTCGGGGACCTGTGATGAATCCGTGAGATCGCTGAATTTGGTGAGCGATTTCTCAAAATGCAGATCGATCAGCCCGGTGGGGCCGTGACGCTGTTTGCCGATGATGACCTCGGCCTTGTTGTGGGCCTTTTCCAGCCGCTCGCGATAGAGGTCATAACGAAGATTGAACTTTTCCTCGCTTTCATGCGACTCGCGTTCCGGCTCTTTCTTGGCCAGGTAGTATTCGTCTCGATAGACGAACAGCACCACATCCGCGTCCTGCTCGATCGAGCCTGATTCGCGAAGGTCTGCAAGATTGGGCCGCTTGTCCTCGCGCTGTTCAACGGCACGCGACAGCTGCGACAGGGCGACAACGGGTACATCCAGCTCTTTCGCCATGGCCTTCAGCGCGCGGCTGATGTTGGATATTTCCTGTACCCGGTTTTCCGGCCTGACGCCAAGCTGCGGCATGAGTAACTGCAGATAGTCGATCACGATCAGGCCAAGGCCCGTCGTGCGCTTCATCCGGCGTGCGCGGCTCGCCACCTGCGAAACCGACAGCGACGGCGTGTCATCGATGAAGAAGGGCGCTGTCGACAGAGCGTCGCTTGCCTCGATCAGCCTGTCGAACTCCTCGCTGGAAAGCTGGCCCTGGCGGATGCTGTTGGAGTCGATACGTGCCCGTTCACTCAAAATCCTTGTGCCGAGCTGTTCGGCCGACATCTCGAGTGAGAAGAAGGCCACTGGTGCAGCCGTCTCACCGGTCCTTGTTGTCGTCGCCACATGAAAGGCGATATTGGTGGCGAGGGCGGATTTGCCCATTGCCGGGCGGCCCGCAAGGATGATCAGGTCGGATCGATGGAGACCGCCCATCTTGTTGTTCAGCCCAGTCAGGCCGGTGCTGTAACCGGAAAGGCCGCCGTCACTTTTAAGCGCAATCGCCGCCTGATTGATCGCCGCCGCCGCAACGTTCTCGAAAGACCGCAGCCCGGCGCCGGCTTCTCCCGTTTCGGCAAGCTGGAACAGCTTTGCCTCAGCGGTCTCGATCTGTGTGGTGGCCGGAAGGTCCACATCCGGATGGCTGGCGTCGCTGATGACGTCGTCGCCGATCCGGATCAACTCGCGGCGGAGATGTGTCTCATAGATGGTGGAGGCATAGTCGGTCGCCTGTGCGATGCTGATGACACCGTCGGCAAGTTCGCCCAGATAATTTTCGATTTCGGTCGTCTGGCCTTCTTCTGTCGCGCTGAAGAACGTTTTGAGTGTCACCGGATTCGCCAGCTGTCCACGGTCTATCAGGCGCATCATCGTCGAAAAGATGCGGCCGTGGAGCGGATCGTAGAAATGTTCTGCCCGCAACCTGTCGTCGATCCGTTCCATCACGCCATTGTCGAGCAGCAGAGCGCCGAGCAGATTCTGTTCTGCGGGAAGATTGTTCGGCATCTGCCTTGTGGCGCCGATACCGACTACCGCGCCAGACCCGCCGGGAAAGGTTTCGATGTTGCTTGTTTCTTCGGACATGTGGGAAGCCTAGCAAATGGCACTGGTCCTGGCGCCATGTTAGTTCTGTGGAGAGTGGGGATAACTGAAAAAATTACGCCAGGTTACGCTCTCGGCTATCGCAGACAAAAAAAGCCGGGGCGAACCCCGGCTTTCTGTTGATGTTAAGAGCCTGTTGTCAGGCTTCGTCAGAATCCCCGGATGCTTCTTCCGCAGGCGCTTCGTCCGCGGCGGCGTCCTCCGGGGCTGTTTCTGCCGCAGGCGTTTCGTCTGCGGCCGCATCTTCGGCAGGTGCCTCGTCGGTGGCAGCTTCCTCGGCAAACACGACCGCTGCGACTTCCGCCCCGTCGGCTTCGTCCTCGTCATCGATCATGCCGGTGACGGCAACACCGGTGCGGAGCTGGGTCTCGGCTTCGTCGAGCGAACGCGCGACGTTGACCGTGACGGTTACGGTAACCTCTGGGTGCAGACGAATGCGGGTCTCGTGAAGACCAAGGGTCTTGATCGACTTCTCCATGATCACCTGGCTACGGGTGATGGTGAAGCCGGCCTCGGTCACGGCTTCGGATATGTCACGTGACGTAACGGAGCCGAAAAGCTGGCCCATTTCCGACGCGGCGCGAACCATGCTGACAGCAAGGCCGTCCATCTTGCCGGCCTCGGTCTCGGCGTCGGAGCGTCGGGCGAGGTTGTCGGCTTCACGCTGCGACTTTTCGGTTTCAAACCTTTCAAGGTTCGCCTTGTTGGCGCGAAGGGCCTTTCCCTGCGGCAGCAGGAAGTTGCGGGCGTAGCCCGGCTTCACCTTCACGACATCGCCCATCTGGCCAAGTTTTTCGACGCGTTCGAGCAGGATGATTTCCATGATGATATGTCTCCTTCCTGTCGCGTGGCCTAGGAGGTCACGTACGGCATAAGTGCCAGAAAGCGTGCGCGCTTGATGGCAACGGCCAGTTCACGTTGTTTCTTCGCTGAAACAGCAGAGATGCGGGACGGGACGATCTTGCCGCGCTCTGACGTGTAGCGCGACAACAGCTTCGTGTCCTTGTAATCGATTGTCTGGGCGTTCGGCCCGGAGAATGGGCAGGACTTGCGGCGGCGTCCGAACGGACGACGAACGGCTTCGCGTTTGATCTCGAGTTGGGTCATGTCCTATTCCTCGCTGCTCGCTTCGGCGGCCGGGGTCTCGGCCTTTTCTTCGGTCTTGACAGCTTCGCGGGGCGGGCGCGAACCACGGTCGCCACGGTCGCCACGGTCGCCACGATCACCACGGTCTCCGCGATCACCCTTGTTCTGCATGATGATCGACGGGCCTTCCTCAATTTCCTCAATACGAATGTTGAGAAAACGCAGGACGTCCTCGTTCAGGCCCATGATCCGCTCATATTCCTTCAGCGTCTCGGAGTCGGTCTCGAGGTTGAACATGATATAGTGGCCTTTACGGTTCTTCTTGATCCGGTAGGCAAGGGAGCGAAGGCCCCAATATTCACGTTTGTGGATTGTGCCACCGGCATTGGTGATGATGCCGGCGAATTCATCGGCCATGGTTTCGACCTGTGCGGACGAAATATCCTGACGCGCAATGAACACGCTTTCATACAAGCGCATGCGTAACTCCTTCTGGCTAATCGTCCACCTCGGAGTGGTGGACCAACCGGTTTCCCGGCAAGGATCGTTTCAGTGATGTAGGCATGGAGGGCGTGCCGCCCTCGTGATGCAGGCCGCACCATACAGCAAAGCCGAGGTTCTGCAAGGGAATTCTGAGCCAGTGCCCTTGCAGGCGGTTCGGCATAATTTCGCCAAATTCCGGCTGCAAGAGGGCGCCGTCTAGTTGCCGGCGTGGCCGCAGGGACAGCTCGGTTGTGGAGGAGAAGAACTCATGTCGAAGAAAATTCTGTTTCAGTTTCCCGGACAGGGGTCACAGGCCGTTGGCATGGGCACCTCGCTTGCTGATGCCCATCCCGAGGCGCGAGCCGTCTTCGACGAGGTGAACGCGGCGCTTGGCGAGGATCTCTTCGCGATGATGAAAGACGGGCCGGAAGAGGATCTTCGTCTTACCCGCAATGCACAACCCGCTCTGTTTGCCGCCTCAATGGCGGCATTTGCCGTTCTTCGACAGGCCACCGGGCGCGACATCACCGATCTGGCTGCCTTTGTTGCCGGACATTCGCTTGGCGAATATTCCGCGTTGGCCGCGGCCGGCTCTCTGTCGATCACGGACGCAGCACGCCTGCTTCGCCTTCGGGGCGATAGCATGCAGAGCGCGGTCCCGGCTGGAGAGGGCGCAATGGCGGCGATCCTTGGTGCCGAAAAGACCGTTGTCGATGAAATTGTCGCCGAAGCCGGCTCGGCTGGCGTAATCCAGTTTGCGAATGACAATGCGCCCGGACAGATCGTTGTAAGCGGTGCTGCTTCTGCGGTTGATCTCGCCATTGAATCTGCCAAGGCCCGCGGCATACGTCGGGCCGTCAAGCTGCCTGTCAGCGCACCGTTCCACTGCAGCATGATGCAGCCGGCGGCAGAAGCCATGGCCATGGCGCTTGCCGATGCCGACATGAAGGATGCGGCGGTGCCTGTTCTTTGCAACGTAACGGCGTCAATGGAGACCCGGGCCGATGCTTTTCGCGAGAATCTGGTGACGCAGGTGACCGGACGGGTCCGGTGGCGCGAGACCCTGCTCGCCGCCGAGGCGGCGGGCGTCTCGTCCTTTGTCGAGATCGGGACAGGCAAGGTTTTGTCGGGGCTCGTCAAACGTACGCTGGCAGATGCCGTGATCGTGAATCTGGACGGTGCTGATGATCTGGACAGTGTGTTGGCCGAATTGTAGGTTCGCGGCGACGTTTCCAGAACGGGACATCTAAAACGGAGGATTCTTCATGTTTGATCTGTCGGGCAATACGGCACTTGTGACAGGCGCCAGCGGCGGTATAGGGGCCGCCATCGCACGTGCGCTCCATGCCGGCGGTGCCACAGTGGCGCTTCACGGCACGCGCGCCGAAAGGCTTGCCGAACTCGCCTCAGAGCTGGGAGACAACGCGCATGTGGTGACGGCGAACCTGTCGGACCGCAATGAAGCGGCGGGGCTATTCGATGCTGCGGCTGATGCCGCGGGTGCCCCGGTTTCGATACTTGTCAACAACGCCGGTATCACGCGTGACAATCTGGCGATGCGCATGAAGGACGAGGAATGGGATGAAGTTCTGAACGTCAACATGACGGCCGCCATGATGATTGCGCGTGCATCGCTGCGCTCGATGATGAAGGCACGGCACGGACGAATAATCTCGGTGTCCTCGATTGTTGGTGTGACGGGCAATCCCGGCCAGGCCAACTACGCGGCATCCAAGGCAGGCATGATCGGGTTCAGCAAGGCGCTTGCCGCCGAGGTGGCAAGCCGCGGAATCACGGTCAACGTCGTTGCGCCCGGATTTATCGAGACCCCGATGACCGACGCACTAGGCGACCAGCAGAAAGAGGCGCTTCTTGGCCGTGTGCCGGTGGGTCGACTCGGGACGGCCGAAGAGGTTGCCTCGGCTGTCCGATACCTTGCCAGTACCGAAGCGTCATATATCACCGGATCGACCATCCATGTGAATGGTGGCATGGCAATGCTCTAGCTTCCGTTTGAATTCGGCGCCGGAACCCGCAGCCGGCGGCAGGCGTGATCGGGCAGGGCAGGATTAAGGCTAGCGTATGCCGTAATTCTGTGTTATCTGCCGCCAACTTTGAAATTCTTGGCCCCGGGTTGGGGCTGTTTCAACCTTCTACAAAGGGGGCTTTTATGAGCGACATCTCAGATCGTGTTCGGAATATCGTTGTGGAACATCTTGGCGTCGACGCCGACAAAGTAGTCGACGGCGCCAGCTTCATCGACGATCTCGGTGCTGACAGTCTCGACACGGTCGAACTGGTCATGGCATTTGAAGAGGAGTTCGGTGTTGAAATTCCCGACGATGCCGCCGAGCGCATTCTGACGGTGAAGGACGCCATCTCCTTCCTGGAAGAAAACGCCGGCTAAAACGCCGAAATAATTCCTATCCGGCCCCCGGTAATCTGCCTTGATGGTGGACGTTCCCCGGGGGCTGGCGTATTTTTGAGCCATTCTTTCCCTGATCAGGAGGAAAACGTGCGTCGCGTAGTCGTCACCGGTCTCGGAATGGTCACCCCGCTAGGTGTTGGGGTAGATCACAATTGGTCGCGGATACTTGCCGGCCAAACCGGCATCAGCCATATCACCAATTTCAAGGTGGATGATATCTCCTGCCAGATCGCCGGCCAGGTGCCGGGCGCCGATGTCGAAGGCGGGCTCGACCTTGATTCGTTCATTGACCCGCGCGAGCAGCGCCGTCAGGACAGATTCATCCAGCTTGGCGTTGTCGCAGCGCAGCTCGCTGTCGAGGATTCGGGCTGGATGCCGGAGGATCGCGAGTCACAGAATCGCACGGGCGTCATGATCGGTTCGGGTATCGGTGGCCTGGATACCATCGTGCAGACCGATCAGCTGATGAACGAGCGTGGCACACGCCGCATCAGCCCGTTCTTCATCCCCTCTGCGCTGATCAACCTTGTCTCCGGGCACGTCTCAATAAAATACGGCTTCCGTGGCCCTAACCACGCCGTGGTAACTGCCTGCTCTACAGGTGCTCATGCCATTGGCGATGCTGCCCGAATGGTCGCACTTGACGATGCCGACGTGATGGTGGCCGGCGGTGCCGAGGCTGCCGTGTGCCGTATCGGTATGGCCGGCTTTGCGGCGGCTCGCGCGCTGTCGACGGGCTACAATGACTCGCCCGAAAGGGGATCGCGGCCCTGGGACAAGGGGCGTGACGGCTTTGTGATGGGCGAAGGTGCGGGCATTGTGGTGCTGGAAGAGCTCGAGCATGCCAGAGCCAGGGGCGCCACCATCTATGCCGAGGTCAAGGGATATGGAATGTCTGGCGACGCCTATCATATCACGGCGCCGGCCGAGGATGGCGACGGCGGGTTCCGCGCGATGGAAGCGGCGCTGAAGAGAGCTGGCCTGACCCCGGCGGATATTGACTATGTCAACGCGCATGGCACCTCGACACCACTTGGCGACCTGATTGAAGCCGGCGCTGTACGCCGTCTTCTTGGCGATGCCGTCGGCAATGTCTCGATGTCGTCAACGAAAAGCGCGACAGGCCACCTTCTTGGGGCTGCAGGAGCGATCGAAGCAATCTATTCGGTCAAGGCTGTGCAGACTGGTGACCTGCCGCCAACGCTGAACCTTGAGGATCCGGAAGAAGCCGTCGCCGACTTCGATCTGGTGCCGCTAGTTACGAAAAACCGCAAAGTGCGAAACGCGATGTCGAACTCATTTGGTTTCGGCGGCACGAATGCGTCCCTTATCATCGGTCAGGTGACCTGATCATGCGGCCTGCCGCCCGGTTTCTGCTCCGGACGGTGGCCCTTTTCGGACTTTTTGTTTCCACCATCGTCGGTGCGTGGTTCGCTGTGGACAGGCTGATTGTCAGCGCCGAAGGGCCGCATCAGGAGACCGTCCTGATTCGTGTCGCCCCGGGTGACGGCCATACCACGATCCGCTGGACATTGAAACGCGGTGGCGTGATCCGCGAATTGTTCCACTATGACGCGGCCCGTATCCTTGCCGGCACCTCCTTCGTGCCGAAGGAAGGGGAATTCGAGATACCGGCTGGTGCAAGTCTTCGCGAGGTCATGGCCATCATCCATGCCGGGAGGAGCCATCAGCGAAGGCTCACAATCATCGAGGGCAAGACATCCGCTGACATTCGCCGGATTATCGCTGATAACGACCATTTCACCGGTGACATAACGCTTGAAACCGAAGAAGGAAGCCTGCTTCCGGAAACCTATTTTTTCACGCACGGCACCAGTCGCGACGCGATGCTTTCCCGCATGCAGGAAAAGCTGGACATGACCCTTGCCGAGGCGTGGGCCGACCGAGCGCCGGATTTGCCCTATAAGACGCCCGGCGACGCACTTATACTGGCCTCCATCATCGAACTGGAGACCGCAGACAGCGAGGACCGTCGCGAGGTCGCAGGTGTTTTCGTCAACCGCCTGCGGCGCGGAATGCGCCTGCAGTCGGATCCGACCGTTCTCTACGGCGTGGATGGAGGCGAAGGTCGCGAAATCAGACGGTCGGACCTGAAGCGAAGGACCGACTGGAATACCTATGTGATAAAAGGGCTTCCAAAGACGCCAATTTGCAATCCGAGCCAGAAGTCGATCGACGCCGCACTGCGGCCTGCCGAGACGAAGAATCTGTATTTTGTTTCTGACGGCAAGGGCGGGCTTCGCTTTGCAAGGACGCTGGACGAACATAACCGCAATGTAAGACTATACAGGAAGGCGCAGCGTGAAGCTGGCCTTCGCGACTGACGGTCTGACCATGACAGGGGACAGGGCATGATGGATGCAGAGACGATGGCCGAGCAGATCGGGCGGCGTGGCCTGATGCTGGTGCTGTCCTCGCCTTCAGGGGCAGGCAAAACATCGATTGCGCGGCGTCTGCTTGCCGAGGATGACAACCTCACGCTGTCCGTATCGGCGACGACCCGTCTTCCGCGTCCGAATGAGGTGGACGGACGCGACTATCATTTCGTCGACCAGGACCGTTTCGACGCGATGGTGGCGGACAATGCCTTTCTTGAGTATGCAGAGGTGTTCGGCAATTCCTACGGCACGCCAAAAGCTGACGTCATGGCCGTTCTGGAACGCGGCGGCGACGTCCTTTTCGATATCGACTGGCAGGGCACGCAACAGGTCGCTAACGCCGCCCGGGACGATCTGGTGTCGGTTTTTGTACTGCCCCCGTCGCGAGCGGCCTTGAATGATCGGCTGGTATCACGGGCCCAGGACAGCGCCGAGGTCGTGGCGTCACGCATGGCAAAGGCATCCGACGAGATCAGCCACTATCGCGAATATGACTACATCGTCGTCAATGATGACCTGGAACGGGCCGTCGGCGCGGTACAGTCGATACTGGCTGCTGAGCGGCTGCGCCGCGACCGGCAGAGCGGACTGACGTCCTTCGTACGGGGTCTGCAGTCAGAGGGAGGGTGAGGCCCGTTCCTCAACGGCGCGCGCCAGACGGCAGAACGCCTCTATGTCGAGCTCCTGGGGGCGGCTGACAGGGTCTATTCCCATGCTTGTCAGAAGCGCTTCACCGCCAATCGGTTTCAACGATGCACGAAGCATTTTCCGCCGCTGGCCGAAAGCAAGCCTGGTAACTGTCTCAAGCGCTTTGCGATCGCAGGGATAGCGCGGTGTCGGCAGGGGGCGGATGTGCACCACGGACGAAGTGACCTTTGGTGCCGGAACAAATGCATCGGGCGGAATGTCGAACAGAATCGCCGAGTCTGCGATCCAGCCTGTCAGGATGCTCAGCCGCCCGAAATTGCTGTCTCCCGGCTGCGCAGTTATGCGCTCGGCAACCTCGCGCTGGAACATCAATGTGAGTGTGTCGAAAGCGCTGGCATGCTCCAGCCACTGGATCAGCAGGGATGTGGCGATGTTGTATGGCAGATTGGCGACTATCCGTCGGGGGGCAGTGCCGATTTCCCACAGGTTCGTTTTGAGGGCGTCCGCCTCGACCAGTTCAAGTCGTCCGTCAGCAGCATGGATAAGCGAGCTTAGAACCGAACCGGCGCGGAAATCCTTCTCTATGGCAATCACGTGAGCCGCACCCTCCAGAAGAAGCGCGCGGGTGAGTCCTCCCGGGCCGGGGCCGACCTCGATCGTCGTGCCGTCGAGCTTCCCGGCGCTGCTGGCAATCCGGCGGGTCAGGTTCAGATCGAACAGGAAATTCTGTCCAAGTGACTTCCGAGCGCGCATGTCAAGCGCGGCAACGAGTTCGCGAAGCGGTGGAAGCGCCTCAATGCGGCTATTGTCGAATGGCGTGTCAGGCTGAGGCATGACGCGTGTTTGCCATTGATCGGGCCATTCGCAGAGCTGCCATAAGACTCGCCGGATTGGCCTTGCCGGTGCCTGCAATGTCGAATGCCGTGCCGTGATCCGGCGATGTGCGAATGAAATCAAGCCCGAGCGTCACATTCACCCCGCCATCGAAATCGATGGTCTTGATCGGTATCAGGACCTGATCGTGATACATGCCGAGAACGCCGTCATAGGACTTGCGGGCCTTGGCATGGAAAAGCGTGTCCGCCGACAATGGGCCGAAAGCGGCTATGCCTGCTGATCTGAGTTGTTCCACCGCTGGCGCCACGATGAGGTGATCTTCGTCGCCGAACTGTCCGTCCTCACCGGCATGTGGATTCAGGCCGCACACCGCTATGCGCGGGTCGGCATAGCCGAAGTCCCGTCTGAGAGATTCCGCAAGAAGCACGCCCTTGCTGAATATCTCGTCGCTGTTGAGCGCCTTCGGCACATCGTTCAAGGCCATGTGAACTGTAACCGGCACAACGCGGAGTTCATCACTGGCCAGCATCATTGTGGGTGCGCCGGGCCGCGTTTCGGACAGTGTTGCGAGGAATTCCGTATGGCCCGGGTGAGGAAATCCCGCGGCGTTCAGAACAGCCTTGTTGATGGGGTTCGTGACGACCGCAGCAGCCCGGCCGTCGCGCGCCAAGGCAACGGCGCGGCGAATGGCATCAACGACCAGTGCCCCGTTTTTCGGATCACCGGTGCCCGGTACGGGAAAGGCTTCCCATTGCAATGGCACCACCGGAAGGGCGTCGCCGGTTGCGACCATCCCACCCATTGTATCGACCTCACGTAATGAAACCGTAAGTCCCATATCGTCCGCCAGACGAGCCAGACGTTCCGGATCCTCCATTAGCACAAAGCCGCGCAGACCTGCCGCAAAGGCCTTGAGGGAGATTTCGGCCCCGATCCCGGCAGGATCGCCCGGGGTCACAATTATCGGTGCGCCCGATGTTGGTTTTGCGACCGTGCGAGTCATTATTGATCGCGGCGTTCGATTATCGCCAGACGTCGCAGTTTGAGCACCTGCCGTTCACTCAGGCTTCCATAAATGCGGTCAAGATAACCCTGACGGATCTCTGCCCGCTCTGGAAGGTCGAGCTTCGGTTCAAGACGCTGGCATATCATCAGCGACGCTATCCCCTCGGCAAACGCGAGAGGTTCGGAAGGCTTTCCTGGCTCCAACGCGGAGATCAACTGCTGCATCTGCGGCGCCATGTCGGCGACAAGCATATCGTCGAGGCGCGAAAATGCCCCAGACTCATAGCGCTCGTTCAAAGCACTCATCGCATCGCAACTGTCAATATTCTGCGTGTCCCGTGACACGACAGCGGCGGCCTCCAGCCGTTCGGCCTCTGAGGCCTGCGGATTGATCGGCAGGATCGCCCGCGCAAGCCAGACGCGGGCCTGTGTTACGTCGACAAGACCGTCCTTGCGTTCGCCGCTACGCCGCAGAACATACACGGCCCCGTCGAGAAGAATGGGCGCAGTTACATCGCCATTGCCAAGGTCGGCAAGTGCTTCGCGAAAGGTGCGGGGAAGCTTTTCGATCATAACCCAGCCAATATTGCCACCTCGCGAGGCACTTCCCGCAATGGAGTATTGGCGGGCTATCTCGGCAAAACTCGCTCCCTTTTGGATGGCGGCAACCATTTCCCCAGCAAGCGCCTGTGTTGCTTCAAGGCTACGTGACTGTCCGGGAACAAGCACGATTTCCGACAATTTGAGCTGAGGCTTGGATGCGTTGAGCTTGATCCGCTCAATCTCATCGTCAATAAGCGTTTCGACGTTGGAGAATTTTTCCGAAAAACGTTCGCTGATATAGTTCGACCATGCGATGTCGCTGACATATTTCTGCTGTACCGTCATCGGATCGATGCCGGCATCTCGCAAGACGACCGATCCCGATTTTCCGCCGGCACCGAAATTCTGATTCATGAAGTCACGGACCTGCGGCATCACCGCAGCCTCGACTTCAGGGAACAGTGTCTTCACCTCTGCCAGGCGCAGCTTGTCATCGATTATGAGTTGCAACGCATCTTCGTAAATTCGTTCACGATTTTGATCTGTTATCTTGATGTTCGTCGCGAATTCGAGGAACAGGGCCCGTTGTTCGACATCATAGTTCGTAATGGGCTGCTGATTGACCGTTGCCACAATGCCAATCTGCGCAAAAGCGGCGGTGCTCCACAGCACGGTAGCGGCAATCAGGAATTTGGTGAGTATCTTCATATTCGCTTTCATGTTCAGGGAATCACGCTTCGTCCATCCGTGCCAGCAGAACAGCGCCAACAACCGTCACCGTCAGCGCTGGCGCCCAGGCTGCGACAATCACAGGAAGCCTGAGAGACCCGCCGAGCACCTGCATGAAGTGGGCGAATAACGTAACGCTGACCGCAATAACCAGTCCACGCGAAAATAATCGAGCGCGGCGCCCTCTGACCAGATTTGTGAGGGTTGCACGGGCGCTAATCATCGCCAGTCCGACCAAAAGAAGCGGCATCGAAAGGAGCTTGTGGAAGTGAATTCTATGCTCGACCGTGGGCAACCCGGCTCGTTCCAGAAGCTGAATGAAAGCGGGCAGGGAAAACACCGCAATCGTATTGGGAGGCTCGCTTGAAAGACCAAGATCAAGCGCTGCAAGATTGCTCGGCAGCATGAGGCTTCCCTCTTTCGTCATCACGCCAGATGCATCCCATGACCTTGCATTTTCCGCCATCCAACCCCTGTCAGTGAGTTGCATGGCCTCAGCCGTTATTCGGACTGTCAGATTGTTCTGGGCGTCAAAGGCATAGACGATTGGGTTTATGATGTTCGACTCATCCACATCCAGCATATCGCCATGAATGATGAACTTGCCTGCAGAATGGTCGTCACGGAGCCAGATGCCGTCGGCGGAAACCGACAAGCGTTGTTCCTGACTCCCAAATACCGAATTCATGGCGTTTTCGTAATGTCGAGACGTGACCGAACCTATGGGATTAATAATGGTGACCAGAACAAGGCCGACAAGGATCGCGACAACGGCGACCGGGCTCAGAACGGACCATATTGAACGGCCGAAGCCACGGCTGACGACGAATTCATTGGACCGGTTCCATGTTTCAAAACAGATCATCGACCCGATGATCAGCGTGATCGGGATTGTCATCTCGATCACTGTCGGAATGTTCAACAGGACCATGTTCAGGACATTGAAGTCCTCGGCATCCTGGTTTCGATTGCTGACCCGCCGCATGAGTTCCACGGCGTGGATCAGCGACACGGTCATGGTAACGCCGGCACATGTTGCAGTGATCCACAGGAAATATTTGGCGCCGAAATATCTGAATAAGGTTCCGAAGACGATAAATCGTGTCATGCCTGAACTCCGGTTACGGCTCGGATGTTCGATTTTGGACTCGCGATCGACGGGAGGGTCAGCACGACAAGCATTATGAGCGATGGCACCAACACGCTTGCATAGAGCAGCGGCACTGTTGAAGGCAGGCTTGTGGCAAGTGAGCGTGATGAAACAAGTGCTGAAATGCTGACAATGCTTCCGACAATCATAAGCAGTGTACGCTTCGACCAAGTATGGCGCCTGACCTGCCCGAAAAGAGCGCCGACTGTTGCTATGAGTATCAGCACCAACGCCAACGCCGGAGATACAATCCTGTAATGTCCCTCGGCCCGACGCTGGTTGAAATAGTCCGGATAGGGAGATTTTTCCGGATTCAACAGATTGCTGATCGAATCTTCATTCATGTCGATCGGCATCTGGCTGGAAACCGTCTTGTCCTTGGGCGCAATTGTGACCGTATGTGTGTCGAACAGAAGCGTTGCTCCGGAATCCCCTGATTTTGAGAGCTCAATGCGCTCGCCTTCCTGCAGGATGACGGCCGGTAAGCCGTCACGTTCGACAAACTGCCCGACACGGGCTGTCATCGTTATGACCTTTCCTTCGGTCCGTTCGTCATGAATGAACAGGTCCTTGGCCAGTCCGTCATCGAGTTTTTCGCCGATGAGCATTGTCAATCCGTCAACCACATCGATGAATACATTGTCCTGCAGCATGACTGTCGGGATGCTGTTGCGCACTTCAAACTGCACGCGCTTGTATATGCCGAAGCTCTGCGGAAGCACCATTACCGAATTGACGATCAGAACAAGGGTAAGAAGGATGCCGAGTGCCAACGGAGCGCGGGCAAGCTGCAGGGCGCTCCGCCCACTTGCCTGCATCACGAGAAGTTCGCGGTCAGCGACAGCACGCTGAAAAACCCATATGACGGCAACAAATGCGCTGACGGGGACGGCAATCGTCAGCCACAGCGGAATGACAGTCACCGACATCAGAAGAAAATTCGAGATCGGCGCGCCGCGGTTGATAACCACTTCCAGAAGCCGGATGGTCTGAAACAACCACATGATGCCGACCAGCGTGACGGACACCGCGATCGTGGTGCGGATCATCTGCCCAAATAGGTAGCGGTCGAATTGCATGGTTGCCTCTTGAGAACCTGCCGGTTTAACTACCATATGCCAAAATACAAAGGCAAAAGCTAACATATCGCCTTTCGTCCGTTTCAGGACGATTCAGGATCACTCTGTCAGGGCAGCCAACCAGCTCCCTTTGACAGCATCATGGCAGGCCCCCGCTGTCGGTCACATGCATCGTGACAGAGTGCACACGGGTCATATGACAAACAGGAACAGGATATGGCTTCCAAACTTGATCTTTCCTTTTCTCCCAATGCACCGGAAGGCGATCACGCGATCATCTGTATCGTGGGCGACGGCGGCACGTTGTTGCCAACATTGGACAAGTCGCTTGCGGCATCCGTCATCGCCGCCATGTCGACCGCCAATTTTAAGGGTGATGCGGGTAAATCACTGACACTGCATCTTGAGAATGTCAGCGTTCTGCTGATTGGCACAGGCGAGGGTGTGAAGCCTGGCAGCGATGCCGAAGAGGTGGGAGGACGGATTTTCTCGCGTCTTGACGCCCTTGAGCGCAAGCGCGCCTATATCCCTGATCCGGGTTTGGAAGCCTCGGTCATGGCCGACATGTTGCTTGGCATGATGTCCTGCGCCTATCACTTCGAGGACTATTTCACCGAGTCGCCGAAGCGTGAAAAGTCCGTCGAGGTCACCGTTGTTTCAGAAACTCTGTCCCAAGATCATCCGGAGGTTGCGGACCGGATGGCATTGATGGCGGGTGTTGACATGGCGCGAAACCTTGTTTTTGAGCCGCCAAACAGATTGTTCCCTGTCGAGTTTGCCGACCGCTGCGCCGTTTTGGAGAAATCAGGCATCGAAATATCCGTTCTTGATGATGATGCGATGGCCGAGCTCGGCATGGGTGCTCTTCTTGGCGTGGGGCAGGGTAGCCGTCGCGAGTCGCGAATGGTGGTGATGAACTGGCGTGGCGGCGCTGAGGAGGCGCCGATCGCCCTTGTCGGTAAGGGTGTGACCTTCGATACCGGCGGCATTTCCCTTAAGCCCGCCAAGGGCATGGAGGACATGAAGTTCGACATGGGCGGCGCTGCCGCCGTCACCGGAACAATGATGGCGCTGGCCAAAAGGCAGGTGAAGCGCAATGTTGTTGGCATCATCGGCCTTGTTGAAAATATGCCTGACGGCAATGCTCAGCGTCCGGGTGATGTTGTGATGTCGATGGCTGGAAAAACCATTGAGGTTATCAACACCGATGCCGAAGGGCGGCTTGTACTGGCGGATGCCATGCACTACGCACAGACGCGATTCAAGCCACAGGCGATGGTCGATCTGGCAACGCTGACCGGCGCGATGATCGTGGCGCTTGGCAAGGAATATGCGGGTGTGTTCTCCAACAGTGACGGGTTGTCTGAACAGCTCACCATAGCGGGCGGCGCCACGCGTGAACCGGTTTGGCGTATGCCGTTGGGAAAGGCCTACCACCAGCAGTTGAAATCCCACATCGCTGACATGAAGAATATCGGCGGTCCCGCCGGGGGGTCCATCACCGCCGCCTGTTTCCTGGAACGGTTTGTTATCGATACGCCGTGGGCGCATCTCGACATTGCCGGCAAGGCGTGGGCTGACAAATCCACCAAGACCGTACCCAAGGGTGGTACCGGCTACGGCGTGAGACTTCTGAACAGACTGATCGATGACTGGCAGCCCGTTCAGGTGGATTCCGCCAGCGAGAGCTAAGCCTTCGGCGTGGCACGTATAGATTTCTATCACCTGACGAAATCCGAGCCGTCCGAGGCGCTGGTGATGCTGGTTGAAAAATCGCGCCTTGCCGGCAAGAAGGTGCTGATCCAGTGCCCGCGTCCGGCAGCCGAAGCAATGGACGATGCGCTATGGGCTGAGGAGCCTGAGTCGTGGCTTCCGCACGGCCTTGATGATGCTCACGGTGCCGAACACGCCGTTGCCTGGATTGTAACTTCCGGTGCCTCGAATCCGATCAAGGCCGAGTTCCTGTTTCTGCTTCATGGTGCCGAGCGGCCGGACATGGGCGGCTTTGAACGGGTCTTCAATCTTTTTGATGGCCGTTCGGAGGCGCAGGTAACGCAGGCACGTGAACAATGGCAGGCATGGCGGGGAAGCGATAACTCGGAGATGCGATATTTCGCTCAGGATGACGCTGGGAAATGGGAGCAGAGGGCCTGAGAGGCGTTTGCCCCTTCCTGCGTTTGCCCACAGCGTTTTTGTCCTTGTAACGGGTGTCGTCTGGCCCTATTAAAGCGGCGTCTGGGCAGGGTGCGTTTCACCCCGTGTTTGCTGCAGACTTGCTTTCCACCGTCTGTGAAAAGGGAAAACCATGGCCCTCCAAAGAACCTTCTCTATCATCAAGCCCGACGCTACGCGCCGCAACATTACCGGCCAGATCAATGCCCGCCTCGAGGCGGCCGGTCTTCGCATCGTCGCCCAAAAACGCAAGCAGTTGAGCGAGGCGGAGGCACAGGCCTTCTACGCGGTCCACAAGGAGCGCCCGTTCTACAATGACCTTGTCGCCTTCATGACCTCCGGCCCGGTGGTTCTGCAGGTTCTCGAAGGCGAGGATGCCATTGCCAAGAACCGCGAAGTCATGGGCGCCACAAACCCTGCCGATGCCGCGGAGGGTACGATCCGTAAGGATTTCGCCGAATCCATCGAAGCGAATTCTGTTCACGGTTCCGATGCACCGGAGACGGCTGCTGTTGAAATCGCCTTCTTCTTCTCGGGAAGCGAAATCGCCGGCTGACCCGACAGCGTCAAGCGTACAAAAAACGGCGGCACACCAGTGCCGCCCTTTTTTTGGGAGATCACCCGTCTAGAGAAGGGTGATCGCCATCCCGACAAGTGTCAGGATGATAAGAACAATGACGATTTTCACGCCATTCATGAAGCCGTGATAGAAGCTCAGATGCGACTGAGCCTGCTTGTCGAAACCGCTCGTATCCATGTGAAAAGGCTCCCCCGCCCGCTTTAATTCAACGTTGTGGTTATGACGCATGGGCGCGCCGAAATCAATCTATAGATTGTCGCGGCGGTCCTCGCCTGGCCAGATGGCTGACCCGGCCAGCACATCCGGGAATTCACTCTCCGATTCTTCCAGGTCTTGCCTGCCGTACCGCCACACCGGTGCCCCATTCACAATTTTCAGCCACCCTCGCGACAGTGCCATGATAACGAAGGGATACAGCGCGTGTTCGAGTTGAAGCACTCTTGCGGCCAGCGTCGCTTCATCCTCGTGGCTTTTGACATCAAGGCCGGCCTGAAGAATGATCGGCCCGCCATCCAGTTCGGCGTTGACCAGATGCACGGTCGCGCCGTGTTTCTTCACTTCGCTGGCAAGCGCGCGTGCATGCGTGTCCAACCCCTTTAGATCAGGAAGAATCGAGGGATGGATATTCAGGATCCGGTCCGAAAATTTCTCGACGAACCAGGGGGACAGGATCGCCATATAGCCCGCAAGCAGCACCCATTCAGCGCCTGAGTTGTCGATTGCGTCTGCAAGCGCAACTTCGTGTGAGCGCCGTTCGTCAAAGGCCTTGCGCTCCACCAGTTTAGTGTTCAGGCCGCGTTCGGATGCCGCGGACAGCCCTTCGCAGGGCCTGTTGGCGGCAATCAGCACGATGTCTGCGATGTCATCATGCTCTGCTGCCAGGTCGGCGATGCGCAGCATGTTGCTGCCACGCCCCGAAATCAGAATGGCGATCTTCATCAGGCCGGAGACGGCCAGGCATCAAGGCCGTCAAAGCTTACGGAGGCTGAGCCCTGTTCACGCTCGACAAGCCGTCCGGCGATCCAGGCATCAGACTCGGGGCCTCGCTGCAAGGCGGCGAGGCATTCATCCGCACAGCCCTCATCAACGAACAGAAGCATTCCTATGCCACAGTTGAAGGTCCGCGCCAGTTCCAGAGGGGCGATATTGCCGGCTTTGGACAGCCATTCGAAAAGTGGCGGTAGCGACCAGCTGCTGCAATCCAGTTCAAGCGCAAGGTCTTCGCCATAGACCCGTGGCGGGTTCTCGACAAGTCCGCCGCCGGTCACATGGCAGACACCAGTGACGCCGCCAGCCATGCGGGCTGCCCGTGCGGCCTTGTGGTAAATCCTGGTCGGCTGCATCAGCATGGTGCCAAGCGGTTCGGCCATCCTGTCGACGGTAGTGGCGAGGTCCGTCTTCGAAACCTCGATGATTTTTCTGACGAGCGAAAACCCGTTGGCGTGAACACCGGAAGACGGCAGCGCGATCGCCGTGTCACCCGCGGACGGCATGTCGCGCGAAAGCAGGGTGCCGCGTTCGGCGGCACCGACCGAAAAGCCCGCAAGGTCGAATCCACCATCAGGATAGACGCCAGGCATTTCGGCCGTTTCACCGCCAATAAGCGCGGCCTCGCATTCGACGCACCCGTCGGCGATGCCGGCGATCACTTCGCCCGCCAGCGCACGGTCCAGTCGGCCGGTTGCAAAATAGTCCAGAAAGAACAGGGGGGTTGCGCCCTGGGCGATGATGTCGTTGACGCACATGGCCACGAGGTCGATCCCAAGCCCCCGGTAGCTTCCCACGGCCCGCGCCAGTTCGAGTTTGGTTCCGACACCGTCTGTTGCCGCGACAAGGACCGGGTCTGAAAAGCCGGCGGCTTTGATATCGAACAGACCACCAAATCCACCAAGCGCACCGTCGGCACCAGCCCGACTTGTTCTTTTCGCGTCGGGGGCGATGTCCCTGACAAGGGCGTCTCCAGCGTCGATGTCCACCCCGGCATCGCGGTAGCTGAGAGAGTTTGAGACAGGAGTTTTTTCCGACATGCTGGCAAGCCTACGGCGTATTGGTGTAAAACCTTGGAGTGTCGCCATCATACCGTCTCGAAGCCATGCGTATAGCCCCAATGTCCCGTTCATCAGCGCTTCGCCTCTGCCGCCTCTCGGCACTGGGGATGTTTGTTGCCGTGTTGCTGCTTTCAGGCGTTTCTGCGCGCGCATTCGAGCAATGTCCCGAGCCGCAATTCGGCATCAAGGCAATTGCCATCGACCGCGTCGAAACAACCGCGGAGGAGGCGCAAACGCTGGGCATCAGGCAAGCCGCGCAGGTGGGATTTCAGCGGGTTCTTCTAAGGCTGTTGCGCGACAGCGCCGCGGTCTCCAGTTTCATGGCCAATCACGAGCCTGATCAATTTGTTGATTTCTATCATATTTCTGAAGAAAACAGTCTCGAGGGACGGTATATCGCCGTTCTGGATTACTGTTTCGAGGCGATGCGCCTCAGATCGGCACTTCGTGCCGCCGGCCTGAAATGGGCCGAACTCATCAGTCCGCGCATATTGGTTCTGCCGGTATGGCTGGGCCCGGACGGCGCCCGCGCGTGGCAGGCCGACAATGAATGGCTGGCCGGCTGGCGCGAGGCGGTGTCCACCGCCGACGGTCTTGTCGATTTCACCCTGCTCGAATCCACGATCCTGAATGAGAGAAGTCTTCGGGCCGAGGATATCGTGGCTGCCGACCCGGCAACATTGCGGCGGGCTGCGACGGTGTCCGGGGCCGAACAGATCATGCTTGTTACGGCACGGCTGGATTATGCCGGCTCGCAGCCGGTTCTGGCGGTCGACGGTACGCTGTTTACGAGCAGCGCCGAACAGGTGACCGTTCTGGCCAAGATGATCGACAGGCCGGTTTATGAGAACCTCACCGTCCAGCTCGATTACGCGCGGATGCATATTCTGAGCGAGCTGGAGAGCGGCTGGCACAGCGCGAATATCATCGAAGGCGGGGAAACGCGTGAGGTCACTGTTGAAGTACCGGTAGCCAGTCTGCAGGATTGGGTGGCGCGTCTCGAGGCCCTTGACGCGATTCCGGTCGTTGACAGCTATGTCGTCCGCCAGCTTGGAATCGCCGGTGGGCTTGTCACAATCAACCTGGTGGGAACCGACGCGGCGGTATCGAATGCGTTGGCAGCGCATGATCTCAGGCTCCGACAGCGTGATGACGGCACCGCCGTCATCGAACCGCTCTAGAACCGGCGCACAGTGTGACGGCCATGCGACAGCTACCGCTCGACCTCCAGTTCATGAGCTCGCAGGGTCGCGATGATTTCATCATCGGCGACAGCAATCGGCTTGCCGCGACGTGGATCGATCGATGGCCGGACTGGCCGGGACAGTACCGGGTCCTTAACCTCGTTGGGCCCGCAGCAAGCGGAAAGGGTCATCTGGCATCCATCTGGCGTGAGCAGGCAGACGCCGCCATCGTCGGTAATCTTGCCGACTGGCGGCCTGACAGTGACATCGGCAACGTGGTCCTGGACAACCCGGTTCCGGGGTCCTACTGGCCCGAGGAACCGCTTTTCCATCTTGTCAACGCAACCTCTCACAAGGCGTGTTCGCTGCTGATTGTCAGCCGGGAACCGGTCGCCGGACTTGGATGGCAGCTGGCGGATCTGACATCGCGGCTACGGTCGGCCAATCTGGTCCGCCTCGAGCGTCCCGATGACGCGCTGCTAAGACGACTGCTGGAAAAATATTTTGCCGACAGACAGCTTGTGGTCGGCGGTCAGGTGTTGGATTACATGGTTGGCCGCATGGAACGAAGTTTCCAGGCGGTACAGACGATTGCGGCGGCGATGGACCGCCGTTCGCTGGCGACGAGGCGGGACCTGACCCTGCCTCTGGCCCGCGAAATCATGACCGAATTTGCCGAAGGCGTGCATTCGCGCCAACCGCCCCTTCCCACGGGGCCATCAGAAGAGGAGAAGAGCTAGATGCTTGATTTTGGGATTGCGGGCAAAACCGCCATTGTGTGTGCGTCGAGCAAGGGGCTCGGCTACGGGTGTGCGGACGCGCTGGCGGCAGTTGGCGTCAATCTGGTGATGAACGCCCGTACCGAATCGACCCTTGCCGAAGCGGCCGAAAGCATCCGCAGCAAGCATGGCGTCTCGGTAACCGAGGTTGCCTGTGACATCACAACCGATGCAGGTCGTACGGCTGTCCTCGACGCAGCAGGGGAGGTGGATATTCTGGTCAACAACGCTGGTGGTCCCCCGCCTGGTGATTTCCGCGACTGGACCCGCGAGACCTGGATCAAGGCGCTCGACGCCAACATGCTGACCGCGTTCGAACTCATCAAGGCGGTTGTCGACCCGATGTGCGAGCGTCGTTTTGGCCGCATCGTCAACATCACCTCGGGCTCCGTGAAATCGCCGATACCCGCGCTTGGGCTGTCGAACGGCGCGCGTGCGGCACTGACCGGTTTCTGCGCTGGCCTGTCGCGCCAGGTGGCGCAGCACAACGTCACCATCAACGGGCTTCTTCCCGGGCAATTCAACACCGACCGCATCGAATCGCTGATTACCAACACCGCCAATGCGGAGGGGCGGTCGCGCGAGGATGTGCGGGCAACCTTCGAGGGACGCAACCCGACACAGCGGCTTGGTGAAATCGAGGAGTTCGGCTTTGCCTGCGCCTGGATGTGCAGTGCGCATGCAGGCTATCTTGTCGGCCAGAACATCCTGATCGATGGCGGCAGTTTCAACTCTACGCTGTAGCGTCGAGATCGATCACGCGAATGCGCCGGCCGTCCGCCGCGATCGCGAGTTTGCCGTGTTTCAGGCGAAGTGCGGCATCACCGAAGATGTCCTTTCGCCAGCCGCGGGTGGCTCTTATCGGCGCGTTGTCGTCAAGCGCCAGAGCCTCGAGTTCGTCCGCCGAGGCGATGAGGCGCGGTGCGATGCCCTCTTCGTCGGTCACATGCTTGAGCAGTACGCGCAGAAGTTCCATCACCGCTGCCGGCGGCTTTGGCGTGCGGCCTTCGTTCTTCGGTTCGGGAAGCGTGCTGTCCGGCATGGCTTCAACGTCGCGAAGAAGGGCAAGAACAGGGGTGGCAAGCTTGCCGTTGGCGCCGCCTGGAAAGTTGCGGATCTTGCCGAACTCGGCGTTGGTCGACGGATTGCTCCCGGCCAAATCCAGGATTGTCTCGTCGCGCAGGATCCGGTTCCGCGGCAGGTTGCGTGACTGAGCCTCGCGTTCGCGCCATGCCGCGAGATGCATCATCCTGCGCAGTGCCGGTGCCTTCATATTGCGCACCTTGATCCGCCGCCACGCATCCTCAGGCACTGTGTGATAGGTGGCCGGGTCCACGAGGCGTGCATTTTCGTCGTTGAGCCAGGATTTTCGTCCCTTGCTTTCCAGCTGCTCACAAAGTTTCGGGTACATCTCGGCAAGATAGATGACGTCATCGAGGGCATAGTTGATCTGGCGGCCGGTAAGCGGGCGGCGTGACCAGTCCGTGAAGCGTGAACTCTTGTCGAGGTCGTGATGAAGCACGGCGCGGACAAGCCGGTCGTAACCGACCTGATCGCCATGCCCGAGCACCATCGCCGCAATCTGCGAGTCGAACAGTGGCAGCGGAAGCTGTCCCATTTCCTTGACAAAGATTTCCAGATCCTGATGCGCCGCGTGAAACACTTTGGTGATGCTAGTGTCGGCAAGAAGGCCCCAGAGCGGCGCCAGTTCGATTTCTGGCGCCAGCGGGTCGATGGCGGCGGCTGTCGTCCCGTCGCTTATCTGGATCAGGCAAAGCTGCGAGTAGTAGGTCTGCTCGCGCATGAATTCCGTGTCGATGGCGAGGTACTCGGCGCCATGCAGCTTCGCGACAAGCGATTCGAGCTCGGCAGTGGTTGTGACCACGTCCTTGCCTGGTGTGGCGTCGGGGGGCGCGGCGCGGCGGCGGCTTCTAGCCATGAAATCAGCATACTTTCTGTAGGTTTGGACGTCATATAGTGCATTATCGCCGCACCGCAAACACAAAGCTATTGAAGTTCTCGAAATGCCGCACCAAATCCACGTCATGAAAAACTTACTCATCCGCCCGTCAACCTCGTTCGTCCGCGCCGCTACGGTCGCAGTTTCCACCGCTTTCCTTGCATCCGGATCATTGGCTCATGCCGGTGCTGGCAACTCCGGGATTGTTGCTCACAAGGCCTTCTACGAAATGCAGATGGGAGAGAAAGTCCAGAATTCTCACATCGTAAGCGTGGCTGGGCGGTCCGTTTTTGCAATGGAACGTGAATGTTCCGGATGGCGCTCAATCGAAGACTACATGATTCAGTTTGTGGCGGAAAACGGTGGGGCCGACCGCGTTCTGTCTCATTTCGAAAGCTGGGAAGCCGACAGTGGCGACAAGTACAGTTTCGATATCATGGAGGAGTCGTCCTTCGAGGGACGCAAGGATTTTGGCGGTTTCGTCCAGCTAGAGGGCGACAGTTCCGGGGAAGCCTTCTTCACCATGGCGCCGGAGACGGCCATAGACCTGCCAACGGACACCCTGTTTCCGGTCCAGCATGTCCAGCGGATCCTAAAACTTGCCGAGGAAGGCGAGAAGATGGTGGCGGCAACCGTGTTCACCGGCGCAGAGCCTGACAGTGCCCTGATGCGGACGTCAACGGTGGTCGGCGGATGGCGCGAAGAACCTGCAACAGATCTCGGTCCGCTGGCCGAGGACGGCTACTGGCAGATCAATGTCGCGTATTTCAAGCCGGCGGCCAAAACCGCCGAACCCGAATATGAGATCAAGTTCTCGATGCAGCGTAATGGACTTGTACGCGGCTACGTCATCGATTACGGCGACTTCAGCATCGAGGCCAGTCTGACATCGGTCGAGCCTGTCGAGGCACAGGCCTGCAGCTAACCGTCCGAGCCCTGGTGAAGGGCTTTCACGGCGCCTCCGGCAAGTGCGTTCATTCCATCCGTACAGCGGCGTAGCTGCGTATCCGAACAGTCAATCTGGACATAGCCCGGCCATTTCCGTGGGACCCGTTCGCAGAGGCGATCCGGTAACGGGGCGTGCCCGCCGACAATGATTGTTCGCGGGTCAAGAAGGCTGATTATCGTGGCGGTCGCTCGGCCGAGCCTGTCTTCGAACACCTGAATGATATTCTCTGCAACGATATCGCTGGCCTCGGCGGCGACCGCAATTTCGGCCGCCGTCATTTTCATGCCGCTGACACGTTTGTAATCCTCTTCAAGGCCCTGCATCGACAGGAACGTCTCAAGGCACCCGTTTCGGCCACACCAGCATTGCCTGCCGTCAAGCTCGTACGGGACCGGGGAGGGCAGTTCAAGGTGCGCCCAGTTTCCTGCCGCACCATGGGCACCCACGACCGGGCGGCCACCCACGATGAAGCCTCCGTGACAGCTGGGGCCGATCCATAGCGCGGCAAGTGGCTCCGTGCCGTCTGAAAGGTCTGCGTGCCAGGCTGCGAGCGCGGTCCCGAAGCCGGTGATGGACACTTCGCGTGACAAAACCGATTGCAGATCGCGGCGGACGTTTCGTCCCTCAAGATGCTGCGCCGGGGTGAATGCGACCGTCTCGTCCCGAATGATGCCGGGAAGCGCCACCGCCACCGGCATTGACGCATCGGCCGCGGGAAGCGAAGCAAGCAGGTTGGGCACGGCGGACAGCCATTCCCTGTATCCGCCGTCTGGCATGGGCGTATTCGGTCCGAAAATGAAATCGCCGCCATCTGACTGGATGGCGGCGGTTGCTGATATTGCATCAAGGGCAAGGCCGATCATTGGCCGTCGGGCCCTCG
The DNA here is from genome assembly GCA_036143955.1 of Pseudomonadota bacterium. Classification (GTDB taxonomy): domain Bacteria; phylum Pseudomonadota; class Alphaproteobacteria; order Puniceispirillales; family Puniceispirillaceae; genus UBA8309. The sequence continues at coordinate 400 of JAYYLR010000042.1, read as the reverse complement.
TTGCTATTTGATCTTGGCTTCGCGAAACAGGACGTGCTTGCGAGCCTTCGGATCATACTTGCGAACCTCGAGCTTTTCAGGCTTGGTGCGCGGATTCTTCTTGGTCACATAGAAGTAACCCGTGTCTGCGGTGCTGACCAGTTTGATCTGAAGTGTTGCTGGCTTGGCCATCGGTCTGGCTCCTTGGCTGTCGGCGCGAGGGCGCCGCTATGTCTGGAAACTGGCCGCAAAGTGGGGGAGGCGCCGCATTTTGTCAAGCGGGTTCAGCGCCGCCGCGGCTTCTTGCCCTTGTGATTTGGCGATTTGCGGCCTGCCCGCCCCCGTTTCGCGCCGCCCTTGCCTTTCGGGCGCGCGCTGTTCGTCGACCCGCCGCCGGTGTAGGCGAGGAGTATGCCGCCAT
>JAYYLR010000041.1:0-6984 GCA_036143955.1 Pseudomonadota bacterium | reverse complement strand
TTGTTCTTGCCGGAGCCTATTCGCTCGTTTCGGCGGCAATGTTCGTCAATCTTGACGCGGTCGACGTCGCCTTTACCGAGGCGGCGGTCGGGGCCGGAATCTCGACGGTCCTGTTCCTCGCCGCGATGGCCTATCTCCCGGGTGCCGAAAAGACACCGCCGGAGGCGAAAGGGCTGGGGCACATCCTTCCGGCACTTGTGATCTGCTGCCTTGCCGGCGCGCTGCTGATCCTGGCGGCCATCGAGCTTCCGCCGGTCGGCGACCCGTTGGCACCGCCGCATGTCCATGTCGCGCCGCGTTACCTCGAGGAAAGCAGGTCCTTCCTTCACATTCCGAATGTCGTAACCACCGTACTGGCCAGCTACCGCGGGTTCGACACCTTCGGTGAGACAGTCGTCGTGTTCACCGCTGGGCTCGGTGTCTTGGTGCTGCTTGCCGGGGCGACCCGGACGGCTCGTGCCGCCAGAACGGGTTCCGACAAAGGCGGAAAAGGGGGTGGCGGCGATGCGTGACAATCCGATATTGCGGGTCTGCGCCAAGATCCTGTTCGCCCCGATCATCGTTTTCGGTCTCTATGTCCAGTTTCACGGAGATTACGGCCCTGGTGGCGGTTTTCAGGCGGGTGTCATCATTGCGGCGGCCTTCATCCTCTATTCGCTTGTCTTCGGGCTTGAGGCCGGTCGCCGGATCGTCCCCGGCTGGGCCAGCCTAGCTATGCTGGCGCTGGGGGTCATCGTCTATGGTGGCGTGGGTGTTGCCGGCATGATGCTGGACGGTCTGTTCCTTGACTACAATGTGCTGGCGTCGGATGCATCGAAAGGCCAGCATTACGGAATCCTTCTTGTCGAATTCGGCGTCGGGCTGACCGTGACCGGCGTCATGCTGGCGCTGTTCCACGCCTTTGCAGGCTTCGTCGAGTCCGACTACAGGGCCGGAGGAGGGGAAGGATGACCGGTCCTCTCGCGCAGATCCTCGACAGCTGGAACTACCTTGTCGTCATCGTCCTGATGATGGGCGGGCTGTTCATCGTCATTTCGCAGACCAATCTGGTGAAGAAGCTTGTCGGACTGGCGATTTTCCAGACATCGGTCTTCCTGTTCTATATCAGCGCCGGAAAGATCGCCGGCGGCACGGCGCCGATCCTTACCGACGCGCCGGATACGGTTTATTCGAACCCGCTTCCGCATGTCCTGATCCTGACGGCCATTGTCGTCGGGGTGGCGACGACGGCACTCGGGCTGGCGCTCGTTCTGCGCATAAACGCGGCCTTTGGAAGCATTGAGGATGATGAAATTCTGGCGATGAAGGCACAGGCCGCCGAACCGCGGGCCCGTCGTGGCAGTGGCGGGGCGGGGGACGATTCATGACGCTGGCCCAGATCATCGCCAACCTGCCGGCGCTTGTCGTCGCGTTGCCGCTTCTGCTGGCACCGGTCGCGGCTCTGGTTCCGGTTGCCGGCGCGGCATGGATGCTGGCTGTCATCGGCACCGGCGGCGCTTTGCTGAGCGCGCTTCTTCTTCAAGGGGCCGTAACCGGCGGCGAGACTTTCAGCTATTATCTCGGCAGCTGGCCGCCGCCATGGGGCATCGAATTCGTTGTCGATGCCGCGTCGGCCTTCACGGTTCTTGTCATGGCGTCGCTTGCCTTCGTGGTGACGCTGTTTGCCCGTTCGGCGCTTCTTGCCGAGATTGCCGAGGCCGACGCCGGCAAGGCCTATGCCGCCTGGCTGCTTGCCTGCGGGGGACTGTCCGGCCTGGTGATGACGGGCGATGCCTTCAACCTTTTCGTGTTCCTTGAAATCTCGGCGCTGTCGTCGGTCATTCTCATCGCGCTTGGGGCCGGCCGGGACAGGCGCGCGCTGATCGCCGGCTACAATTACCTGATTATCGGCGCGGTCGGCGCCACCTTCTATGTTGTCGGTGTCGGCTTCATCTATGCCGTCACCGGGTCGCTGAACATGGTCGATCTCGCCGAGCGGATCCCGGCCGTTCCGCAGACGACCGTCGTGGCGGTCGGTTTCGGCTTCATGATGGCCGGCATACTGGTCAAGGCGGCGATTTTCCCGGTCCATATCTGGCTTCCGGCGGCCTATGCCTTCGCGCCGTCGGCTGTGTCCTCGCTTCTGGCAGCCATCGCCACGAAAGCGTCGCTCTATGTTCTGGCGCGGGTGGTGTTCGACGTATTCGCCAGGGTGCCGGACCTGACGGCGCTTGCCCTTCACTACGCGCTGATTCCGCTTGCGCTTGGCGGCATTTTCATCGGCACGGTGCTGGCGATCTACGAGAATGACATCAAGAAGCTTCTTGCCTTCAGCTCGGTCGCCCAGATCGGTTATATCGCACTTGGCTTCGCCGTCGCGACGACGGCAGGGGTTGCCGCCGGGTTCGTCCATATCGGCAACCATGCCCTTATCAAGGGCGGGCTGTTCGTCGCCGTCGGCATCTACGCCGTGGCGCTCGGCCGCCGGATCAATCTCGACCAGATGGTCGGTCTCGGGCGTCGCATGCCGATCACCACGACAGCCTTCCTGATCTGCGGTCTCAGCCTGATCGGCATGCCGCTGACAGCCGGGTTTATCTCCAAAATCTATCTGGTACGGGCGCTTCTGCAGGCGGATATGATCATGGTGCTTGTGCTGGTTATGGCAAGCAGCGCGCTGTCGGTCGCCTATCTGTGGAAAATTGTCGAGGTGCTGTGGCAGAAGGGGGCCGAAACGGCAGCTGTCAGGGAAACGCCGGCACTCTATCTTCCGCTGTGGATCCTGGCGCTGGCCAATATCTGGTTCGGTGTCGCGCCGGCCCCGCTTGTCGATGCCGCCATGCGCGCCGCGATGCAGCTTACGGGAGGGGCGTAAGCGATGTTGATGCAGCCTGAAACAGCCCTTCTTGTCGGTATTTTCGCGCCGCTCGTCACGGCGCTGCTTGTTCCGTTCCTCGCCGTCCGGTCCAACTGGCGCGACATTGCCGGACCGGTTGGCGCGATTGTCACCTTTCTTGCCGCGCTGGATGTCGCGCGGGCCGTTCTGGGCGGTGATACGCCGACCTGGACGGCGGTCGAACTCGCACCGGGGATCGATCTCGGCTTCCGCGTGACGCCGCTCGGCGCGATCTTCGGGCTTGTTGCGTCCGGCCTCTGGATCCTGGCCGCCGTCTATTCGGTCGGCTACATGCGTGGCAACCACGAAAAACACCAGACCCGCTTCGCCGCTTTCTATGCCGTTGCCGTTCATGCCGCGATGGCGATCGCCTGGTCGGGCAACCTGCTTGTCCTGTTCATTTTCTACGAGGTCCTGACCTTCTCGACCTTCCCGCTTGTCACGCACAAGGAAAGCAAGGCAGCGCGAGATGCCGGACGGCTCTATATGAGCATCCTTGTCGGAAGTTCGGTCGTGCTTCTGCTGCCGGCCGTCGTCTATGTCTGGGTGATGACCGGGCGTCTCGATTTCGAGGCCGGCGGCATTCTCAGCGGCGCCGTTCCGCCTGCCGCCGTGCCGTGGCTCCTTGCGGCCTTCGCCTTTGGTGTCGGCAAGGCGGCGCTGATGCCGCTTCACCGCTGGCTGCCGGCGGCGATGGTGGCGCCGACGCCTGTTTCAGCGCTCCTCCATGCCGTCGCTGTCGTGAAGGCCGGCGTGTTCACGCTCCTGATGGTCGCGGTCTATGTCTTCGGGCTGGATTTCCTCGCCGAGACAGGGGCTTCGGTCTGGCTCGTCTGGCTGACATGTTTCACCATTCTGGCCTCGAGCTTTGTCGCCATCACCAAGGACGACCTGAAAGCGCGTCTTGCCTATTCGACGATCAGCCAGCTGTCCTACATCGTTCTCGGCGCCGCCATCGCAACGCAGATGGCCGCCACCGGCGCGGCACTCCATATCGTCATGCACGCCGCTGGCAAGATTACGCTGTTCTTTGTCGCCGGTGCGATCTATGTGCAGGCGCACATCACCAAGATTTCCGAACTCGACGGGCAGGGGCGGGAGATGCCGTGGCTGTTCGGCGCCTTCTTCCTCGGCGCACTGTCGATCATCGGCATCCCGCCGCTTGGTGGCAGCTGGTCGAAATTCTACCTGATGGTCGGCGCCGCCGATGCCGGCATGGTGATGGTGCTGGCGGTTCTCAGCCTGTCGTCGCTGCTGAACATCTACTACCTGCTGGACCCGGTCGCACGCGGCATCTTCAAACCGAAGACAAAAGAGGTGAAGATCGACCGGCACCCCCTGGTGGTGATACCGCCGGTGCTGACCGCACTTCTCAGCATCGGGCTGTTCTTTTTTGCCGGAACCATACTGGAACTGGCCGAGGCGATGGTGACGCGATGAGTGGACATAGCGAAGAATCGTCACGCCTGGCGCTGATGGGCAAATGGGCCAAACGGGTGCTTCTGGCATTCGGGGCGGTTCTTGTGGTGCTTGAATTCGTGGTCCACCGGCATGGTGAAATCGCGGCCGAGGACATACCGCTCTTCCCGGCCGTCTACGCGTTCTTCATTTGTATTTTCATAGTCGTAGGCGGGATCTACCTTCGCAAGATCGCGATGCGGGACGAGGATTACTACGATGATGAGTGATCTTCTGACAGCCATGCCGCCAGGCTTCCTGATGATGCTTCTCGCCCTGCCGATCATATGGGTGCCGCATCATGCAAGGCAGCTTGTCATGCTGGCGGCCATCGCCATGTCCGCCTTCAGCCTGACGGCCGGCGCCGGCGATCACTGGGTCGTCGGAATCATGGGGCTGGAGCTGGTGCTCTACCGCGCCGACAATCTCAGCCTGCCTTTCGCCATCGTGTTCCATATCGCGGCGACGCTGAATGTTTTCTACGGCTGGTATGAACGCAAGGTGACCGACCATGCGGCCGGGCTTGCCTATGCTGGCGCCGCCATCGCGGCACTTCATGCCGGTGACCTGCTGACGCTGTTCATCTGGTGGGAAGCCACCGCCGTGACGTCGGTGTTCCTGATCCTGGCGTCCGGCACGGCGCGGGCACGCCATGCCGCCATGCGTTACCTGATCGTCCAGGTGCTGTCAGGCGTTCTGCTTCTGTCCGGCGCCGCGATGATTTTCGCCGATACCGGATCACTCGCCTTCGGGGCCATGGAGCTCGGGTCCATGGCGACCTGGCTTGTCTTTATCGCTTTCGGTTTCAAGGCGGCGTTCCCGCTGCTGAACGGCTGGCTTCAGGACGCCTATCCGGAGGCCACCGTCGTCGGCACGGTGGTGCTCTCGGCCTTCACCACGAAGCTTGCCATCTACGCGCTGGCGCGGGGCTTTGCGGGAACCGACCTGCTGATCGTCATCGGTTGCCTGATGACGGCGTTCCCGGTGTTTTTCGCGGTGATCGAGAACGACATGCGGCGGGTTCTTGCCTACAGCCTCAACAACCAGCTCGGCTTCATGGTCGTGGCCATCGGCATCGGTACCGAACTCGCAATCAACGGCGCGGTGGCGCATGCCTTCGCGCATATCATCTACAAGGGCCTTCTTTTCATGAGCATGGGGGCGGTCCTGTACCGGGTCGGCACCGTCAAGGCGTCGGAGCTTGGCGGGCTTTACCGTTGCATGCCCCTGACCACGGTGTTCTGCATCGTCGGTGCCATGTCGATCTCTGCCTTCCCGCTGTTCAGCGGGTTTGCCGCGAAGTCACTGATCATGTCGGCGCTTGGCTACAAGGGGCTGATCGCTGCCTATCTGGTGCTGCTTGCGGCTTCGGCCGGTGTTCTCCACCATTCCGGGATTAAGATCCCCTATTTCGCCTTCTTCGGCCATGATGGCGGGCACAAGGTCAAGGAAGCGCCGTTCGGCATGCTTGTCGCGATGGGGCTTGCCAGCGCGCTGTGCATCGCCATCGGGTCCCTGCCGACATGGTTCTACCAGCTGCTTCCCTACAGCCTTGATTACAATCCGTATGACGCCAGCCATGTTGTCGGCCAGCTGCAGCTTCTGATCTTCTCGATCATTGCGTTCACCTTCCTGATGACCTTCAAATTCTATCCGCCGGAGCTGCGCTCCACGGTCTTGAACACGGACTGGCTGTATCGCCGTGTCGCGCCGGCAATCGGGCGACCGTTGCTGTGGGCGGTGATGGCGGTGTGGCGAAGCTTCGTCTGCGCCGTCGGCGGGTACCGCGATGCCATAGTCGAGGCCGTGGAACGTCTGATGCACGCGCCGATCACCGGCCCGACGGTTCCCGGCCGGGCGGTGATGGTGCAGACGATTGTTCTGATCGTCATTCTGGCCATCGGATATCTCGTTGCCGGTTAAATTCAGCGCGCTGCTGGCGGCATTGCTGCTGGCGGTCATGTCGCTGGCGCTGCCGGCGCAGGCTTTTGAGCGTGCCGACAGGCCGGATTTCGCGCAGACGTCAGTCCGCATCGACCGCGGTGACGGGACGGTGCTGACATTTTCAGTCGAACTCGCCCTGTCGCCGCGCCAGCACGCCTACGGGCTGATGCATGTGGACAGGATGTCGGCCGACCGGGGCATGCTGTTCGTGTTCCGGAATACGGCTAAGCGCAGTTTCTGGATGAAAAACACCCTGATCCCGCTGGACATACTGTTTTTTGACGAAACCGGTCTGCTTGTCAATGCAATCACGGAGGTGCCGGCCCTCAGTCTGACGCCGCGCCGGTCAACGGCCGGCGCGAAATATGTTCTCGAGCTGAATGCCGGAACCGCAAGGGGAATGGGAATAGGGAAGGCGGCAAACCTGCTATTACCTGTTCGCGGCCTCGAGTGATGTAACTATGCCTCGATATGGGCTTGATTAACTGCGGTCAAACTCATACAAACGGCGGCGTCGGAGTGTAGCGCAGCCTGGTAGCGCATCTGGTTTGGGACCAGAGGGCCGGGGGTTCGAATCCCTCCACTCCGACCATTTCATGGCATTGCTGATACCAGACGGACCGAAACCGCGTCCGCCGTGTTGCGCTATTCGGCCAGCATCTCGCCGCTGCCGCCCATTTCAGCCGGAAAATCCTTGAATTTTGGCA
>JAYYLR010000040.1:0-8054 GCA_036143955.1 Pseudomonadota bacterium | reverse complement strand
GCGGATTCGCGCTGTTTGCGGGTGGCGGCGAACTGCCGGCAAACAGAAGCGCCGCCTGCGCCCGCATCCGCAACGGCATTGCTTCAGCGCCTCGCATGATTGCCGGGGACAGACGGTTGTGCACCGCACTTGCGACCGCATTCGGTGACAGGATCACGGCGAAATTCGGGGCGGAAGGCGTTTACAGCTGTGCCTTTCACGAATTCGGGCTTGGAGCGATGGTCAAGGCACGCGATGGCAGTACAAGAGCCGCGGGCGCGACGATCGCCGCCCTGATCCACGCGCTTGGCTATGATCTTCCGGCCGACGTGTCTTCGCTGGCGATGCCAAGGCTGAACAACTGGGCCGGCGAGGAGGTTGGCAGCATCACTGCCGGTGCCCCGCTGATGGCCGGGTGACCGGCTTTTGCGCCTGCCGACAGCTCAAGGGTGTCATTTCTTTCGAAAATAGCGGCGGTATCTCGGCGGAGACGCGACGTGGAGCACCAGCGCCACGCCAAGCCAGAAGAAGGCGAGGAGCCAATGTTCCCAGGACACCGCGGTTCCATCAGTCTGGCTTTTCCAGGCTACGGCAAGTCCGAGTGTCGAAAGAAAAAAGAGGAAGGTTTTCAGGAAGTGGATGGGAAAGACTTCCGCGCTTCCCTGAAGCAGATGCATCAATCCGTAAAACGCGAAGGTTCCGATAACCGCCAGCCGGATGGCGTGCATCCGGCCCATCGGTATTTCGTCCGGCTCCACTTCGACAAAGGGGAACATGATGGACACGTCCAACAGCCACGCAATTATGGTGTATATCGCCCAAAGCGTGAGTAACCCAATGAGAAGATTTGCCAAACGACGACCAAACATCGCTAGATGCTGTCATCATCTGGTCGATTGCACAAGGATTCGCGCCTTCGAAGCGGCCATGATATCAAACGGGGTCTAAACATGACACGCCTGAATATCGTTCATCTCGACAGTGACTCCATCGGTCCCGACATTGCCCTGAACAGGCCCGCCTGTGAACACCAGTGGACAAGCTACGCGCACAGCGAGGAGGCCGACATCGTCTCCCGCCTTGGCGGGGCCGATATCGCCATCGTCAACAAGATCGGCCTTGATGCCGAAACCATAGGCAGGTTGCCGGCGCTTCGCATGATTGCCGTATCCGCCACCGGCTACGACAGGATCGACGTGAACGCCTGCCTCGAACGCGGCATCGTCGTCTCCAATGTCCGGGGCTATGCCAGCAACACGGTTCCCGAACATACCTTCGCCCTGATCCTCTCGCTTCGACGTGGCCTGAAAGGCTACCAGTCGGACGTCTCGGAAGGAAAATGGCAGCAGAGCAGGCAGTTCTGTCTCTTTACACAGCCAGTGGGCGACCTCCACGGTTCGAGCCTCGGCCTGATCGGAAGCGGGGCCATCGGGGGGGGCTGTCGGCCGGATCGCGGAGGCCTTCGGGATGCGGGTCATCCGGGCCGCACGCAAGGGCACCGGGGACGTGCCGGCCGGCTACACGTCATTCGATCAGGTCATCGAACAGTCGGATGTCATATCCCTTCACTGTCCCCTGACACCCGAGACCGCCGGCCTCATCGGCGCCCCGGAATTTGCCCGCATGAAGAAAAACGCGATCCTGATCAACACGTCACGCGGCGGGCTGGTTCATGAACATGACCTGATCGATGCCCTTGACAGGGGCTCCATTGCCGGCGCGGCGTTTGACGTCGTGAGCAGTGAGCCGCCACCGCAGGATCATATTTTCCTGCGGCATCTGGAGCGGCCGAATTTCATCCTGACACCGCATGTGGGATGGTCGTCGCATGACGCGAGGCAGGCTCTCTGGGATCAGCTGATCGGCCACATCGACAGCTTCGCCGATGGACAGCCGTCAAACAATGTCTGCGAGGGCTGACAGCCGGGTCGGAGAACGGAAAGCTCGCCGGCCAGTGACGTGAGTGCGTGCGATTCTGACGTCAGGATGTCAGGTTCTCGGCCATCATCGAGATCATCTCGAACATGACCGCCGCACCGACCATCGCCGTGATGTTGTTCGGGCTGTCCTTCGTCGGCATCATGCAGACGACGTCCCCGCCGATGATGTTGAGCCCTCGTGCCGCATGGAGCAGCTCCACGGCTTCGTCCATCGAGAAGCCGGTCACCCCGGGCTCGATGTTCGAGACGGCTGGCGCCACCGAGGGGTCGAGGCAGTCCAGATCGAATGTGATATAGACCGGGCGCCCGGCCAGCACCTCCCGCGCCTGGGCGATGACGTCCGCTGCCCCGCGCGTGCGGTACTCCGCCATGGTCACGACATTGTATCCGTAATCATAGGACGGCTGCAGCCAGTCGAGCGTCCGCGGGTGGCCACGGAGGCCGATCTGCATCGATCCCGAAGGGTCGATCAGCCCTTGGTCGGCCGTATAGGCACCCCAGTGCGCGGCGCTTTTCTCGGCGCCGAGGAAGTGATCGACGGTGGTGAAGACGTCGGTATGGGCGTCAAGATGGAGGAAGCAGATCTTCTCGCCACCGGCGAGCCTGCCGCCGCCAAGCCCCTGGATGATGCCGCCGGTAATCGAATGGTCACCACCGATCGACACCGGCCGCGCGCCGCTGGCATCAATGTCCCGATAGAAATCCGTGATGCGCTGGATGCAGTCCTCATTGTCATTCGCCCGCGGGAACGGCACGTCACCGACATCGACGATATTCGCCGCCTCCCACGGGTCCAGCTGGAAGCCGCCATGCGCGCGGCGCTGAAGGGGCGAGACGTTGCGTACGGCGCGAGGCCCGAGATGCTGGTCGCGCTCCGTGGTGCCGTTGCCTGTCGAATGGGGGACGCCGACAAGCGCGATATCGGCACCGTCGGGTCCTTCATGGGGGGCGCGGAACAGCGTCGGCACACCCCACCAGTAAAGGTTCTCCATCATGCTGCGGTCGTGCTTGTCAGCCATTGTCCTGCCCTCCGTGACTGTCTGGTATGACTCTAGGGTGATTTCCCACGGAGTTGCAAATGCGCAGCTTCGGGCGGACGGTTCCGCCCGGCTGGTGTTCGGGGGCGTCCGTCAGAGGTCGAGAAGCCGCTCGACGGCAAGCGTGACGACGTGCCCGAGCGCGATGTGCGATTCCTGTATATGCATGGTCACGCTGCTCGGGACCTCAAGAAGGACGTCGGCATGATCCGCCAGCCTGCCGCCGCCCTCGCCGGTCATCGCGACGACACCAATGCCGGCGTTTCGCGCCGCCTCGCAGGCGGCAAGGACATTCGCCGAGTTGCCGCTGGTCGAGATGCCGATCAGCACGTCGCCGGGGCGTCCAAGCGTTTCAACCTGCCTTGCAAAGATTCCCTCGTAACCGAAATCATTTGCGTAGGCCGTCAGGAAGGAGCTGTCCGTGGTCAGGGCGAGCGCCGACAGACCGCCACGGGGGCGACGATGGTCAAGGGTGGCCACGAATTCTGCGGCAAGATGCTGTGAATCGGCTGCCGAGCCGCCATTGCCGCACAGCATCAGCTTGCCACCTTCGCGAAGGGAGGCGGCAATCATTTCAGCAGCCTGCATGGCTGCCCGCGCGCACTGTTCCGCGGCAAGGCGCTTCACCTCGGCCGAGGTCAGAAGGATGTCGGCAATGGATTTGGCGGTGAAGTCTGTCATCTCTGCCCCTTGCTGGACGCGTCATGGTGCGCGCTTGACCGGTGATTCGGCCACGGCTATCCATGGTTATCACCGCTCTGATGGCACTTCAAGGACACCAAGATGATCAGGAAAGCCATTTTCCCCGTCGGCGGGCTTGGCACCCGCTTTCTTCCCGCCACGAAGGCGATGCCGAAGGAAATGCTGCCAGTCGTCGACAAGCCGCTGATCCAGTATGCCGTCGAGGAAGCCGCCGCCGCGGGGATTGAAGAGTTCATCTTTGTCACCGGCCGGAACAAGGCGGCGATCGAGGACCATTTCGATCATTCCTTCGAGCTCGAGGCGACGCTTCAGGCGAAGGGAAAGACCAGCGCGCTGGAGCTCGTGAAGGCGATGCTTCACAACCCCGGCTCGGTCCAGTATGTGCGCCAGCAGCAACCCGCCGGGCTTGGCCATGCCGTCTGGTGCGCACGCCACCTTGTCGGCGACGAACCGGTCGCCATCCTTCTTGCCGACGACCTTATCCTCGGCACCAGCTGCGTTGCCGAGATGGTCGAGGCCTATCAGGGCGGCAACATGGTGGCGGTGATGAATGTGCCGGCAGACCAGACCGGCGCCTATGGCATTGTCACGCCGGGCGAGGATGACGGCCGCGTTGTCGACATCAAGGGTCTTGTCGAGAAGCCGGACCCGGCACAGGCGCCGTCGAACATCGGCGTCGTCGGTCGCTACATCATCACGCCAGACGTGTTCCAGACGCTAAATGCGCAGGAGCGCGGCGCCGGCGGCGAGATCCAGCTGACCGACGCACTTGCCAAACAGATCGGCAAGGCATCCTTCACCGGCCTGCGTTTTTCCGGTGAACGCTTCGATTGCGGATCGAAGCTAGGCTTCCTTCAGGCCAATGTCGCCTTTGGCCTGACCAGCCCGGAGATGGCCGGCGACCTTCGCGACTGGATGGCGGGGCGGCTTGCATGAGCGGACATGCCTTCGATCCGACGATCCTGCGCGCCTATGATATTCGCGGCATCTTCGAGCAGACGCTGACGCGCGACGACGCCTTCGCCATCGGCCTCGGCTTCGCCGCGACGCTACGGGAATGCGGCCTTGGTGCCGGTGTCACCGTCGGGCGCGACGGCAGGCTATCGTCGCCGGCACTGTCGGCGGCGCTGATTGACGGCCTGTGCGCTGGTGGTGCGGAGGTTGTCGACATCGGGTGCGGTCCGACACCGATGCTGTATTTCGCCGCGCAGGAGATCGGCACCCCGGGCGCGATCCAGGTCACGGGAAGCCACAACCCGCCAACACATAACGGCTTCAAGATGGTGATGGGGGGGCAATCCTTCTTCGGCGAGGACATCCAGCGTCTTGGCGCGGCAAGCGCGGCCGGTGTCGGACGGCGGTCTGGCGGCACGGTGCGCGAGACCGATATCCAGCCGGCCTATTTGGACAGGATCGCCGCCGGGGCACGCGCCGCCGGCCTGACCGTGGTGTGGGATTGCGGCAATGGCGCCAGTGGTCCGGTCACCGAAGCCCTGGTAAAACGGCTGGACGGTCACCACAGCGTGATGTTCCCGGACATCGACGGCACATTTCCCAACCACCATCCGAATCCGGTCGATCCGGAAACACTTGATCTTCTTCGCGCCGAAGTGGCGCGCAACGGCGCTGATCTCGGCATCGGCTTCGATGGCGACGGGGACAGGATCGGCGTTATTGACGCAACCGGCAGGCAGGTGCCGGGCGACTTCCTGACCGCCTATCTTGCCCAGGACATCGCCGCACGCCATGCCGGCGCACCTATTATCCTCGATGTGAAATCATCCGAGGCAGCCCTGCGGCTGATCGACGCTTCCGGTGGCGATGCACAGCTGTGGAAGACCGGACACAGCCATATGAAAAAGCGGATGAAGGAAATTTCGGCACCGCTTGCCGGCGAAATGTCCGGCCATATTTTCATCGGCGATGGCTATCTCGGTTTCGATGACGCGATCTATGCCGCCATTCGGATCATCACGCAGATGGTCGATACGGGACAGTCGATTACCGCCTTCATGGACAGCCTGCCGCCACAGCACGCGACGCCAGAGCTGCGCATAGAGTGTCCGGACACGCTCAAATTCGATACCATGTCGCGGATTCACAGCCATGTTCTCGGAACGAATAATGCCGATGACGTGAATGTGATCGACGGGGTGCGCGTCCGCGCCGGGGGCGGATGGTGGCTTGTCAGGGCATCGAACACCGAAGCGGCGCTGGTCGCCCGCGCCGAGGCGGCAAGCCGGTCCGAGCTCGACGCGCTGCTGACGCAGCTGGAATCGTCTCTCGCCGCCGCCGGTCTCGACTGGCAGCGCCCCTGAACAGGCGCTGTCGGCACAGTTTCCCATGACCGGCTTCAAGCCGCTAATAGAGCTTGGCAAGGTGCATGGCAGAAACTATACCTTCCGTGGTCGCATTCAAGGCCTTCTCACCTATTGGAGATATGCATGTCCAACTACGTTGCCCGCGGAAACCTGTCGGTTGCCCGCGAGCTTGCCGATTTCGTCGACTCCCGTCTGCTCGAGGGCGGCGGCATCACGGCCGACAGCTTCTGGACAGGTTTCGACGCCGCGGTTCACGAGCTGGCGCCGCGCAACCGCGAGCTGCTGGCGATACGCGAGGACATGCAGGCCAGTATCGATGCGTGGCTTCGCAACCAAGCCGGGTCGGCCATCGATGCCGAGGCCTATACCGCCTTCCTCGGTGAGATTGGCTATCTGGTTGAAGAAGGCGACGACTTCGCTGTTGAAACCTCGAATGTCGACCCTGAGATTGCCGCCGTTGCCGGACCCCAGCTCGTGGTGCCGATCACCAACGCCCGCTATGCGCTGAACGCCGCCAACGCCAGGTATGGCAGCCTGTATGACGCCTTCTACGGCACCGACGCCATCCCGGCGGACGGCGACACGGGCGGGCCGGGCTATGACCCTGTCCGTGGTGCCAAGGTGATTGCCCGCGTTCGCGAATTCCTTGACGAGACCTTCCCGCTTGCCGCCGGCAGCTGGCGCGACGTGACCGGCTTTGCTGTCGCCGGCGGCGCGCTCTCGGTTGCTCTCGGCGACACGAAGACAGGTCTTTCGGAAACTGACAAGTTTGCCGGCCATGCCGGAGAAGCGCAGGCGCCTGACAGGATTGTGCTTCGCAACAACGGGCTGCATGTGGTGATCAGGATCGATGCCGACGGCGCCATCGGGAGCGGTGATGCCGCGGGGATCAATGACGTGATCGCGGAATCGGCGCTGTCGAGCATCATGGACTGCGAGGATTCGGTAGCGACGGTCGATGCCGAGGACAAGGTTCTCGCCTACACCAACTGGCTTGGCCTGATGCGCGGCACGCTCGAGGAGACCTTCGAGAAGGGCGGGCGCACAATGACCCGCAGGCTCGCCGATGATATCGCCTACACCGCGGCTGACGGCAGCGCTGCCAGCCTGAAGGCCCGTGCCCTGATGCTGGTTCGCAATGTCGGTCATCTGATGACGAACCCGGCAATCAGGCTTTCCGACGGAAGCGACATTCCAGAAGGCATCATGGACGCCTTTATGACCGTCACCGCCGCGCTTGCCGACCTCAAGGCCGGCCGCAATTCGGCAGCCGGGTCCGTCTACATTGTGAAGCCGAAGATGCACGGACCTGACGAGGTTGCCTTCGCCAGCGAGATTTTCGGGGCTGTCGAAGCTGTTCTCGGTCTTCCGGCAAACACCGTGAAGATGGGCATCATGGACGAGGAGCGGCGCACGACGGTCAATCTGAAGGAATGTATCCGCGCCGCCAAGTCGCGCGTGGTGTTCATCAATACCGGCTTCCTCGACCGCACGGGCGACGAGATTCACACATCGATGGAAGCCGGCCCGATGATCCGCAAGGCCGACATGAAAGGCGCCACCTGGATCGGCGCCTATGAGGACTGGAACGTCGATATCGGCCTTTCCTGCGGCCTTGCCGGCCGGGCACAGATCGGCAAGGGCATGTGGGCGATGCCGGACCGGATGGCCGACATGCTCGAGCAGAAGATCAGCCATCCGATGGCCGGAGCCAACTGCGCCTGGGTCCCGTCGCCGACGGCGGCAACCCTTCACGCGCTTCATTACCACATGGTTGACGTCTCCGCCCGGCAGGCCGAACTGGCGGGACGCAGCTGCGCCAGCCGCGAGGACATCCTGTCGATCCCGGTCGCCGTCCGTCCCAACTGGTCGCAGGACGACATCCGGCAGGAGCTTCGTAACAACGCGCAGGGAATTCTCGGCTATGTCGTCCGCTGGGTCGACCAGGGTGTCGGGTGCTCGAAGGTGCCGGACATCCATGATGTCGGGCTGATGGAAGACCGCGCCACGCTCCGCATTTCATCGCAGCACATCGCCAACTGGCTGCATCACGAGGTGTGCGACGATGCCACGGT
>JAYYLR010000039.1:0-3830 GCA_036143955.1 Pseudomonadota bacterium | reverse complement strand
GACGCGGCGCGCAGGTTTCTTGAGTTTCTGACGATGCCGACGGCGCAGCAACTCTATGGCGAGGTGAATTTCGAATACCCGGTGAACCCCGACGTGGCGCCTGGCGGCGTGCTTTCATCCTGGGGCGATTTCAAGCGCGATGATCTGGCGATCGAACGGCTTGCCGAGCTGGCACCCGACGCCCAGAAAATCATCGATCGGGTCGGATGGTAGCCACTTTCCTGTCTTACTGGTCCGGACGACCGATCCGCCGTTTCGACGGCTGGTCGGTCGCCGCGACCGTGGCGTGCCTGATCATGCTCGGGCCCATCCTTGCCTTGTGGCTGACAGCGCTTGGCGATAGTAAAGGGCTGTGGGGTCATCTGGTAACCACGGTGATCCCACGCTATGTCGTCAACACGCTGCTGCTGATGGCGGGTGTCGGCGTGCTGGCACTGGTTTTCGGCGTCAGTACGGCCTGGGTAATAAGTCGCTATGCCTTCCCCGGAAAGCGGATATTTGAATGGCTTCTTCTTCTTCCGGCGGCGATCCCCGCCTACATCATCGCCTACACCTACACCGATTTTCTTGAATATGCCGGTCCGGTGCAGTCGATGCTTCGGGACCTGTTCGGCTGGCGCCGGCCGTCGGATTACTGGTTTCCGGAAATCCGATCGCTCGGCGGGGCCGTGATCGTCATGGCGTCGGTGCTGTATCCCTATATCTACATGGTGACGCGTATCGCCTTCCGGCTCACACCGTCGAGCCTTTTCGAGATCGCGCTTGTCCACGACAAATCCCAGTTCTGGTCAGTCGGTCTGCCGCTGGCACGGCCGGCAATCACGGCCGGGCTGGCGCTCGTCCTGATGGAAGTGGTGTCGGATTTCGGCACGGTCGAGTATTTCGCGGTCGAGACACTGACACTCGGGATATTCAATGTCTGGCTCGGGATGAACAACATTGTCGCCGCGGCGCAGATATCGCTATTCGGTTTCGTCTTCATACTGTCTCTTCTCGGCCTTGAACTGTATGCACGTTCGCGGCAGCGATTTGGTGGCAGCGCCAAACCGGCGGTTGATCTGAAGCCGCTGCCTCTCGATTCAAAGGGGCGCATCGCCTGCCAGCTTGTCTGCGCGTTGCCGCTATGCCTTGGCTTTGTGCTTCCGGTCGGCGTGTTGCTGAAACATGTACTGGCCGCACCGTTGGCCAGCCAGTTTGGACAGGTTTTCGAAACCGTGGGCGCTTCGATCCTCATGGCGGCCGGGGCGGCCGTCATCATCGTGCTTGTCTCGACGCTTGTGGTGCTTGCAGCGACATATCGCGGCGGCGTGGCGCTGCGCCGTCTTTCGATGGCGGCGTCGAGTGGTTATGCCATTCCGGGAACAATGCTGGCAATCGGCGTTCTGATATTTGCCGGTGTCGTTGACCGCGCCTATGCCGATCTTGTGGGCAATCCAAGGGCAACGCTGCTTCTTGGTGGCGCCGGTATCCTTCTGACCGCCTATCTGGTGCGCTTTCAGGCGGTTGGATACGGGGCCATGATGTCAGGCATCCGGCGGCTTCCGGACAATATGATGAATGCCAGCAGGGTGCTTGGGAACGGGTTCGGAGCAAGCCTGCGGCGCGTCGTGCTGCCGCTGCTGCGAAGCTCGATGCTGGCGGGCGGCCTTCTGGTTTTTGTCGATGTGATGAAGGAACTGCCGATTACGTTGCTTCTTCGCCCGTTCGATTTCGAGACTCTGGCCACCTTTACGTATCAGTTCGCAAAGGACGAGATGCTCGAGGCCGCCGCTTTGCCGGCGCTGATGATCGTGATGGCCGGTCTGTTTCCCGTCATCCTGATGAACGGGATGCTGCGGCGCGCGGGCTAGACTTCGGGTCTGCCTCCGTGGTTAATTGGCGCGCCTTAGTTTCAGCGAAAGAAGGACAACGCCACCATGGCCGCAATCGCCTGTGTTGACGATCTCCGCAAAAAGATGCAACGGCGCGTTCCGCGCATGTTCTATGACTATTGTGAAAGCGGATCATGGACCGAGTCGACCTTCAACGCGAACGAATCCGATCTTCAGGACATCAAGTTCCGCCAGCGGGTCGCCATCGATGTTTCAGAACGAAGCACCGCGATGACCATGCTGGGTG
Organism: Pseudomonadota bacterium; assembly: GCA_036143955.1. Taxonomy (GTDB): domain Bacteria; phylum Pseudomonadota; class Alphaproteobacteria; order Puniceispirillales; family Puniceispirillaceae; genus UBA8309. The sequence continues at coordinate 1,712 of JAYYLR010000039.1, read as the reverse complement.
AGGAGGTTCCGATGCCGGTGGCGCTGGCACCGACCGGGCTTACCGGTATGCAGCATGCTGACGGCGAGATCCTCGCCGCACAGGCGGCGGAGCAATTCGGCGTGCCGTTCACCCTGTCGACGATGTCCATCTGCTCGATAGAGGATGTGGCGGAAAACACCTCCAAGCCATTCTGGTTCCAGCTCTATGTGATGCGTGACCGGCAGTTCATTCGCAATCTTGTCGAGCGTGCGCGGGCGGCCAACTGTTCGGCCCTGATGATTACCCTGGATCTCCAAATCATGGGGCAACGCCACAAGGATGTCCGTAACGGGCTTTCGGCGCCGCCGAAGCTGACGCTTAAGAACATCGCGAACCTTGCGACAAAGCCGTCATGGTGTCTTGGCATGCTGGGAACGCGTCGCCGGGAATTCCGCAATATCGTCGGCCATGTTTCGGGTGTGAAGGACATGTCCTCGCTTGCCGACTGGACGGTCAACCAGTTCGACCCGCGGCTTTCCTGGGATGACGTCCGTGAAATTCGCAAGCAGTGGGGCGGGAAGATCATCATCAAGGGAATTCTTGATGTCGAGGACGCGAAACAGGCTGTCAATGTCGGTGCGGATGCGGTGGTTGTCTCGAACCATGGCGGACGCCAGCTCGACGGCGCGCCGTCTTCGATCGCGGCGCTTCCCGCCATCGTCGACGCCATTGGCGACAAGTGCGAGGTCTGGATGGATGGCGGAATCAGGACAGGTCAGGACATTCTTCGTGCGGTGGCGCTCGGCGCCAAAGGTACGCTGATCGGTCGGGCGTTCCTCTATGGCCTTGGTGCCGGCGGCCGTGACGGCGTCTCCAAGGTGCTTGAGATCCTGCACAAGGAACTGGACCTTACAATGGCTCTCTGCGGCCGGTCCAAACTTGCCGAGGTCGACGAGAGCATTCTGATCAGGTAGTGCGGCCTCCTATCACCGGAAGCTCGCGCGGGGCACGGCGTGTCAGGAGTTCCGCGCCGGTTTTCGTGATGATCAGGTTTTCCTCCGCCACCATCATCCGCTGTTCGCCATCCGACGAGATGTAACTGATCGACGGTTCCAGCGTGATTACCATATCGGAGCGAAGCTGGGTATGGTCCCATTCCGTGTGGGAAGGCGGTTCGGTAAGCTGAATGCCGAGTCCGTGACCGTAGCGTCCGACATCGTCGCCGCCCGGACTCCCGTCGCGAAGCACCCGGTCCATAGCCGTGAACAGTTCGCTGGCGGGCGTGCCGGGACGCGCCAGCGGCAGGGCGGCATCAATGGCGTCATGAAGCTTCCTGTGTGCTTCCTGTATGGCAGCGCTGGCGCTGACAATTGCGAAGTTGCGGTCGAAATCACAGAAATAGCCGTCCCATACGCATCCCGTATCGAGCATCAGCACGTCGCCGGTTGCGAGCGGCCGTTCGTCCGGTGGTGCGATGATGTCGTTATAACCTTCCGGCCCGGCGGTGCCGACAAGGTAGCTGACATCGTCAGCCCCTGCGGCAAGAGCGGCCCGCTTGAATTCACGAAACAGCTCGGCAAGCGGCATGCCTTCCTCGACCCAGTCCGGCAGATCATCGAATACATTGCAGACGATGCCGCATATGTGGCGGATCTTGGCGATTTCGCGTGGCGATTTCACCATCCGGATCCGCTGCACATCGGCTGTCATGTCGTGGAGCGCGATATCCGGCAGCATTGTGCGAAGCGCCA
>JAYYLR010000038.1:0-6699 GCA_036143955.1 Pseudomonadota bacterium | reverse complement strand
CCGTTCTCGTCGATGGCGTTGCCATGACCCGTCCGGCCCGCCGTCTGGCACTTGACGCCGATATCACCACCACAAAGTCCGACATGGCCTGGGTAAGCCGCGCCGCCCTGAAACTTGTCGGCGGGCTGGACGCCTTTCCGCAGATCGATCCGACGGACAGGGTCTGCGTCGATATAGGCGCCAGCACAGGCGGCTTTACCGAGGTTCTGCTGGCGCGTGGCGCCCGCCATGTGGTTGCGGTTGATGTCGGGCGCGACCAGCTTCACCCGCGGCTTGCCGGTGATTCGCGGGTCGAGTCACGCCAGGGGCTCAATGCCCGTCATCTGGTTGCAGCCGATTTCGCGCTGCCGCCAGAGATCGTCGTCTGCGATGCGTCCTTCATCTCGCTGACGAAAGTCCTGCCGCCGGTTCTGGATCTTGCGGCGCCGGGGGCGGGGCTGCTCGCACTTGTCAAACCGCAGTTCGAGGTCGGGCGCGCCGCCATCGGCAAGGGGGGCATCGTTCGCGATCCAGCAGCTGCCGAGGAGTCTCTTGCCCGCGTCACGGACTGGCTTGTCACCGAGGCCGGATGGCATCTGATCGGCACGGCGCCGTCGCCGATCGACGGCCATGACGGCAACCGCGAATTTCTGCTGGCAGGCCGGAAGGGCTAGTCGGCGAGAAGGCCGCACTGCGCCTGATGGCGCATCAGGGCATCGAGCAGCGTCACCGCCATCATCGCCTCGGCGACAGGCACGCCGCGGATACCGACGCACGGGTCATGGCGGCCCTTTGTCACCACATCGACCTCGGCGCCGTCCATGTCAACCGAGCGGCGCGGCGTCAGGATCGAGCTTGTCGGCTTGATGGCAACGCGCACGACAAGCTGCTGACCGGTCGAAATGCCGCCAAGCACACCGCCATTGTTGTTGTCGAGGAATTCGGGTCCGTCCGGTCCGGCGCGCATCTCGTCGCCGGCCTCGCGCCCGTCCATTGCGGCAAGCGCAAACCCGCCACCGATCTCCACTCCCTTGACGGCATTGATCGTCATCATTGCCGCTGCAACTTCGCTGTCCAGCTTGCCGTAGATCGGCTGACCGAGACCTGCCGGAATACCGTCGGCGACGATTTCAAGAACGGCACCTGCCGAACTGCCGTCCTTGCGGACACCGTCGAGATAGGCTTCCCATTCGCCGGCCGCGACGGGGTCGGGGCAGAAGAACGGGTTGTTGGCCGTCTCGTTCCAGTCGAGCCGCGACCGGTCGATGGCGTGCGGCCCGATCTGTACGACGCCGCCGCGAATCCGGTAATCAGCACCAAGCGCCTGGCGCAGGGCAAGGTCGGCGACCGCGCCGGCAGCCACGCGGACCGCTGTTTCGCGGGCCGAGGACCTGCCGCCGCCACGATAGTCGCGAATGCCGTATTTCTTCTGATAGGTGAAGTCGGCGTGGCCTGGCCGGAACTGCCGCGCAATCTCGCCGTAATCCTTCGAGCGCTGGTCCTTGTTGCGAATCAGCATCGCCACAGGCGTTCCCGTCGTCATGCCTTCGAAGACGCCTGACAGGATTTCTACCTCGTCATCTTCGCGGCGTTGTGTGACGAACCTGCTCTGGCCAGGCTTGCGCCGGTCAAGATAGGGCTGGACGAGTTCCTCGCTCAGCGGCATGCGTGGCGGCACACCGTCAATGATGCAGCCGATTCCGGGGCCGTGACTCTCACCAAAACTGGTGAAGGAAAACAGCCGTCCGAAACTGTTGTCACCCATGTCAGACGACCGAGATGTCAGGCGCGTCAACAGCCTTCATGCCGACGACATGGTAACCGCAATCGACGTGATGCGTCTCACCGGTGACGCCGGAAGACAGATCGGAGAGAAGATACAGACCGGCACCACCGACATCGTCGAGCGTGACGTTTCGCTTAAGCGGCGAGTTGTATTCGTTCCATTTGAGGATGTAGCGGAAATCGCCGATGCCCGAGGCGGCAAGCGTCTTCATAGGGCCTGCCGACAGGCCGTTGACGCGGATGTTGCGACCGCCGAGATCGACGGCGAGGTATCGCACGGATGCTTCGAGGGCCGCCTTCGCGACGCCCATCACGTTGTAGTGCGGCATTACGCGTTCGGCGCCGTAATAGGTCAGCGTCAGCAGCGAGCCGCCATCATTCATCATCTCGACCGCCTTGCGGGTGATCTCGGTAAAGGAATAGACGGAGATGTCCATCGTGCGGCGGAAGTTGTCGCGGCTGGTCTCGACATAGCCGCCCTTCAATTCCTCCTTGTCTGAGTAGGCGATGGCGTGGAGGACGAAGTCCAGCGTTCCCCATTCCGACTTCAGCCTGTCAAAAACCGCATCGACACTCGCTTCGTCGGTCACGTCGCACGGAAGGACAAGGTTGCTGCCGACGGAGTCGGCAAGCGGCACGACCCGCTTCTGAAGCGCCTCGCCCTGAAAGGTGAAGGCCAGATCGGCGCCCTGTTCGGCAAGCTTTGCGGCAATGCCCCAGGCGATCGAACGCTCGTTTGCGACACCCATTACGAGGCCGCGCTTGCCGGCCATGACGCCTGCGGAAGTCTGATTGGACATGTGAATCACCTCATCTCGCACGTTCCCTCGGGAACGCGCGCCAATATGACATGGCTGAATCGCCTTAACAAGACGGCGGCATGCCGAACCCGTCCGGCTCGGCGCGCACTGATGCTGCCCCCGGTGTCGCCTAGCGGAGCGTGTAGCTTGTCCTGCGTGTCAGCTCGACCCGCTCGCCATCCGCCAGCGGCGTCTTGGTCTCGACGGTGATGATCCGGCTGTCGACCTCGATCCGGTGACGGTAGCCGGTGATTTCCTCGACATTCTCCTCGATCATCACGGTGCGGACATTGCAGACTTCCTGCTGGCGATAGCCGACGATCTTCTGTCCGCCGCCGGACTGGTTCTTCTTCGCATGCTCGCGCCCAAGGATGGCGCCGACAACCGCACCGGCTGCACCGGCTCCCTCATTGTCTGATGCCTTGTTACCGATAGCCGAGCCGATGACGCCACCGAGGATCATTGCGCCGAGATCGGAACCTTCGTTCGACGCCGAAGCCTGGCCGTAGACAGGAACCTCCTGCGTTTCACATACCCGCTCGTCGGACGGCGTCTTGCGGATGTAGCTTGTCTTGATCGGATCGGACCGCGTTACCGTTCCGAGAACGGTCTCGATACGTGTTTCGGCCGCAGCCGCCAGCGGTGTGAGCGCGAGCGTGCCCGCTGTGGCCAAGGTTGCCAGCGCGGCGCCAAGCGCCGTGTAAAGAGATGGACGTGCCATGATGTGGTCTTTAACCCTGAGATTAACTATCGCGCGAACAATATCGCCAGAATCGTACCAAAATATGGCAGCCTGGATCTGATTGCCCGCCAAATGCGACATCGTCGCGATTACCGCACACCATTGCCAATGGCGGTTGCGCTTCCCATGTCTGGGGTGACGCCGCTCCGCGGCAATCTTTGACGACAAACGTCCTGACGACCTATTCCTGACGATAAAGGCCCCGCCATGCAGATCGACGCCGGTACCGACCCGTTCACCCTTTTCCAGTCCTGGTATGACGAGGCCGTTGCCTCGGAGATCAACGACCCCGACGCCATAGCGCTTGCAAGCGTCGATTCGGACGGCATGCCCTCGGTCCGCATGGTGCTGCTGAAGGAATGGTCGGAGGAGGGCTTCGTCTTCTACACCAATTACGAAAGCCGCAAGTCGGGCGAGCTTCTCGGCACCGGCAAGGCCGCCTTCTGCATGCACTGGAAGAGCCTCCGCCGCCAGGTCCGCGTCGTCGGGCCGGTCAGTCAGGTTCCCGGCGAACGCTCCGACGCCTATTTCGCGACGCGGGGCCGCGGAAGCCGGATCGGCGCCTGGGCATCGGCGCAGTCGCGACCGCTTGATTCGCGCGAAACGCTTGCCGCCGCCGTGGCGGATACCGAGACCCGCTTCCCCGAAGATGTGCCGCGCCCGCCGCACTGGGGCGGATTCCTCGTCGCGCCGCAGGAGATCGAATTCTGGGCCGATGGCGAGCATCGGCTTCACGACCGCTTCCGCTTCACCCGCGGTGACCCCGGCGGCTGGGACATCCAGCGCCTGAATCCCTAGACATACCCGAACCCGGGCCCGTCCAAACGGGGCAAAACTGGTCGGATGGCAGACGCTTTTTCGGCCTCGTTTTGCCTAACATCGCCATGTGGCTGACAGGCGCCGCCGATGCTGCGTCGTCGCCCTGACACGGCGGATGCCGTGGATTTGCGGAACATGAAATGCAGGTAACCTGCGGAGGTGTCGGGATGAAGACGCATGCACGCGTTGTTGTGATCGGGGGCGGTGTTGTCGGCGTCAGCGCGCTGTACCATCTCGCGAAGAAGGGGTGGTCCGACGTTGCGCTGATCGAGCGCAAGGAGCTTACCTCCGGATCGACCTGGCATGCCGCCGGCCTGCTGCCCCTGTTCAACATGTCCTATTCTGTCGGGCAGATTCACAAATATTCGGTGAAATTCTATCAGGAGCTTCAGGAAGAGACCGGCATGAATGTCGGCTTCCGCAATGTCAGCAACATCCGGCTGGCGCAGACGTCCGACAGGATGGACGAATACCGGCAATATGCCGGTGTCGCCAGCACCATCGGCGTCGATGTCGATTTCCTGACCCCTGACGAGGTGCGCGATATCTGGCCGCTGTGCAACACCGAGGGTCTTGTCGGCGCGATCCGGCATCCGGGGGACGGCTATATCCAGCCGGCCGACCTGACGCAGGCGCTGGCCCGCGGGGCCCGCGACCGCGGCGCCGAAATCTATCGCAACACCACCGTCACCGGCATTTCGCGCACCGCCACGGGCGAATGGAAGGTGACCACCGACAAGGGCGAAATCACCTGCGAGCATGTGATCAGCGCAACCGGCAATTTCGCCCGCCAGACGGGCCGCATGGTCGGGCTCAACGTTCCGGTGATCCCGGTCGAGCACCAGTATATCGTCACCGAGCCGCATGAGGCGATCAAGGAGCGGCACGCCAAGGGCTTGCCGGAAATGGGCGTGCTTCGTGATTCCGACGGCCGCTGGTACATGCGCGAAGAGGCCGGCGGGCTGATTCTCGGGCCCTACGAGACCGGCGCGCCGGCATGCTATGTCGACGGGCCGAGCGCCGATTCCGAATATGAGCTTTTTCAGGAGGATCTTGAGCGTCTGGAGCCGCATATCGAATCCGCGATGCACCGCGTTCCCGCTTTCGGCGAATCCGGGGTGAAGAAGGTCTATAATGGCGCCATCGCCTACACGCCTGACGGCAATCCGATCATCGGCCCGGCCTGGGACCTGCCGAATTTCTGGCTCAGCGAGGGCCACAGTTTCGGCATTACCGCCGCCGGCGGCGCCGGCTGGCAGCTTGCCGAATGGATTGTCGAGGGCGAGCCGACCATCGACATGCTTGGCGTCGACCCGCGCCGCTACGGAAGCTACACCACCGAATCCTACCTCAGGGCGAAGAACGAGGAGGCGTACGAGAACGTCTTCATCATCCACTATCCGGACGAGGAGCGCGGCGCCGCGCGGCCGCTTCGCACCGCCCCCTGCTATGACAGGCTGAAGTCGCTTGGTGCGGTGTTCGGTCAGAAATTCGGCTGGGAGCGCGCCAACTGGTTCGCGCCCGAGGGAACGCCGCAGGAAGACCACTGGTCCTTCCGGCGTTCCGGCTGGTTCGAACATGTTGGCAACGAGGTGCGCCACACGGCCGAACATGCCGGGCTTCTCGACATGACGGCCTTCGCGAAATGCCGGATTTCCGGTCCTGGCGCCGAGGCCTTCCTCGACCGGCTGACGGCGAACAAGCTGCCGAAGGGCATCGGGCGGGTATCGCTCTCGCACGCCCTGACCGAACGCGGCGGCGTCCATTCCGAATACACGATCCAGCGTGAATCGGCCGACAGCTTTTATGTCGTTTCCGCCGGCGCGGGCCAGCGTCTCGACCATGACTGGATCAAGAAACACATGCCGGATGACGGCTCGGTCCGGTTCGACAATCTGACGAATTCGATCGGGGTGCTTGTTCTTGCCGGTCCGAAGTCGCGGGACATTCTACAGAAGCTGACCCGCACCGACCTGTCGAACGAGGGCTTCCCCTGGCTGTCGAGCCGCCTGATCGACGTCAATATGGCGCCGGCGATGGCCTTCCGGATGAATTATGTCGGCGAACTCGGATGGGAGCTTCACCACCCGATCGAATATCAGAACCATATTTTCGACGCGCTGATGGATGCCGGCGCCGAATTCCAGCTTAAGCCCTTCGGTATTCGCGCGATGGACGCCATGCGGCTTGAGAAATCCTACCGCATGGTCGGCACCGAACTGTCGATTGAATATGCGGCGCTGGAAAGCGGCCTCGACAGGTTCGTCCATCTCAACAAGGGCGAATTCATCGGCCGTCAAAAGCTCAGCGAATGGCAGCAGAGCGGCTTTGCCAATGCGATGGTGACGCTGGAGGTTCACGACACCACGGACGCCGACGCCATCGGCGGCAACCCAGTGATGCTGCCTGGCGGCGATGTTATCGGGCGCGCGACAAGCGGCGGCTACGGTTTCCGTGTCGGCAAGTCGCTGGCGATGGCGATGGTGCGGCCGGACCTTGCCACCGTCGGCACGAAGCTCGAGATCGACATTCTCGACCAGCGGCTTGCCGCGACGATTGTCGAGGAATCACCCT
>JAYYLR010000037.1:0-2997 GCA_036143955.1 Pseudomonadota bacterium | reverse complement strand
TTCCTGATGCTGGGCCCGACCGGTGTCGGCAAGACCGAGATGGCGAAGGCGCTTGCCGCATTCCTGTTCGACAATGACGACGCGGTGCTGCGGATCGACATGTCCGAATATATGGAGAAGCATGCCGTGGCACGGCTGATCGGCGCGCCGCCAGGCTATGTCGGCTACGAGGAGGGCGGAAGCCTGACCGAGGCGGTCCGCCGTCGTCCCTATCAGGTGGTTCTGTTCGACGAGGTCGAGAAGGCGCATCCCGACATCTTCAACGTGCTGCTGCAGCTTCTTGACGAAGGGCATCTTACCGACGGCCAGGGCCGGCGGGTCGATTTCGCCAACACCATCGTCCTTCTGACCTCGAACATCGGCGCCGACCATCTTCTGGCGCTCGGCGATGACGAGGACAGCGACGCCGCGCGCGAAGAGGTGATGGCCGAGGTGCAGGCGACCTTCCGTCCGGAATTCCTGAACCGGCTCGACGAGGTGCTGCTGTTCCACCGACTGTCGCCGCACCATATGGGGGCGATTGTCGACATCCAGTTCGCCCGCCTGCAGGCCCGGCTTGCCGAGCGCGGCGTGACGCTGCGGCTCGACGGCGAGGCGGCGGCATGGCTTGCGGCGCGCGGCTACGACCCGCAGTTCGGCGCGCGCCCGCTGCAGCGGGTGATCCAGAACACGGTCCAGAACCCGCTTGCCGGGGCGCTTCTCGAAGGCCGGTTCGGCGACGGGGATCTTGTCGAGGTGCGGCTTGACCCGGCTGGCGACAGCCTGATCTTCGGCTTCGCCTCGCCCGACGACGGCGGCGAGATCAAGGGCGCGCTGACCGACAGCGCCAGCGATGCCGCGGGCCGGGCGTGATCCAGCTGGAAGGGAGTCCGATGGTGCTGCCAGCGTGATTCGAACACGCGACCTCACCCTTACCAAGGGTGCGCTCTACCGCTGGAGCTATGGCAGCATTGCCATCGACGCGCCTGACTTACACGAGTTCGTGTCGCGATTGCAAGCGTGTTTTTGGCCGGTCGCCCGGCCTGGGAGGCAGGCTGCAAGCGCTGTGCCATCACCTGTCCGGGGCGCGGCTAGAGTTTGAGAAGCCAGCGGACCAACGTTCGTGTACGCCGGCTGAACAGCGCCTCGGTGAAGAACTGTCCGGCGGCGCGCTTGCCTGCGTCGGCAAAGGTCGGATAGGGGACCACGAGCCCGGCCATGCCGGCGATCTTGCGGCGCGCGCTGATGGCGAGCGCCCATGCCGAGATCATCTCGCCTGCATGCGGCGCGAGGATGGTGGCGCCGAGAACGCGGCCGTTGCGGTGCGTGACCAGTTTCAGCATGCCTTCGGTCCGCCGCTCGGCCACCGCACGATCGTTGTCCGTCAGTTTCACGCTCTGCGTGCGGATATTGCCCTCGCCCCATACCGCGGCCGCCTTCGCTTCGCCAAGGCCGACATGCGCCAGCTCGGGATCGGTGTAGGTCACCCAGGGCGTCAGCGTCTCGTCGACGCGCGCCGGAAGGCGGAACAGCATGTTACGGATCACGATCCCGGCATGATAGCCGGCAACATGGGTGAAGCGCGGCCGGCCTGTCACGTCGCCGATGGCAAAGACGCGCCGGTCGCTGGTTCGCAGCCGGCGGTCGGTGACGATGCCGTTGCGCCCGACGGCGATGCCGGCCTCGTGCAGCCCCAGCCCGTCAACACAGGCCTGCCGTCCGGTCGCCACCAGGAGATGGCTCGCCGCCACCATATTGCCGTCGGCGAGCGTCAGCGTCAGGTCTCCGGCGCTGCCCTGGACTTCTGCGACGCCAACGCCCTCAAACAGCTTCACGCCTTCCGTCTGCAGCCGTTCTTTCAGGATTTCACTGACGTCCGGATCGTCATTGCCGAGGACTGACGCCGCCTCGATCAGTGTCACCCGGCATCCCAGACGCCGGTGCGCCTGCGCCATTTCAACCCCGATCGGCCCGCCGCCGATGATGGCAAGATGGTCGGGCTTTTCGGGATCGTTGAAGATGGTCTCGTTGGTGTGGAACGGCACGGTATCCAGGCCGTCGATCGGCGGCAGAACGGATGTCGAGCCGGTGGCGATGACGAAGAATCTGGCCCGCACCTCGACGCTGTCGGAACGCACCAGTCGCGGGCCGGCGAAACGCGCCCGCTCCTCGATTACGGTGACTCCGAGGCCGGTGAAGCGGTCCACCGAATCATGCGGCGCGATTTTGGCGACGGTATCGGCCACATGCGCCTTCACCGCGGCGAAATCGATCTGCGGGGCGGACCCGGTCACACCCATTTCCGGCCGGCCATGGGCGTGATGCGCCGCCCTGGCCGCGGCAAGAAGTGCCTTGGAAGGAACACAGCCACTGTTCAGGCAGTCGCCGCCCATCCTGTCGGCTTCGAACAGCACCACCCTGGCGCCCATCTGCGCCGCGCCGGCAGCGACGCTGAGCCCGCCGGACCCGGCGCCGATGATGCAGATGTCGGCGGTGATCTGTTTCATCTTGTGCCGGCCTCGCGCCGCGCTGAGAGGTGCCGCCAGATCACAGGAAGAAGAGACAGCAGCCCCAGTGCAACAAGCGGCCCGACAATCACCGGCGATGTCAGGATTTCGAGATCGGGGGTTCGCCCCGCCGCCAGCACATGGTCGAGGCCGCGTCCCACCAAGACGAACACCGTCGTGCCCGGGGCAATCCCGAGAAGTGTCGCGACGGTGAAGCTGGACAGCGGCATGCGGGTGAGCGCCGGAACGATATTGACGACCCAGAACGGGGCCGCCGGGATCAGCCTGAGAGCGAGAAGATACGAAAAGGCGTTCCGCGTGAATCCGTTCTCAAGCCTGGCGATGAACGGTCCGGCCCGCTGCCGCGCCAGATCGGCGAAAATGGTCCGCGCGGCGATGAAGACGACGGCGGCGCCTGCTGTCGCGCCGACCAGAACCAGCCCAACAGCCGGCCATCCGAACAGCGCGCCGCCTGTCAGTGTCAGCGGCAGGGCGACAGGAAGCGAGAAGG
>JAYYLR010000036.1:0-9736 GCA_036143955.1 Pseudomonadota bacterium | reverse complement strand
CCTTTCCAGAAAGTCGCACCAAGGTCATGCCTGCCATCCAGCGCCGGTGTCAGATATCCGCCAAAACTCAGCCCGATATCGAGTTCGGACATGGCCCCGACCGATGGCACCTGGCTGACCATGCCATGGGTCAGTTCGACCGACATGGCGTGACCAAGCCGACCAAGGAACGGCCCGATATCACCGCCAAGCGCCACGACGACACCATCAACTGTTTCGATTCGCCCATCCCGGGCCGTGATCTCGAGACCACCATCGCCCGCCACAATGGAAATGGCATCAAACCCGATCAGATGCTCAACACCGTCGAGAAAATGTTGCAGCAACACCGCTGGCATCACGGCCCGCCCATGATCATAGACGACGCCAGTAAGGGCTTCGGCGCCCTGCGGCATGTCGACGGCCTCTGCCGTCCGGACCAGGTCGGTCGGCCAGCGTTGCGAGCGAAACACGTCATGACGTGCCGCCAACCTCGCCGGCATGTCAAAGGCCACCACGCCGCTCCCGACGGTGGCGCCGGCTTCATCGGATATCCGCGATGCAAGCGACAGGCATGATGCCGACATACGGCTCGTCGCATTGTGATCGAGTGTCAGTTTCGGGCTCTGCAAGGCCATCCGATTGCCAGACGCACCTGAGCCGGCGTGATCGCCGGTCTCGAGGACAAGCGGCTCCGCACCGCGCCGGCGCAATCCGACCGCCACAGACGCACCGGCAATCCCAGCGCCGATGACGGCAATGCGGCGGCCTCTCGGGGACGGATTTTCGGCTGATCCGCGGCGCACCCCTTTAATCATCTCGCGCTTGCGCCCGAAGCCGCGGACGCGCTCTATGTCAAAACCTGCCTCTTCGAGTCCGCGGCGAACATCTCCGGCTGCCGTGAAACTCGAGAGCGTGCCACCGGGGCGGGTCAGCCTGCCGATCTGTTCAAGGACCGGCGATGCCCACATATCCGGATTCCGAGCCGGTGCGAAGCCGTCAAGGAACCAGGCATCAGCCAGTAAATCGAGCGTCGGCAGGACCGAGGCGACGTCGCCATAGTGGAGATGCAGGGTCAATCGTCCGCCGCAAAGCCGAACAAGGTGGTATCCCGGCCAACGCGGTGGGAGATTGGTCCGAAGGTCTGTTGCCTCGGCCTCAAGCTCGCTGAAAGGTGCGTGCGCCTGCTCGAGTTCGGGCAATATCAGTGGAAACTTTTCAACCGACACATAGTCGAGATGCAGCTTCGGGAAGCTGTTCAGGAGGGCCATCACGGCAAGGCAGTTCAAGCCGGTACCAAAACCCGTTTCGGCGATTGTCAGGTGAGTCGCGCCGGCAAACCTGTCGGCAAGGCCATTCCCCTCAAGGAATACGTGGCGTGCCTCGGCAAGACCGTCTTCAAAGCCGAAATAGCCATCCCCGAAATCCACGGCATGAAGCATCCCGTCACGAAATTCAGTGCTTGCAGGTGCGAGATCATAGATGGCACCGACATGTGGCGAGGAAGACGGCATCACTCTGGTTCCGGCAGTATCCCGTTTGCATTCAGGCACTTGCGAAAGACGTTACCTCGGATACCATTGACATGTCCGAGGTTATCAAGGGTTGTATATCAGAGTTCGGTCAGACTTTGCCTGCAAATAAGCTGATGCGGTGACTCCATGCTCGAAAGGCTCGCCCTGGCACTGTTGCGACGATTCATCATCGCCGGCGACCTGACCATGACAACGCCGACGGGACGGCATGAACGTCTCGCCGGCGCTGGCGACGGGCCGATTGCCGAGATACAGATACATGACCGGCGAACACTGATTCGTCTCGTCATCCAGCCGGATCTTGAATTTGGCGAAGCCTATATGGACGGCCGCCTGACCGTTGGCAAGGCTGGACTTGAACCATTGATCGAATTGCTTCTCGTGAACTCGACGTCATGGAAGCAACACTGGGCGGGACGACTGACACTGCGATTGGGCAACATACTGGCATGGCTCAGGCATCTGAACCCTCCCGGACGTTCCCGCCACAATGTCGCGCATCACTATGATCTGACTGACGAGCTTTTCGAGTCGTTTCTCGATACATTGCGACAAAATTCATGCGCCTATTTACTTTCGGAAACGGACACGCCTGAAGAGGCTCAGGTAACCAAGCTGGCGCGCCTCGCCGCAAAGCTCAACCTTCGGGAAGGCCAGCGCGTTCTTGATATCGGCTGCGGCTGGGGCGGGCTTGCAAGAGCCCTCGCGAGATGTCGGCACGGCGTCCGTGTCGAGGGTATCACGCTTTCCCGCCGGCAGCTGGCAGTCGCCCGCCAGGAAACGGATGAAGCGGGCCTTGCGGACCGGGTGAGCTTTTCACTTCGAGACTACCGACAGCAGCAGGGACATTTCGACCGTGTGGTGTCCATCGGCATGCTCGAACATGTCGGCCCGCGAAATTACGAAGCCTATTTCGACAAGGTGGCCGATCTGCTCGCTGCGGACGGCATCGCCGTGGTCCACACCATCGCGGTTCATGGCAAATCGGCACCGGTCAATCGCTGGCTGACAAAATATATATTCCCGGGTGGCTATCTGCCGTCGATAGAACAGCTCGTTCGCGCGACCAACAGGCGGCGCCTGAAAATCACCGATATGGAGGTGATGCGCGGTCATTATGCCGAGACGCTGAAGCACTTGCGCCTCCGGTTTCTCGAGAACCGAGACGCGATTGAAGACCATTATGGTTCGCGCTTCATCCGCATGTGGGAGTTCTATCTTCTCGGCTGTGAATATTTTTTCCGCTGCCAGCAGGGCATGGTGGTGCAGCTGCAACTGGCACATGATCAATTTGCGGTACCGGGACCGCGTCACTATCTCCAGGGTCTGGAAACAGAATTCAGGGCCGTGCTGTGTCGGAAGTCCCCTTCTGGAAGAGAAAGTCGCTATCCGAAATGACCTGGGAGGAATGGGAATCCCTCTGCGACGGGTGCGGAAAGTGCTGTGTCCTGAAAATCGAGGATGTGGATACCGGCGAAGTCCATTACACCGACGTCGCCTGCAAGCTTCTTGACTGCGCCACGGCGTCCTGCCTTGACTATGCCAATCGCAAAAAGCGGGTTCCGGACTGCATCATGCTGACCCTGCAGAATCTGGACGCACTGCCCTGGATGCCGGAGAGCTGCGCCTACCGCGTGTTGCACGAGGGAGGTGATCTACCATATTGGCATCCACTTGTCTGTGGCGACAGAAACGGGCCCGCGGACGCCGGGATCTCGGTTGCAGGGCGCGTCTTTCCGGAGGAGTCGATCGCGCTCACCGACCTGATCGACCATATCACGCAATGGTAGACCCACGGAGAATGAACCAATGAGCCGCAATGGCTGGATCCTTGCCGCGCTTCTGACGGCACTGGCGCTGGCGACAATCTGGAACGCCGAAAGCGGCGGCCCCAAGAAGCGCTGGCACCACTGCAAGGAATCACTGGTAACACAGATTTTTACTGGCGACTGCACGCTGCGTTTCGGCGGCGATGCGCAACCGTCCTGACGCAAGACGGATCAGGCGCCGAAAAGCTTGTTCCATTCCTCGGCTGACAGGTCGCGCAGGTCGGCACGCCACTCGGAACCAACCTTCATGCCGCGCTGAACAGCGGGACGCTGGAACATTGTCCGGCGCCAGCGCAAAACGTTCGGATATTCCTCGATGACGACATGCTGCCGTTCGTAGGTACGGGTCCAGGGGAAGATCGCGATATCGGCGATGGAGAACTCGTCGGCCACATATTCCCGCCCCTCGAGTTGCCGGTCGAGGACACCGTAAAGACGGTTTGCCTCTTTGCCGTAGCGGGTCACCGCATAGTCGATCTTGTCTTTTGCATAGAAGATGAAATGGTGCGCCTGCCCAAGCATCGGACCAAACCCGCCCATCTGCCACATCAGCCATTCCATAACCGTCTTGCGGGCGGTGCCAGACTCTGGCAACAGCTTGCCTGTCTTCTCGGCAAGGTAGACGAGAATGGCGCCAGACTCGAAAATGCCTGTCGACCCGCCATCAGGCCCGTCGTGATCAATGATCGCAGGAATGCGGTTGTTGGGGCTGAAAGCGAGAAATTCGGGCTTGAACTGGTCACCCTGTCCGATATCGACACGGTGGACTTCGTAGGGAAGCGCGAGCTCCTCGAGCGCAATGGCAATTTTATGCCCGTTGGGTGTCGGGGCGTAGTGCAGTTCGATCATGCAGCGGTCCATTCTCTGATTTGTTGTGTAACCCACGTTTTGATGGACCACATTCCTGTGTTATAGCCCTGTGCGTACCATCTTCCAACCGGTAGCGTCGGCCCTGCTTCCAGCCCAGAGTCACGCCACCATTCGAACCAATGAACTGGGGTTATTCCTATGTTTTTCAAGCCTATGCAGCACAAGAACGCCGGACTTTCACATAACCCCCTGAAGGCCATCGTCTCGCCCCGGCCCATTGGATGGATTGCCTCGAAAGGCGCTGATGACAGCCTCAACCTTGCCCCCTACAGCTTCTTCAACGCCATTTCGGAAGACCCGGCAATGGTGATGTTTTCCGTGCAGTCCGACCACGAGACCCACCGCAAGGACAGCCTTCGCAACATTGATGAGACTGGCGAATTCGTGGTCAACATCGTCAGCGAAGCGCAATTCGAAGCGATGAATATATCATCCGGCACCTATCCTTATGGCGAGAGTGAATTCGATCATGCCGGCTTGGCGATCGAACCCTCACAGACCGTGGCGGTGCCACGGGCATCTGGCGTGCCGGCCGCCCTGGAATGCCGCCATTTTCAAACCATCAACCTGCCGCGAAATGACGATGGCGGCGGCTATGTTCTTGTCATCGGAACCGTGACAGGCATTTATATCGACGACAATGTCGTCGAGAACGGTTTGGTAAAATATAAAGCGTTCGTTCCGATCAGCCGTCTCGGCTATCGTGACTACGGGCGCGTGACCGATATCTTCCAGGCATCACGGCCCGGCCAGGCGTGAGGAAGGGCTACCGCTGGGTGCAGCTGGATATCGAAACCGAAACATAGCCATGAAGGCTTGAGTCGTTGAAATCGAGCAGCAGAACCCACTCTTCTGTGGGGATCATCGCACGGAACGGCAACGTCCCCGAGGCCACTTTCTGACCGTTCAGGAAAGCCATGCGTACCGTCAGCGGCAGCTTCGGATCGAAACTCGGCACGTCGCGTGCCGACTTGCCGCCCGCCTGACCCTCGACATGAAGATTCAATCCACCGTCGAACAGGCTCGCCTTTGATTCAGGCCCGCCGTAAAGCGGGGTGGCCACAGCAACATTGAGTGTCTCGAGAGAACGGCAGTTGGTTGGCTGCCCCAGTTTCTGGATCGCCTGCATGATCTGTGAGGGAGCGACCCCACGGGCGATTTTCTTGGTGACAAGGGCCTTCAGGTCCGCGTCATTGTCGCGCGCCAGCTCTTCCACCTTGTTCTTCGCGCGCGCCTCGGCAAGTTCCATCTCGAGGCGCTGCACATCGGTGCTGAGATCGCTGATCTGCTGGTTGTTTTCATAGAGTGTCCGTTCGGCTTCAGCACGCAGGCTGCCGGTCTCCGCATGGCCCCAAAGCCAGCCAACCCATAACACACCCCCGACCACGAACACGCGCAGCAACAGCGAAATGTAGCTTCGCATCTCGCGTCTGCGGTATCGTTCCCGTGTTTCGAAGAAATCCATTCAGGGTCTTTCCACTGTCGAGTCGATTGGATGTGGCGCGCCATTTGAATACATCACCACGAGGAAAAGGCAAGTTCATGTCACGCCGAGACCTTGAAGCCTGCCATATGATTGGGGCAGGATGCGCTCATGCCCGATACGACCATGCCATCATCCACACCCCCACGTCCGGCACATATGTCAAAACCGCCGGAACGCGCCTGGCAGCGCATGCTCAGCGGCAGGAGGCTCGATCTGCTCGACCCGTCTCCGATTGATGTCGAAATCATCGACATTGCCCACGGGCTCGCCCGTGTAAGTCGGTGGAACGGGCAGACTAAAGGCGTTTACCCTCTGTCGGTAGCGCAGCATTCGATCATCGTTGAGCGTTTCGTATCGAAGAACGCACCAAAACTTGATCGGCGCTGGCGCCTTGCCGCCCTTCTCCATGACGCGCCCGAATATGTGATCGGCGACATGATCACCCCGTTTAAATATGCCCTTGGGGGAATCTACCGCGATATCGAATCGAGATTGGCGGAAGCCATTCACATCCGTTTCGGCCTGCCGGCGACACTGCCTGAAAGCGTCAGCCGGGCCATCAAACGTGCCGACCGCATGGCGGCGTGGTTGGAAGCCACACAGCTTGCCGGTTTCAGTGAGGCGGATGCCGCAAAAATTCTGAAACGACCGCGTGGCACGCCGACAAACCTGAAATTGAGGCCGGTCCAGCCGGAACAGGCCGCTGAAATGTTCCTGAAAAGATTTCGTCTGCTCGGCGGAGATGGAAAATAGAATAGTCGGTTTGAAGGGGATCAGTTGACGCTGCTAACCGACCTCGACACGTTGGGTTTGTTCTTGCCATTTTCAGCCTTGTCGCTTCTACCACCGACGAACCCTTGCGGGCTGGGGTCGTCGGCCGGATCAGCAACCGCCTCGACATGCACGGAGTTCAACAACGCCCCTGCGCGCTGGATCAGGCTGAGCGCGTCGTCAAGGACAGCAACCGCACGCGTGGTATTGACATCGTTCAATGACGCATTCCGCTCGAACATCTCCCAGGTCAAGGAGTTCAACTGATCGTTCACGCGAACGAGCTTTGACTTACCGCGCTTTCTGAGATCGCGGATCTTTGCATTGCGGGTCTGCGCCATCTGGGCTCTCCAACCAAAATAAGTATGCGCTAATATACAGAGATTTAACGATTGACCAAAAGGACCTGCTTCGGTGCCTAGCGGGCAATCTTGATCGGGGTCTCGCGACGCTGACGCTTGCGTACCTTGCGTGCCCTGACCATCGCTTTGGCCTTGCCAAGGGTCATACAGTCAGGACAGACACATTTGCCAGCAAGATCAAAGCTTTCACGAAGATTGGGAAGCTCCATGCACCAGCAGTGATCCTTGCCGGGAGGTGCCCCGCAGTTGAATTTCGTACCGCATTCGTCACATGTCAGCTTCTGCATGACACGTCTCCCTCACTCAACAGACGAATCGTCAGATGATTCAGCAACAAATGCAAGGCCGGAATCATTTGGCCGCCGCGCCAACTGTGCAAGTCGGCCGCGGCTGTGTTACACCGAGGACCGGATCGCGAGCGTGGCGGAATTGGTAGACGCACTGGACTTAAAATCCAGAGACCTTTGGTCGTGGGGGTTCGAGTCCCCCCGCTCGCACCACTTTGCCTTACGGCTGATGGGTGACTGAAATCCCTAACTGATCGATAGCCAGATCAGGCATCATGGCGAACCCAATAACGCTGGAAAGTGGCACCGGCATACTGGGAGAGGCCTCAATACTCAGTCTGCCCCCAGTTTTCAGCATTTCCTCCAGCGGCGGCAGCAGCGCGCTGACATTTTCCGGAAATGTCGTGGCGAGACCAGCCACAACCGTCATCCTCGCCATGGAGCGCATGTCCTCTTCGCTGACACCCTGCTCGTCCGCCGCGACCGCAAACAGAATGTCGAAAAGACCCGTATCCTCCACGATGATGCTGGCTGCATCCAGAGCGATGGCACCAGACAATCCCAGCATCGCGACAGCATTTTCTTCTGGCGTGGCCAGCATTGACATCAACTCGTCATAAACTTGGCCGTTGACGGAAAATTCAACAGCAAGATCGACAGCTCCAAGATCCCGGAGCAGGGCCTGAAGTGAATAACCGACCCTGAACTGGTCTCCGGGCGACGTCACGGTCCTGAAGACAATGTCCATGCCAACCGAACTCATTCCACGGTCGGCAAGCTTGTCCATCAAGGGATTGAGTCCACGAGCCTGCTCAAGCGGCATGACAGTCATGCCCTTCACCGCCACACCACCGTCCACCACAATGAATTCGCCGGGCGCGCTTTCAGCCAGCTTTACCGGCAGGCTGGAAATCTCGTCAATCGAGACCAGTGCTTCCTCGGCCTCAAGGCTCAAATTCTGAAAACGGACGAAACTGTTTTCACTGACCAAACCTTCGGGCTCCGAAAATGACGTGTCATCGAGACCACCTGCAGCAAGATCACGTATTTCGGTACGGTTGATGAAAAGTCCCGCCTCTGCGATGAGGGCATTTTCCATCACCAGATCATGAATGAACCAGTCCTCACCCCCAATTTCTCCGGAGGCATCAATCATCAGATAGTCGGCCGTAAGGAGTTCGACGCCGTCCTCTGTAACAACCACGCCTTCCAATTCCCCCGATCCGGTGCGCACATCGATGTTGCCGTCGGCAAATGACAGCACCACTCCGTCCCCAAGCTGAAGGGATGTGTTGGCGGCGATCGGTGAAGATGCGAAAAACAGAACGACGAGGAGCAGGGACGACAAAGCCCCGAAGAATTTTGCTTTCAGCGTCATGGCGTTAAACTTCCATGCAAAATTGGCGGATTGGTGAACCTTCCCCCATATAAAGGTTAGGCTGTCGGGGCGCGCCGGTCCAGTCATTGCTAAACCAAACCTGATTTTACCAAGACCGGACACCAAAGGCCGATATGTTCTTTTTTCCACTATTTGATGACAATCCGTCGCGGCGCACACCCTGGGTCGCATGGATAATCATCGCTCTGTGTGTCCTGGTTTTCATCTGGCAGCAATCCCTGCCACCGCAGGCAGAACGTCTTGCCTACTATCAATTCGGGTTCGTGCCCGCTAATGCAAGCGGCGCCGCGCTGCTACCCTCCGAAATAGTCGTTGTTCCCGCCTGGGCGACGGTCATCACCGCAATGTTCCTTCATGGCGGGTGGATGCATATTGGCGGCAACATGCTCTATCTCTGGATCTTTGGCGACAATGTCGAGGATTCCATGGGGGCCGTCAAATTCCTGGTCTTCTATATCCTTTGCGGTGGCGCGGCAGCCCTCGCCCAGTTTGCCATCGATCCGGCGTCGCGTGTTCCGATGGTCGGCGCGTCAGGCGGCATTGCGGGTATCCTCGGGGCCTATCTCGTGCTTCATCCGCGAGCGGCGATCCGGACCTTTATTCTGATCATCATCTTTGTTCGTTTCATCAATCTTCCTGCCTGGCTGGTGCTTGGCATCTGGATTGGCGGGCAGTTTCTGGCCGTTCCGGGCGCCTTGGAGGGAGCCGACGGCGGCGTTGCCTATTTCGCCCATATTGGCGGCTTCATGGCCGGGATGGTCCTGATACCGTTCTTCAAGCGCGCCGACATTCCGCTTTTCGGCGCTGACGATGCGCCACCGGAGCGCCGAAGCGGCCAGCCGATCCCCTTCTCGGAAATCCGCCGCGAGGCCGGCTATCGCTACGGGCGACGCAAGAATGATCCTTTGAAATCTCGAGTGATTGTCAGGGACGACGACAGAAG
Source organism: Pseudomonadota bacterium (assembly GCA_036143955.1). GTDB lineage: Bacteria > Pseudomonadota > Alphaproteobacteria > Puniceispirillales > Puniceispirillaceae > UBA8309. The sequence goes on along the minus strand of JAYYLR010000036.1, from coordinate 275 downwards.
CGGGTCTCGTGAACGCACATCTTTCAGAAAGCGGCGCGGCTCCGTACCGCGTTTCAGGAAGCCTCGTGATTAGCCTGCGCTTCCGAGCGGCATGACCTCGGCACTTGCGCCAAGACCACGAACGCCGACAGCAAGCGCATCCGCCGCCGCCGCCGCGGCGTCCGGATCAAGCCCGCTTACGACCGCAGCAGTGCCGAACTGGCCAGGCTTGAACCAAGGGTAGCTTCCAATGCTCACGCCAGCATGGGCGGTCTGCACGCTTTCCATAATTGTGG
>JAYYLR010000035.1:0-3872 GCA_036143955.1 Pseudomonadota bacterium | reverse complement strand
TGAGATATTTGAGTGCATGAAGAAGTCATCATTCAGTCGCCTACATTGGACGCTCTTTTCGACCGCTATGAAGACATCGACACCGTAATTGAAATTACAGATATGGGGGTAAGAGTTTTGCAGACATCCTCAAATCCAGATGTCGTTAAATTGCTTCAAAGACATGCCGGAGAGGTCAGTGACATGGCAAGTAGGGGGATGCAGGCTGTCCACGAACGAATGGCGGAAAGCGGCATTGATTCTTCGTAAACACAGATGTAGGCGGATGCCGAAAGGGTGAGGGTAACCCGAGTTGACGCGGGCCGGAGAAACCCGGGACAGCGTTTTAACCTGGGTCCCAAATCACGCGGTCATGAAGTGGTAGACCAGATACGCGCAGACGATGATCAGGAAGAACGCGAGAGAGCGTCGTGGCTTTTTGGTTCGATTGGGCTTGCCTGCTGAGAGGCCGTTCGTCGCAAGTGTATTGCGAAACAGATCGTTGTCCATGTCTCCCTGCCTTTTGATAACCCAGGCTGGTGGCGAACTGGGATGACCCGTAGATCACATTATGCCGACGTCAAATTCGGCGTTAAGCATAGTTTAATTTTACATCAAATAATCGGCCATTCAAGCAATCCGCAAAGGCGCGTGAGCAACAGCATGACGGCAGCTGCGAGCCGAATTTCGATATTCAGCTTTTCCGGCCGCCGAGAAGCCGGCCCGAAGCCGGGTCTTCAACGCCGATCAAATGACCAAGGTTGCTGTAGATCGGCCTTCCGCCATTTCGCAAGGCATCGATCATATGCTTGTTCGACCAGTTGCTGATTTTCTGAAGCGCCATCACCAGCCCGGCACCCGGATAAAGGGTTGAGGGCCCTTTCCTGGCCGAAATTGACATTTCCAGTTCCAGGATTGCCAGTTTTTGAGCATCGGTTTCTGCGACAGTGTCATCTGTCGGAATGACCTGGCTGGCGTTTGCGCCGGCATGGCGCATGGTTTTCGGATCAGCCGTTGGCGCTGGCTGGTGACTGCCGCCGTTCCTCAGAATCGCCCGAAACTCGTTGATCCGGTCGAGATGCTCCTCCAACTGCGGCTGGTTTTTCAGCTGCACCAGTACATCAACACGAAGGGTGGCTTGATCATCCATGGTTTGTGCCGCGACGGCACCTGTCTGACCAGATGCGCCAAACGGCACCAGCCCGACTGTAAGCATGCCGCAAACCAGGGCGGCATGAAGGTCTCTCGACTTCCTTGGTTGATCGCAACTCATGATCTTGTCGAGCAACAACCATGCCATCTGGATGTATGATGTCATAGAATCCGGGCGGAATTGACGGGCCTGCCCGGCGCGAAGATAGTGTTCCGGTCAGAAATGCATCACAGAGGCAAGTGCCGGTTGCGTCATTTGGGTTTTCAAAGTCCCCGTCTGGCCCCTTCAGGCCGTCCGTGCTAGGCATGCCCCGACGGGCCTGAATGATGTTTTGGCGGCTCTGATGGACGGGTGTTGTGACACAGGAAACACGGGACGTTGTGATCATTGGTGGCGGGGCCGCCGGCCTGATGTGCGGGCGCGTTGCCGGCCGGCGCGGGCGTTCGGTCCTGATCCTCGACCATGCTGCGAAACCGGCTGAGAAAATCCGGATCTCCGGCGGCGGGCGCTGCAATTTCACCAACCTTCATTCCAGCCCGGCCGCCTTCCTGTCGCACAACAGGCATTTCTGCAAATCCGCCTTCACCCGCTACACGCAGGACGATTTCGTCCAGCTTGTCACGCAGCATCAGATCGCGTTCCATGAAAAGAAGCTTGGTCAGCTTTTCTGCGATGACAGCGCGCAGCAGATCATCGACATGCTTCTGGATGAGTGTAACGCCGCCGGTGCCGAGCTGCGCCTGAACACCAGGGTGCTGTTGATAGAGGCAAGTGCAGACGGCTACCTGATCGATCTTGGCAACACGCAAATCCAATGCCGGTCGGTCGTGATCGCCACCGGTGGCCTGTCGATCCCGAAGATTGGCGCCACCCGCTTCGGCTACGACATCGCGCGGCAATTCGGACTGAAGGTCACGTCGGTAAAGCCGGCGCTGGTGCCGCTCACGTTCCAGGCGGCGTTCCTCGAGCGGTGCCGGGAGCTGTCCGGCCTGTCCGTCGACGCCGAGGTCAGTTATCGAAAGACGACTTTTCGCGAAGGGTTGCTGTTCACCCATCGCGGGCTGTCGGGGCCGTCGATCCTTCAGATCAGTTCCTATTGGGATGAAGGCGAGACGCTGAAAATCAACCTTCTTCCCGACATGGATGCGTCCGGGTGGCTGAGGGCGCGCAAGACCGAAACGCCGCGCCAGGAGGTGCTGACGGTTTTGTCGGAAAACCTTCCGCGCCGACTTGCTGCCGACATCCTGGAGGAGATGGGCGTTTCCGGGCGGCTTGCCGACCTGCCGAACAAGATGCTGTCGCGGCTTGGCGAGCGGCTCAACCGATGGCAGGTCAGCCCGAGCGGCACCGAGGGGTACCGTACGGCCGAGGTTACGCTTGGTGGCGTCGATGTCGGTGAACTGTCGTCGAAGACAATGGAGGCAAGGCACCAGCCCGGTCTGTTCTTTATCGGCGAGGTTGTCGATGTGACAGGCCATCTTGGCGGTTACAATTTCCAGTGGGCCTGGTCGTCCGGATTCGTCGCGGGCGAAGCCGTGTAGCGCCGGCTAGTTCGCGCGACGCGACAGGATCTGGTCGAGCGCCTGCGCGAACCGCCCCCGGTCAGCCTTCGAAAACGGACGCCCCCGTCCCTGGTGGAACGGGTCGGCTGCGCGCTGGTCCGCCATCAGGTCGCGTGTCGCAAGTGTGGCGCCGACATTGTCCGGTGTGATTGGGCTCCCATCAGGGCGGAGGACATGTGAACCAGCGGCAACGGCGCGCGCGGCAAGCGGAATGTCGCTGGTGATGACAATGTCGCCGGCACCAGCTTGGTCGGCGATCCATATGTCGGCCGCGTCGGGCTCGTCATCGACAATCGCAAGATCAATCAGAGGATGTGGATTCGGCCGAATGCCGCCATTGCACACCATCACGGCGCGGCATTCATGGCGGATGGCAATCGTGACGACCTCATCCTTCACCGGACAGGCGTCGGCATCGACATAAATTGTTGTCATCACATCTCCCGATCAGGCGCTTGCGCACCTGCGACAATATAGGGACTGCCCGCGGCCACCGTCCTCGGTCACTGTGAAACTGTCAAGACGGGAGAGCTTGAGCAAAAAGGGGTTGGGGGAGACTAGCTCTCGGTGACATTTGTCATCGAGGGTTTTTTTGTGGGCAGGGCATGACTCAGAAAACGGCGTAAAGAATCTGGGCGACTGCCGAGCTCAGCAGGATTGCCGCACATCCAAAGAAGACAATCAGGGCTATGCGCTGCACCGGCAATTCTCCTGTCACTGCGTGTTCTGGCACTACGGCTTCCACCCTGTCAGCCGTCGTCGCCGCTGTAAACGGACAGGATGCCGCCGTCCCCGGACCGACGCCGCCGATGTTCGTTGTTCACATTTCGAATGTCGGGCTAGGATCACCCTGTATTTGTTGTGGCGACACCATCGCAGGAGTGTTGAATGTATATGCGTGGCGTAAAGACGACCTGCACGAACGAGGTGATGCGGGATTCGGTCAAGGGTTTCTATCTGGAAAAATTCGACATCATGGATGCCGGTTCGGCGTTGATGATCAGCTATAAGGTCGATCTGTCCGACAATCAATTCATGCATGTCGGCGTGTTTGCCGACAAGAAGACGGCAGACAGTTTCGCCGAACAGGTCATGCCGATCCACAAGCAGGTGCAGGAAATGGGGGCCAAGATGGAAATCATCCATGGCGACATAACCCATTTCAAGATTGCCGGCGG
>JAYYLR010000034.1:0-2874 GCA_036143955.1 Pseudomonadota bacterium | reverse complement strand
CGGCGACGAAGGCACCGCGAACCGACCCGATGCCACCGATGATGATGACGACGAGCGAGAGGATCAGCAACGGCTCTCCCATTCCGGGCTCGACCGCCGTCAGCGGACCTATCATCATGCCGGCAACACCGGCAAAACAGGCGCCGACGGCGAAGACGAAGCGGCGAAGAAGCCGGATATTGATCCCGAGCGCGGCTGTCATCGCCTCGTTGTTCGCCCCGGCCCTGACCATCGCCCCGACCCGCGTATGCGACACCAGCATGTGAATGCCGATGGCACAGGCAAGCCCCACGAAGATGACGACAAGCCGGAACATCGGGTAGGGGGCCTCAGGCAGGATGTTGACGAAACCCGAGAGCGCCTTCGGCAGGTCAGAGAAGAGCGCCGCCGGGCCGAAACCGATTCGAATCAGCTCGTTGAAGAACAGGATCAGGCCGAATGTCGCCAGAACCTGGTCCATGTGATCGCGCCGGTAAAGATGGCGGATCAACAGGAATTCCAGAAGAAATCCGCTGGCGAATGTGATCGGAATGGCAAGCAGGATGCCGACAAAGAAGTTGCCCGTCAGCGCTGTCAGGCTTGCCGCGGCATAGGCGCCGATCATCACCTGCGCGCCATGCGCCAGAAACACGAAATCCATGATGCCGAGGATCAACGTCAGACCGGCCGCAATCAGGAAAAGCATGACGCCCGACTGAAGGCCGTTGAACATCTGCTCGAGCAGAAGCGTGACTGTCATGGACCGGACCTGTCGACGAAAAGGAAGGAGGCTGCCGGGACCTACCCGGCAGCCCTGATGTCAGTCGCTAGAACTTGCAGTCCTTGGCGTAGGCGTCACCGTGGTTCTCGAACACGGTGCCAATCACCTTGGTGGTCGGAAGCCCGTCCGCGTCCATCACCGCCTCGCGGAGATAGATGTTCTGGATCGGGAACTGGTTGCTGTTCATCGCCAGCGACCCGCGGGTCGTCGGAATGCCACCCTTGGCAAGCACGTCGCGAATGGCGGCCGAATCCGAACTACCGGCCTTGCCGGCCGCATAGTCGATCGCCATCATCGTGTCGTAGGCCTGAGCGGCGTAGAAGGACGGATACCCACCGAACTTGGCTTTGTAATCCGCAACGAACTTCTTGTTCATCGCATTGTCCAGATCTGGCGACCAGGTCTGTGTGGAAATCACCCCGATGGCTGATTCCTTCAGGGCCGGCAGCGACAGATTGTCGACAGTGAAGATCGAGTAAAGCTGGCTTACCTGATCCAGACCTGCCTGATGCCACTGCTTGACGAAATTGATCCCCATGCCACCTGGCTGAAAGACGAATGTCGCCTCGGGCTTGGCGGCGCGCAGAGTCGACAGTTCGGCCTGGAAATCGCTCTGGCCAAGCTGCGTATAGACCTCGGAAACGATCTCACCTTTGAAATAGCGCTTGAACCCGGCCATCATGTCCTTGCCGGCCTGATAGTTCGGCGCCATCAGATATACCGACTTGATTCCGGCATCCTGCATGTATTTGCCCATGCCCTCCGGGGTCTGGTCGTTCTGCCAGGACATCGACACGAAATTCTCATGGCAGCCGGCGCCGGCGATCGGCGACGGCCCGGCGTTCGAGCTGATGAGAAGCGTGCCGGACCGTGTCACGGGCTTGTGAATGGCCATCATAAGGTTCGACCAGATGACACCCGCCACGACATCGACCTTGTCGCTCTTCACCAGCCTGTTGGCCAGCTGCTTGGCAACGTCAGGCTTGCGCTGGTCATCGACAAAAACGACCTCGGCGTCCATGCCGCCCAGCTTGCCGCCGGTATGTTCCATGGCCAGATTGACCGCGTTCTGCATTTGCTTGCCGATGATACCGGCACTTCCTGAAAGCGTGGTCATGTAGCCGACCTTGACCGTATCCGCCAATGCCGGCACCGCGGTGGCCAGCGTCATGGCAATGGCTGTCGTCAGAATTCTTTTCATTGTTCCCTCCCAAAAAATCAGGCGGTCTGATGCCGCTCCAATTCATTTATCGAAAAAGGCTAACACAGGCGTTCGATCAGTCAAATCTGGTGTTGTCACGGCCGTCAGACAAATCATCGCGGGGCAGATGCCTCAATCACACGATACAGCACTCATTCGCGCTCCTCGTAATAGCCGAGCTTCTCCTGCAGCGGCCGGTCGTGAATGCGCACAAGAAAGGCCTCTTCATCCGCCTCATGACGGAGGCTGGCGAAGACGGGCGCGCTGAAGGTGTCCTTGGGGCCCCATTCGACAGTCTGACCGTCGATCGTCGTGCGGCCGCGCCCGGCCACGACGTGAAATGCCGAGGAACAGGACCGGCGCGGAGGTGTCGTGGTTTTGCCGGCGGCAAGCATCATCGCGGTAAACCCCATGGTCGGAAGGACGTCGGCACCCGTTTCCGGGTTGACGTAATCGAGTTCCGGCACCGCGCCGTCGCCATGGTCCGCCATCGCGCGGAGCGCGGCCTCGGTGCGATCCCACGGATAGCGCATCATCGGATAACGCCGGGCCCGATGCGCCTGGCGCGAAGGCGCCAGACCGGCGGAAAGATATTCGACCTCGCTGGCGTCGGGGCGGTTGCGGCGCGCCTGAAGGTCGCCCTCGCGCGCATAGGATCCCTCAAGATAGACGAAAAGCGGCAGGTCCAGCGCATCCAGCCAGACAACAGGGTCCTGCCCCTCATGCCCGTGGTCATGCCATTCACCCCCAGGGGTCAGCACCAGGTCGCCTTCGCACATCGGCAGTTTCTCGCCGTCAACGACGGTGAAGGCACCCTCGCCCTCGACGATGATCCGAACGGCCGACGGCGTATGGACATGCGCCGGCGCCGTCTCGCCGGGAAGAAGGAGCTGCATCCCGAGATAGATGGAGG
>JAYYLR010000033.1:0-4340 GCA_036143955.1 Pseudomonadota bacterium | reverse complement strand
TGACATTCGCGGCACCGCCGGCTACCGGCGCGAAGCCGCCGCCGAGCTGGTTGCGAGGCTGGTCGGGCAACTATGCGGGGACGCCGGATGATGGACGGGCTGCACGACACTGACGGGCGGATCAGATTCACCGTCAATGGCGAACCGCGGCAGGTCAACTGCGCGCCGTCGATGCGGCTGAGCGAGGTGCTTCGCGAGAAACTGGCGCTGCGGGCCACCAAGGTCGGATGCAACGCCGGTGACTGCGGCGCCTGCACGGTGCTGATCGACGGCAATCCGGTCTGTGCCTGCCTTGTTCCCGCCGGACAGGTTGCCGGGCGAAGTGTCGAGACCGCTGAATCGCTTGCCGGCACTGACAGCGCCCTGTCGGCGCTTCAGGCGTCGTTCCTTCGCCACGGCGCGGCGCAATGCGGGATCTGCACGCCGGGCATGATGATGGCGGCAACCGCCCTGCTCCGCCGGAACGCCGCCCCCGACAGGCAGGCCGTCGAAGACGCGCTCGGCGGCGTTCTGTGCCGCTGCACCGGCTATGCCAAGATCATCGACGCGGTGATGGATGCCAGCCGTGTCGCCGATGAAACCGCGATGCCGGCAGCCGGCGCGGCGATCGGGGCCGCTGTCGAGCGTCTTGACGGGCGCGCCAAGGTCGATGTCAGCGAGAGGTTCGGCGCCGACAGCTGGCCCGAGGGGGCGCGGCTTGTCCGCGCCATCCGCAGTCCGCATTACCTTGCCGATTTCGTATTCGGGGACTTCGAGGCCTGGTCTGCCGACAGGCCGATGGTCGACACGGTCGTCACCGCCGCCGATATTGCCGGCATCAACGAATTCGGCGTCATCCCGCCATTCGCCGACCAGCCGGCGCTTGCCGAGACCACGGCGCGATTCCGCGGCGAGGCGGTGGCGCTTGTCGTCGGCGATGCCGACTGGCTTGCCGGTGCCGACCTGGCGGATTTCCCGGTTACCTGGACGGTTCGCGAGGCCGCCATCGAGGTGGAAGCCGCCCGTGCCGCCGGCGCGGCGCAGCTTCATCCCGGGCGTGACGGCAATCTACTGGTGACCGGCCGGGTCAGGAGCGGCGACGGCGCGGACGGTCTGGCCGGCGCCGCCGCGACCGTCACCGCCGCAATCGACACGGCCTATGTCGAGCATGCGCCGATCGAGCCGGAGGCTGGATGCGCCTGGATGGACGGCGACGTGCTGGTTGTTTCGGCCTGCACGCAGGCGCCGGTGATGGACCAGGAGGACACGGCGAAAATCCTCGGCCTGCCGCTGGACAGGGTGCGGATCATTCCGGCCACCGCGGGCGGCGGCTTCGGCACCAAGCTCGATGTGTCGCTGCAGCCGCTTCTGGGGCTTGCGGTACTGAAGACGGGAAAGCCCTGCCGGATGGTCTACACCCGCCATGAATCGATGATTGCCACGACCAAGCGTCATCCGGCGGCGATGCGCGGCAGGCTTGCCGCCGATCCCGACGGCCGGCTCGTCGGCATGACCTTCGAAGGCGCGTTCAACACCGGCGCCTATGCCAGCTGGGGACCGACGGTGGCGACACGGGTGCCGATCCATGCCTCCGGCCCCTACCGCGTGCCGCATTACCTTGCCGAAGCCCACGCCATCCACACAAGCGGCCCTACGGCCGGTGCGTTCCGCGGCTTTGGCGTGCCACAGGCAACGATCCTGCAGGAAATCCTCATGGACCGGCTGGCCCTGACGCTCGGCATCGACAGGCTGGACATCCGGCGGCGCAACACCCTTATGGACGGCGACCGCACCGTCTGCGGCCAGCAGATCCACGGCGTCGGCATTGCCGAATGCCTCGATGCGCTTGTCCCGGCCTGGCAGGAGGCAGGGCCCCGTATCGCCGCCTTCAACGCCGCGCATGCCTCTGTGAAGCGCGGGCTTGGCGTCGCCTCCTGCTGGTATGGCTGCGGCAACACGGCGCTTCCGAACCCGTCCACAATCCGGCTCGGCATCACCGCCGACGGCAGGCTGAGGCTCCATCAGGGCGCCACCGACATCGGCCAGGGGTCGAACACGGTGATCACGCAGATCTGCGCCGATGCGCTTGGCATGCCGCTTGCCGATTTCGAGCTTGTCGGCCCGGATACGGCGCTGACCCCGGACTGTGGCAAGACCTCCGCCTCGCGCCAGACCTTCATCACCGGCAAGGCGGCGGAACTGTCGGGCCGGCGTCTTCGCGCCGATATCCTGCGGCTGAGCAACATGACCGAAGAGGCCGTGATCCGCTTCGACGGCGCCGCGATCACCATCAGCGATGGCGCCGCCACCCGCCGCATCGAACTTGCCGAGATGCCGGCTGACGAACTGGGCTATGTGCTTCGTGCCGAGGAAAGCTTCGATCCGCCGACCGTGCCGCTTGACGAGAACGGGCAGGGAACCCCCTATGCCGTCTATGGCTATGGCGCGCAGGTCGCCGAGATCGAGGTCGATCTGCGCCTCGGCACGGTGAAGGTCATCCACATCACCGCGGCGCATGATCTGGGGCGGGTCATCAACCCGATCCTTGCCACCGGCCAGATCGAGGGCGGCATCGCGCAGGGACTCGGCATGGCGCTGATGGAGGAATACATCCCCGGCCGCACCGAGAACCTTCACGACTATCTGATCCCGTCGGCCGGCGACATGCCCACCGTCGACACCATCTTCATCGAGAAACCCGATCCAATCGGGCCGATGGGGGCGAAGGGGCTCGGCGAGCATGTTCTGATCCCGACGGCACCCGCCATTCTGAACGCCATCCGCGATGCCTGCGGTGCCGAGATCGACCGGCTGCCGGCACTTCCCCACAGGGTGCTCGCCGCCATCAAGCTGGCAGACGGGGAACAGGTACAATGAGCAAGGCGCGCGACGAGAAAATCCGCTGCGATGCCTGCCCGGTGATGTGCTACATCGCCGACGGTAATTCCGGCGCCTGCGACCGCTACGCCAACCATGACGGCCAGATCGTGAGGCTGGACCCGCTGACAATTCTCGACCGGCGCATGGCAGCCGGCGACAGCGTGAAGCCGTTCCTCGGCGCGAACTGGGACGGCGGGCTTGGCCAGGAAAGCGAGGTGTTCGTCACCGCCATCGGCGCCGGCACCACCTATCCGGACTACAAGCCGGCGCCCTTCATCGTCAGCCGCGACATAGACGGCGTGGATTTCGTCACCGTCGTGACCGAAGCCATCTTCTCCTACTGCGGGGTGAAGGTGAAGATCGACACCGACCGGCATCTCGGCAGGGAGGGCGCGGTGGTGCGCTGCAACGGCGAGGCGGTCGGGCTTGTCATCACCTCGGAATACGGATCGCAGATGATGTCGCTTGGCGGTGTCGACCACCTGACCGGCGGGTCGAAGGGCGAAGGCCGGGTGACATGCGACACGCTGATGAAGCTGTGCAACAAGCAAGCCGTCGAACTGACAATCGATGACGGTGCCACCGTCATTGTCGAAGCCGGCAAACCGCCGGTTGTCGACGGCGTGCGGGAAGAGCGGATGCGGGTCGGATGCGGATCCGCCACAATCGGCATGTTCGCATCCCAGTGGAAGGGGCTGGTGGACGAGGTGGTGGTCGTCGACGACCATATCACCGGCGTCGTCTCCGAGCACCAGGCCGGCAAGGTCATAGACTGGCAGGAGACCGGAATCAAGATCATCGGACGACGTTCCACGCCCGGCCGCTATTTCCAGGTTGCCGAGCCCGGTCTTGGCTGGGGCGGCACCGACATCCAGGACCCGCTGACGATTCTCGGCGACTGGAACGCGAAAAAGGGCGCGCGGCCCGGCCTGACGCTGCTGATGGTCTCCACCACCGGCGAGCAATTCGGATATTACATTCTGGACGGCGACCTGGTGCCGCGGCCGGCACCGCTTCCAGAGGCGCTTCAGGCCACGGTCGACCTGATCACCGAGAATTGCGAGCCGGCCCTGTGCACGGTGCTGTTCATGGGCGGTGCCGGCGGATCGCTGCGGGCCGGCGCGACCCGCAATCCGGTCAAGCTCACCCGTTCGGTTCAGAAGAAACACACCGCCGTTTCCTGCGGCGGCGTGCCAGCCTATGTCTGGCCGGGGGGCGGCATCACCATCATGGTCGATGTGCTGAATCTTCCCGACAACGCCTTCGGCTATGTTCCGACACCGGCCCTTGTCGCGCCGCTTGAATTCACCGTCCGCCGCGAGGACTATCACCAGCTCGGCGGGCATGACGACGCCGTCCGCAGCATCGCAAGGGCGGTCGAAGACGGGAGCGAATACGGTAGCAGCTCGCGCGTTCTGGGACCTGGAGAGCGCACCCTCCTGTCCCGTGACGACAGGGACGCCTGAGGTGAACGCGCCGCT
>JAYYLR010000032.1:0-10324 GCA_036143955.1 Pseudomonadota bacterium | reverse complement strand
CCTTCGCGTCGACGAGCGCATCGAGGATGGCGTCGGATGTGGCGCGGTCAGGGTCGCCTGCCGAGACGAATACGCCAAGGATGCCGCGGTCGGCGGCGCGGGCATTTGCAAAGGCGGCTTCAATACGAGAGGTCATTATCCGGGTCTTTCCGTGTCAGGCTGTCACTGCGGCGTGCCTAGAGCTTGCCGCGTTCCTCGAGCATCGGCAGAACCGCGCCGAGATCCTTGTCGCCACGTCCGCACATGTTGAGGATCATGATCTGGTCCTTGTCCATCTCGCCGATGATCGTGCCGACAAAGGCCAGCGCGTGCGACGGTTCAAGCGCCGGAATGATTCCTTCAAGCCGCGAGCACAGTTGAAAGGCGTCAAGCGCCTCCTCATCGGTGGCGCTGACATATTCAACGCGCTCCATGTCGTGAAGCCATGAATGTTCCGGCCCGATCCCGGGGTAATCCAGCCCTGCCGAGATCGAATGCGCATCAATGATCTGGCCGTCGTCATCCTGCAGCAGATAGGTGCGGTTGCCGTGAAGCACGCCGGGCGTGCCGCCGGTCAGCGACGCGGCGTGAAGTCCGGAGGGAATGCCCTTGCCTGCCGCCTCGACGCCATAGATCTTCACCGTCTCATCGTCAAGGAAGGGGTGGAAAAGCCCCATGGCATTGGAGCCGCCGCCGATGCAGGCGACGATGGTGTCGGGAAGGCGCCCTTCCGCGTCCATGATCTGCTGGCGTGCCTCCTTGCCGATTACCGACTGGAAATCGCGCACCATCTGCGGATAGGGGTGCGGGCCGGCAACGGTGCCGATGATGTAGAAATGTGTCTCGGCATTCGCCACCCAGTAGCGAAGCGCCTCATTCATCGCATCTTTGAGCGTGCCGGTTCCTGAGGTTACGGGATGTACCTTGGCGCCGAGAAGCCGCATGCGGTCGACATTCGGCTTCTGGCGGCGGACATCCTCCTCGCCCATGAAGACCTCGCATTCCATGTCGAACAGCGCGCAGGCTGTCGCCGTGGCGACGCCGTGCTGTCCGGCACCGGTTTCGGCGATGATCCTGGTCTTGCCCATGCGCTTGGCAAGAAGCGCCTGGCCGAGGACATTGTTGATCTTGTGCGCACCTGTGTGGTTCAGCTCGTCACGCTTCAGATACAGCTTGGCGCCGCCGAAATGCGCCGTCAGCCGTTCGGCGAAATAGAGCGGGCTCGGGCGGCCGACATAATGGGTCTGGTAGTAGGCCAGTTCTTCGGCAAATTCCTTGTCGGTCTGTGCGGCCTTATAGGCGCTTTCGACCTGAAGTATCAGGGGCATCAGCGTCTCGGCGACGAAACGCCCGCCATGCATGCCGAATCTGCCGCGCTCATCGGGCTGGTTGCGAAGGGAATTCAGGTTGATGTCTGTCATGATCAATCCGTCGGCGGCCATGGCGGCCTGTTGTTTGCGTTAATGCGGAAACTAACCCAGCTGGGCACTGGAGACAAAGTTGCGAATTCGTTCTGCGTCTTTTTTTCCGGGTGCCGACTCAACGCCACTCGATACGTCGACGGCAACGGCGCCGGTCACAGTTACGGCGCGGGCGACATTCTCTGCCGACAACCCGCCTGCAAGCATCCATCTGGTGTTTCCGGCATGGTCGGCGAGAAGGTTCCAGTCGAAGGAATGGCCGGTGCCGCCCGGAAGCCCACCTGGATCTCCCTTTGCATCGAACAGGAGCCAGTCGGCAAGCCCGTCCCATTCCGCACAGACGTCGAGGTCGGCCGCTTCCGCCACCCGGATGGCCCGGATGAGGGGCAGCCCGAATGTCCGCTTGATGTCGGTGGCGCGCGCTGGTGATTCGGTGCCATGAAGCTGGATGTAGTCTGGGCGCGCCGCATCAATCACGGCGGCCAGATCCTTGTCATCCATGTCGACGGTCAGGGCGACTCTGGCCGGTCTATGCGTGCTGTCCGCTCCAGTATCAGCATGGATGGCGATGGCGCTGGCTGTCCCCAATTCGAGATGGCGGGGGGAGCGCGGGAAAAAGACCATGCCAACAAAGGCGGCGCCGGCCGAGTGGCACACATCGTAATCGGCAACCGAGCCGATTCCGCATATCTTGACCGCCGTGGCGCCTCTTTCGGTCATTTGGGGCCTCCAAGTGCTTGTTGCGGGGCGGCCGTTTCCTCAATTTCTGCCAGCCTGACCTCAGCCTGTGCGGCCCGGTTCTCGGCTTTGCCGAGTTGCCGCCGAAGGCGCCAGTTGCGTGAGCGCGCGGCAAGGAGTGACATCCAGACCAGCCCGCCGCCAAGAAGCGCGCCGGAACAGGCGGCGAGAATCACCAGCATCCAGGTGGCGAGCTCGAGCCGTTCCTGGAATGGCCAGAGATGGACCGTCGTCACATGGGTGTTGGAGGCCGCGAAGATCATGGCCAGCACAACTGCGGCGAGGGACAGGATGAGCCAGAGAAAGCGGCCTATGAAACCCATGGCCTTCCGGCGCTCAGCGGTTCAGCCGCTCGCGCATGCCTTTCCCCATCTTGAAGAACGGTACCTTCTTCTCGGAAACCTCTACGCTTGCCCCGGTTCGCGGGTTCCGGCCGGTCCGCGCCTTCCGCTGCCGAACCGAGAACGCCCCGAAGCCCCGAAGCTCGACACGGTCGCCATTTTCGAGAGCGCTGCCGATCTCATCCAGGATGGTCGCAACGAGTTTTTCGATGTCACGGTGATATAAAGCGGGGTTCTTGGCCGCAAGCCTGGCGATGAGTTCAGAACGTGTCACAGCCCCACCCACTGTAATCATAGGGAAAAACGATCTTGAGCATGCCCTTTGCCGAAAAGCAGGTCAATGACCTTGCCCGCCTGACAAGCTGGAATCCCCAAAATGGGCTGGAAATTCGACCGTCATGGCATTGTTTGACCGGCAAAAATCCAAAAAAAATGGGGGAATCGAGGCTGCAAGCATCGATTCCCCCTCGTTCGGGCTTGGCGAGTTAGCTTTCGTCGCCTGATTCGCGCTTTGCGAGTGCCGCACCGAGGATGTCACCAAGGCTGGCACCGCTGTCAGAAGAGCCATACTCTTCGACGGCCTGCTTCTCTTCGGCGGTTTCGCGTGCCTTGATCGACAGGCTGAGCTTGCGGCTCTTCCGATCGATGTTTGTGATGACCGCGTCGACTTTCTCACCAACGGCGAAACGGTCGGCGCGCTGCTCGGCACGGTCACGGCTGAGATCGGCGCGGCGGATGAAGCCGGTCAGCGAATCGCCAACGCTCACCTCGATGCCATTGTCAGTGAGGGCGGTGACCGTGCAGGTCACGACCTCGCCCTTGCGGTGGCTGTCCATCTGGCCTGCGAACGGATCATCGGTAAGCTGCTTGATGCCAAGCGAGATACGCTCCTTGTCGATATCGACGTCGAGGATCTTCGCCTTGACCATATCGCCCTTGGAGAAGCCCTCGAGAGCAGCCTCGCCGGTAACATCCCAGCTGATGTCCGAAAGATGGACAAGGCCGTCGATCTCGTCGGTCAGGCCGACAAACAGGCCGAATTCGGTGATGTTGCGGATCTCGCCCTCAATCTCGGTGCCGGCTGGGTTGGCGGTGCTGTACTCTTCCCACGGGTTGCCGCTGCACTGCTTGAGGCCAAGCGAGATGCGGCGCTTCGAGAGATCGACGTCAAGGACCATGACTTCAACCTGCTGGCTGGTCGACACGATCTTGCCAGGGTGGACGTTCTTCTTGGTCCAGCTCATCTCCGACACGTGGACAAGACCTTCGACGCCGGCTTCGAGTTCCACAAACGCGCCGTAGTCGGTGATGTTGGTCACGCGGCCTTCGAGCTTCGAGCCGATCGGGAACTTGCCCTCGACGCTTTCCCACGGATCCGACTGCAGCTGCTTCATTCCGAGCGAGATACGCTGTGTCTCCGGGTTGAAGCGGATGACCTGTACCTCGACGGTCTCGCCGATCTGCAGGGCTTCGGACGGATGGCTGATGCGCTGCCAGGCGATGTCGGTCACATGCAGCAGGCCGTCAACGCCACCAAGATCGACGAAGGCGCCGTAATCGGTGATGTTCTTGACCACACCCTGAAGGACCTGACCTTCCTGGAGGTTCGATACCAGTTCCGAACGGGCTTCGGCACGGCTCTCCTCCAGAACGGCCCGGCGCGACACGACGATGTTGCCGCGGCGGCGGTCGATCTTGAGGATCTGGAAAGGCTGCGGCGTGCCCATGAGCGGGCCGAGGTCGCGGACAGGTCGAATATCGACCTGGCTTCCGGGAAGGAAGGCGGTGGCGCCGGACAGGTCGACGGTAAAGCCGCCCTTGACCTTGCCGAAGATCACGCCGGTAACGCGCTCCTGCTTCTCGAACGATGCCTCGAGAAGGCCCCATGCCTCCTCGCGCCGTGCCTTGTCGCGCGACAGTACGGCCTGGCCGTTCTTGTCTTCCATGCGCTCGACATAGACTTCGATCTCGTCGCCGACATTGACGTTGGGCTCCTGACCCGGGGTTTTCAGTTCCTTCATCGGAACGCGCCCCTCGGATTTCAGGCCGACATCGATGATCACGGCGTCGCCTTCAAGGCCGATGACGAAGCCGCGAACGACACTTCCTTCGATGTTGGTATGCTCGCCGAAGCTTTCGGCAAGAAGATCAGCAAAATTCTCTGTTGCAGCGTCTGCTGCGGTGGTGGTTTCGGATGCCAAAGATATCTCCGTTTTTCGCCATGGCCGGCGCCGCATCTGCGCACGCATCGGCTTTGAATCCTCAGCTGGCGGTGAGGGCCGGACAGGCTGAACGCGATTCCCCAATGGCTTGTGCCATGAACGTCCACGGGACGCTGGTGGGGAATCCAGGCCGGGTTTTTGGTGGCGAAATGTTGGTTTGCCGCCAGCGTTCCCTGGGTTCCAATAGAAGCTCCGGGCGTTCAGTTCACCGTCACTTCGGGTTTGTGTTTCCGTCGATATGGCTTGCTGCCATCGCAAAGACTGAGTCAGCGTCAAGCTGGGTCGTGTCTATGACAAGGGCATCCTCGGCCGCCTTCAGCGGCGCCGTGGACCGCTCCCGGTCTCGCCGGTCACGATCTTGCATATCCTCTAAAACGTCGCGGAACATAGCCGATTGCCCGGACTCTTGCAACTCCTTGGTGCGCCGCCGCGCACGTTCTTCAAGGTCGGCATCGATGAAGAATTTGAAATCGGCATCCGGCAGGATCACGCTGCCGATGTCGCGGCCGTCGAGAACGGCACCGCGACGGTTCGGTGTCTGGGTGGCGAACTGCCTCTGCAAGGACACGAAATTCTGTCTGACAGCCGGCATCGCGGCGACGACGGACGCCATGCCGGCAACCGCATCGGTGCGGATGGCGGCAGAACCCGCCATCAGCAGATCAAGGTTTCCCACGGCACCGGCGGCCTCGGATTCGGTCACGTTCGTGGCCGTTCTTCCTTCTGTGATCAGGTGCAGTGCGAGACAGCGATAGAGGGCACCGGTATCAAGATGCGCAAGGTCGTAATGCGCCGCAAGCCGTTTGGCGAGCGTGCCCTTGCCGCTCGCTGCCGAGCCGTCAACAGCGATGATCATTGCCCAGGCGCGGCGCTTAGCGCGGCCCCACAGGCGTTCATGCTGTCGGCAAAACCGGGAAAGCTGGTGTTGATGGTGCCGCAGCCCGTAACGGACATTGGGGCTACCGACACCATGCCGAGGGTCAGAAACGACATCGCTATCCGGTGATCGTGCTGCGAGTCGATGGTGATGCCTCCGGCGATACCACCGCCCGTGACCGTCATGCTGTCCTCGTCATAGGAGACGGAACCTCCGGCGGCCAGCAGGCCGTCCGCAACCACGGCGATGCGGTCCGTTTCCTTGACCCGCAGCTCCTCGACACCTAGCATGCGTGTCACGCCATCCGCCTGCGTCGCGGCGATTGCCAGAATTGGGTATTCGTCGATCATTGATGCTGCGCGTTCCGGCGGCACGTCGATTCCCCGAAGCTGGCTGTGCCTGACGCGAAGATCAGCCACCGTTTCGCCGCCTTCCGTGCGCTGGTTCTCAAGCGTGATGTCGCCACCCATCTCCTGAAGCGTAAGGATCAGTCCGGTGCGCAGGGGGTTCATTCCGACCGACGGGATCAACAGGTCGCTGCCCTCGGTAATCAGTGCCGCCACCATCGGGAATGCGGCCGAGGAGGGGTCGCGCGGCACGGCAATGTCGGCAGCCCTGAGCGTTGCTTCACCTTCAAGCTCCACCACATGAGTGCCATCACTGTCAGTAGCCGATCGAACGGTGGCACCAAAATGGCGGAGCATGGCTTCGGTGTGATCGCGCGAGGCCGTCGGTTCCCGAACAATGCTCGTGCCGCGGGCGTTTATCGCCGCAAGCAGGACCGCAGACTTGATCTGGGCTGACGCAACCTTGCTGACATGGTCTGCGGCAAGCGGTGTTTCCGATCCGGTGATGGTCACCGGCAGCCTGTCGCCGTCGCGTGCGGTGATCGTGGCGCCCATGCGGGCAAGCGGGTCCGTCACACGCGCCATCGGCCGTCGGCTGAGCGAGGAGTCGCCGCAGAATGTCGCTGTGATCGGTTGCCCGGCGACGACACCCATGAGAAGCCTCACGCCGGTGCCACTGTTTCCAAGGTCAAGCGGCGCCTCTGGCGAGATGAGACCATTCGTTCCTGCCCCGGTGACGTGCCAGACACCACTCTCATCACGCCGGATTTCCGCGCCAAGCGCCTGCATCGCGCGCCCGGTGGCCATCACGTCGTCGCCTTCAAGCAGTCCTCGGATCTGGGTGGTGCCGATGGCGAGGCCGCCGAAGATCAGCGATCGATGGGAGACCGACTTGTCGCCCGGCACGTCGAACACGCCGGACAGGCCTCCATGGCCCGTCGATTGCAGATTGTCATGAAGCATCAATGACGAGTTGCGTGACATCTTTGGATACCTTCCGCTGCCAGGCAGACCGTATGTGGAAACCGGCGCGTAAACGCCTGAGAAAACTGTGCGAAGTGATACCACCTAATTCGATTGCAAGGCAATGATACCTCTTGTGCATCCTGCCTTACCGGACGCGGACCCAAGTGAAAATGAACCCGTAGTGAATTTTGTTTTTGACAGTGCTGCCAATTTGTATCAAATCGGCTCATGACCGTAGCGGCGCGCGAGACTTTTCACATGGGCGCACCGCTCATGCCAGCCGGTACAACGCGAATGGAAATGGGTTTGTAAGATGGCGAAAGCTGAACTTGGCCTGAAACGCACCTGCCTGTCCTGCGGCATGCGTTATTACGACTTCAACAAGACCCCTATTATTTGTCCGGGGTGCCGGACCGAATTCGATCCTGAACTCGTGGTTCGCAGCCGGCGCGGTCGGGCAGCTGTCAAGGCGGATCCGAAGGCAGCCAAACCCGAGACGACGCCAGAGGAAGAAGAGACTGTCGAAACCGAGGGCGCCGATGCATCTTCGGAGGGTGACGACAGCGGGGAAACGGACTCGAGCTCGGAAATCGGCTTTGAAGGCGAGGACATCAACGTCGATCAGGATGACAGCGCCGGGTTGATCGGTGACGACCTTGATGAAGACGAGGAAATCATCCCCGGAATTCCAAACGAGAACGAGTAGGCGGAGAATGCCGTCAGGTGCATTTTTTGCTTGCCGGGCCGACTGCTGCTGGGATAGACAAAGGGCCGCCGGCGACGCCGGCATAGCCGGTTGGCTTGTCCGTCAGAAATGGCGACGGGGCTATAGCTCAGCTGGGAGAGCGCTACAATGGCATTGTAGAGGTCAGCGGTTCGATCCCGCTTAGCTCCACCAACCGCACAAAAACCCGCCAGACGGCGGGTTTTTTGTTGGCCGTAGCTTCAGGGCCAACGGGCGGTCAGGCGGCAGCTGTCAAATCCTCAAGCGCGTTCCGGAGTTCAGCTTCCTGGAGGGCGTTTCGAAGGGATTTCGATGATAGGCGCAGCCGCTTCGAGGCGGCGCTCATCGCCGCCAGGTGCCCGGTGCGATCCTTCTCGCAGCCAAGCACAAGCATCACCAGATCCACATCGGCGCCATCGAAATCAACGGGTCCTTCCAACGTCGCGAGAAGCGAAACGCAGGCGCTGGCACCGTCGACCATGGCATGGGGAATCGCAATTCCATCGCCGATCACCGTGCTGCCCAGCTTTTCGCGCTCAAGCACGGCGTCAAGAACCTTTCGCTCGTCAAGAGAAGCGTGGTTTGCAAGACGTTTGCACAGCGTCTCAAGAAGCTGTTTCTTGCTTGTCGCCGGCAGCTGACAGGCCAGCAAATCCGGCGAAAGTTCTGATCGGGTCATGAATTGGCACTCGGTATGGGGAGAACTCTTTCGAGCATCTCTGGCGCCGGAAAAGGGGTATCCGGCATGGGAGGCGGGAACGTAGGAGCAACCTTCAAACGTGTCAAGCCGAGATTGTGGCGGAATTGGGGCAGCAGCTCAGATGGAGAACCGATCGCCGAGATACACCTGGCGAACACCCTGGTGACCGATCACTTCATGAGGTGTTCCCTCCATGAGAACAGTGCCGTCATGAATTATGTAGGCGCGGTCCACGATGTCGAGAGTTTCCCGCACATTGTGATCCGTGATCAGAACGCCGAGACCGTGCATCTTCAGTTGCGCGATAAGGTTCCTGATGTCGGTCAGCGCAATCGGGTCGATTCCGGCAAGCGGCTCGTCGAGAAGAAGGAAGGTCGGGCGCATGGCCAGCGCACGGGCAATTTCCAGCCGGCGCCTCTCGCCACCCGAGAGGTTGATCGCGGATGTGTTGCGAAGATGCGCAATCGAAAATTCGGCCATCAGGTCATCGAGGATGGCATCGTGATCGCCCTTGCTACCATCGGTCGTCTCGAGGACGGCGCGGATGTTCTGTTCGACGGTCAGACCACGAAAGATGCTGGATTCCTGCGGCAGATAGCCGAGTCCGAGGCGGGCGCGCTGGAAAACGGGAAGCCCCGTCACGTCGGTGCCGTCAAGCTGGACATTGCCTTCGTCCGCCGGGAGAAGCCCGACCAGAATATGAAACGTCGTCGTCTTGCCGGCGCCATTGGGGCCAAGAAGCCCGACCGCCTCTCCGCGGCGAAGCTGCATCGACACGTTGCGAACCACCCGCTTGCGGTTGAAGCTCTTTCCGATGCCGCTCGCTACGAGCCCTTCGTGATGTGACACCAGACGAGGGCGAACGCCGTCCTGAGCTGAGATGTTGAATTCGGAATCCACAGCAACTCCAGTTCCTTACACCTCGAAAACCTACTCGTGTTTGCGGTGCGCCTCAATGCCGAATCGACTTAAAAGAGAGGCTTTCCGACGTTAATTCGAGATCAGGACGCCACTGACTCTTCCGCCGCTGCCGGATGAAAGCATCCGGCTGTTGCCGGTTTTCAGGTCGACCTCGGCACGACCGCCGCGCATTATGTTGGCACCGTCAATGATTTCAACATTGCCGGTGACTGTGGCCGCCTCGGCTGCTGCGTCGTAAGTCGCCGCGTCGCCGGTTGCCGTTCGGCCGGTGCCGCTGACCACGCTGACATCCCCCTTTGCATCCAGCGACGTCAGGCTTCCATCTGCCGCGAACAGGGCAACAAGGCGATTTCCGGCAAAGACGCGTCCGGTGTTGTCGGTGTATACAGCCATGCCAACCGCCGTCATTTTCTGGGTTTCGTCAGGCTGTGTATCAAGATTGATCGAGTCGTTTGCCGTGATCTTGCCCCGCGTTCCGGAAACGGATGCCTTCGGCCCTTCAACCCGGTAATCGCTGGTGGCGATGTTGTAAATCAGCTTGCTTCCGCTTGCGTTCGACGTCTCGTCCCTGAATGACACCCTGCCGGTTGCGGTAATGGTCTCGATGTCCGCGCTTTCGGCCTTCGGGTCATAGGTGGCAACCAGAAGGTTGCCGCGGATCTCCGCTTCGCCCTGAACGGCCACGGCGTTTCCTTTCGCCGTGTAGACACCGTCCGTCTGGTTCCATTCGAGAAGATCGTCCGCTTCGATCGTCAATGGTGCGTTTTGATCCTGTGCCACCGTTGCCGCAGGCGCGACCGCAAGCATGCCAGCGCAGAGCAGGACAAAGCGCGTGCGGTTACCTGCGCGCGATACCGAAAGAAACTGAAACATTGTCCCCTCTTGGTTTATGCCGGATCGATCCGCAGCTTGTTGACCGCAACCCGGCTTCTTCGCCGTCGCGGTCAGTTAAGACCCCTTGGCGTCATTGTGTAGCGTCAGCCGTGTTTTGCCAGTGAAAATGATCATTCTTCCGCGCTCCGTGACCTGCATGCCCTTGGCAACGATCACACCGTCGTCGCTTTCGACCCTGACCGGCAGTTCGCTGA
>JAYYLR010000031.1:0-6651 GCA_036143955.1 Pseudomonadota bacterium | reverse complement strand
CTGGTGATGGCCGAATATGACGGGCGGATCATCGGCGGGGCGCTGAATTTCATCGGCGAGGACACGCTCTACGGCCGCAACTGGGGGGCCGATCTCGACATCCCCTGTCTGCATTTCGAGGCCTGCTACTACCAGGCCATCGAATTCGCCATCGAACGCGGGCTGCGGACCATCGAGGCCGGCGCGCAGGGATTTCACAAGGTGCAGCGCGGCTATATGCCGGTCACCACCTGGTCGGCGCACTGGATCGCGCATGACGGGTTCAGGGCTGCGGTCGAGCGGTTCCTGGATGGCGAGCGCCGCGGCATCGACGCCGAGAAGAACGCCATCGCGCTGGAGGCCAGCCCGTTCAGGAAGGGCTAGCGCTCCTCGGGCGCCGGCAGCGCCGTGCGCTTGCCGGGAAGCGCGCGCGGCGGTGCCGCCTTGCAACTGACCGTCAGCTTGCCGTCCTTCACATCGACGAGTGCCAGCCCGCCGCCTGCCAGATCGCCGAACAGCAGCATGTCGGCAAGCGGCTTCTTGATATGCTCCTGCACCACGCGGGCCAGCGGTCGGGCGCCGTAATTGCGGTCATAGCCGCGCTCGGCAAGCCAGTCGCGGGCGGCGTCCGTCAGCTCGATCTCGACATTGCGTTCGGCAAGCTGCGCGTCGAGCTGCATGATGAACTTGTCGACGACAAGCCGGATCACCTCGGTGCCGAGCGGCGCGAACGGGATCACCGCGTCGAGACGGTTGCGGAATTCCGGCGTGAACATCTTCTCGATCGCCTCGGCGTCGGCGCCCTCGCGGTTGTCGCGGTTGAAGCCGATGGCCTTCTTCGAGAGTTCCTGCGCGCCGGCATTCGTCGTCATGATCAGGATGACGTTGCGGAAATCGACGACCTTGCCGTTATTGTCGGTCAGCTTGCCGTGATCCATCACCTGCAGCAGGATGTTGAACAGGTCGGGATGCGCCTTCTCGATCTCGTCGAGAAGAAGCACCGCGTGCGGCGTCTGGTCGACGGCGTCGGTCAGCAGCCCGCCCTGGTCGAAGCCGACATAGCCCGGCGGCGCGCCGATCAGGCGCGAGACGGTGTGGCGTTCCATATATTCCGACATGTCGAAGCGCATCAGCTTGATGCCGAGCGCCTCGGCGAGCTGGCGCGCGACCTCTGTCTTGCCGACACCGGTGGGGCCCGAGAACAGGTAGTTGCCGACCGGCTTCTCAGGCTCGCGAAGCCCGGCACGGGCCAGCTTGATCGCCGAGGCCAGCGCGGTGATCGCAGGATCCTGCCCGAAGACAAGCCGTTTCAGGTCGTCCTCGAGCGAGGCAAGCGCCACCTTGTCATCGCGGCTGACATGTTTTGGCGGGATCCGCGCCATCGTCGCGATGGTGGCCTCGATCTCCTTCTGCCCGACGGTGGCCTTGCGCCGCGACGGCGGCAGCAGGTTCTGCGCCGCGGCCGCCTCGTCGATCACGTCGATGGCCTTGTCGGGAAGCTTGCGGTCGTTGATGTAGCGGGCCGAGAGATCGACCGCCGTCTTCAGCGCCGCGCTCGTGAAGCGGATCTTGTGGTGGTCCTCATAGCGGCTTTTCAGCCCGGCCAGGATCTTGATCGTGTCGGCGACCGTCGGTTCGGCGACGTCGATCTTCTGGAAGCGGCGGACAAGCGCCCGGTCCTTTTCGAAGTAGCCGCGATATTCCTTGTAGGTCGTCGAGCCGATGCAGCGAAGCGTGCCTTCCTGAAGCGCCGGCTTCAGCAGGTTGGAGGCATCCATCGCCCCGCCGGACGTTGCGCCGGCACCAATCACAGTGTGAATCTCGTCAATGAAGAGGATGGCGTTGTCATCGTCCTGAACGGATTTCACGACGGCCTTCAGCCGTTCCTCGAAATCGCCGCGATACCGCGTTCCGGCAAGAAGCTGGCCCATGTCCAGCGCGTAGATCACGGCGTTCGTCAGGACGTCCGGCACCTCGCCATTATGGATCCGGAGCGCCAGCCCCTCGGCGATGGCCGTCTTGCCGACGCCCGGATCACCAACATAGAGCGGGTTGTTCTTGGTGCGGCGGCACAGCACCTGGATCGTCCTGTCGACCTCGCGGTCACGCCCGATCAGCGGGTCGATGCGGCCCGCCGCAGCCTTCGCGATCAGGTCGACGGCATACAGGCTGAGCGGGTCCTGGCCCTCGGCCTCGCCACTGTCGGTTTCCTGGTTTTCCTGCGTTCCCCGGCCGACATTGCCCTCGGCGCCGTGGCTGATGAAGGTCACCGCGTCGAGGCGGGTCATGTTCATAGACTTCAGGAACCAGACGGCATGGCTCTCGCGCTCCGAGAAGATCGCGACAAGCACGTTGGCACCGGTCGCCACCTCGCGGCCGGAGGACTGCGTGTGGATGATAGCGCGCTGGATCACGCGCTGGAAGCTGGCCGTCGGCTGCACATCGGCCTGGCCGCTGGCGCTGACGATGGATGCCAGTTCTTTCTCGATGAAATCGTCGAGACGGTTGCGAAGCTCGTCGATATCGACATTGCAGGCCGACAGGACCTCCAGCGCGTCGCTGTCTTCGGTCAGCGCGAACAGCAAATGTTCAAGCGTCGCGAATTCGTGACTGTGCGATGAGGCGGTGCTCATCGCCCGGCGAAGCGTCTCTTCAAGCTCGCGTGACAACATCCTGACTATTCCTTTTCAATCTGCAGCTGAAGCGGGTGTTCGTTCTGGCGGGCATAGTCCATGACCTGGGTGGCCTTCGCCTCGGCGACCTCGTAACTGTAGATGCCGCACACGCCGACGCCGCGCTGGTGCACGTTCAGCATGATCGCGGTCGCCTGTGAATTCGACATGCCGAAGAAGCGTTGCAGCACATAGACGACGAACTCCATCGGCGTGTAGTCGTCATTCAGCATGATGACCTTGTACATCGAAGGTTTCTTCGTGCGGGCGCGCGTCTCCAGGATCACCTGGGACTGGCCGCCATTCTTGTCTGTATCCTTGTCCGTCATCGCTTCTTTTTGGTCCGGTCCGCTCTGGTCATGCGAATATTGTTCTTGAAATAACCACCAAAGGCAACCTGCCCCGCATGGCCTGCCGGCGCCAGAAACGATCCCCGACCCTATGGATATTGGCCGTAACACGCGCCTTCGGAAGAGGCTGGGGAATAAAAATGACAGCAATGCGTCAAAAAGCTGCAACGAGGCCGCGAAAGCGCGTCGCAACGGTTGAAGAATGGGCCGATCACACTATGATTGACAGGCGTGTGGGACACCGAACGTCAACGCCGGAGCCTTACTTGATACAGCGCAGCGCGACAATTCTTGCGGCCCCGCGTCAATCCCCGTCGCCAGACAAGATTCTTTTCCGACGCCTGTCCCGCCATCTGCTGTTCCTGATGATGGTCACGCCGTTTGTTGCGGCGCTGGCGATGCTCCCCGAACGGTCGGCACAGGCATCGAAATATGCCGCTATCGTGATCGAGGAATCCTCCGGCCGGGTGCTGTTCGCCCGCAACGCCGACAAGGCGCGTTTCCCGGCGTCGCTGACCAAGATCATGACCCTCTATCTGCTTTTCGAGGATCTGGAGGCCGGCCGGATTTCCATGACGACCCGCCTGCCGGTATCGCGCGTGGCGGCAAGCCGTTCGCCATCGAAGCTCTATCTCAAGCCGGGCCAGAGCATTGCCGTCAAGGACGCCATCTACGCGCTGATCACGAAATCGGCCAACGATGTTGCAACAGTCGTCGCCGAGGGGCTGTCAAAGACCGAGCGCGAGTTCGGCAAGCGCATGACCCGCAAGGCGCGGGCGCTCGGCATGTCGCGGACGACCTTCCGCAACGCCTCCGGCCTGCCGCACAGCAAGCAGCGCACGACGGCCCGCGACATGGCGCGGCTCGCCATCGCCGTCCGCCGCGATTTCCCGCAGTTCTTCGGATTCTTCGGAACGAAGTCTTTCCGCTGGAAGGGGCAGCGTTTTGGCAACCACAACAAGCTTCTTGCCAACTATGCGGGCACCGACGGCATCAAGACCGGTTATATCGACGCGTCCGGTTTCAATCTGGTGGCGACGGTGGAGCGTGCCGGTGTGCGGTTGATCGGCGTTGTCTTCGGCGGGCGAAGCGGGCGCACGCGTGACGCGCATATGGTCGAGATCCTTGACAAATCCTTCAAGCGAGTCAAACCCGCCGACATCCGAACGCAGCTTGCCTCGGCCGGAAACAATGCGGTTACCGCCCTTCCAAAAACGCTTCCTGTGCCCCCACCGGTGCCCGGCGCGCTGCCGGTGGCGCCGCCGCCTCGCCGGGTGCGAAGCGGCAGCATCGACGTCGCGCTTGCCGGCGAATCAGCCTATCTTGACGGCGCGCCGGCAACACCGGATGTCAGGGTGCCCGGCACGCCGAGCCAGTGGAGCGTGCAGATCGGCAGCTTCGCCAAGCGCGCCAACGCGCACCGTGCCGCCGCGCAGGCGCGCCGCGCCGCCGACGGCGTGCTGTCCTCGACCCCGGCACGGCTGACGATGGTGACGCGCGGCAACATCCCGCTGTGGCGGGTCAGGTTCCACAATCTCGACGAGACGCAGGCACGCTCGGCATGCGCGGCGCTGTTCGCCAAGGGACGCCCCTGCATGGCGATCGAGGAAGGCGGACGGCGCTCCGGCTGAGTGGCCTGTTCCGGGCAGGACTATTTCGGATAGGTCTTGTCGAGATCCTCGAGATCGGCGCCGACCGGCCCCCAGGACGGGTGCGATTCCGCATAGATCTGGCCCGACACGCTCAGCATCTCGCTGCTGTCGAACGCCCCCGGCGCGATGCTGATCAGCGGCAGGTCGCGGCGACGGTAGAACATCTGCGACCCGCAGGTCGGGCAGAATCCCCGCTCTGCCCATTCGGAACTGCCGTACCAGCGCGGCCGCCCGTCGCCAAGCCAGAAAAAATCATCGGCATGAACGGCCGAGGCGCCCCAGCTGGTGCCGGTGATCTTCAGGCAGTCCGAGCAATGGCACATCAGGATTTCGCGAAGCGGGCCGGTGGCGCGGAAGCGCACCTCCCCGCAATGGCATTCACCCTCGAAATCCTTCCCCGCGGTGGCGGCAATCGGCCTGTCCATGGTCGTCTCCCCTGTCGACAGTCTTATTCCGCCGTCACCTTACAGGCCATGCATGCCGGCGCAAGTCCTCACCGGAAATCGCGGCTTCGCATGCGGGTGCCACGCTGGTCGCGCCCCGCCTCCTCGTCAAGATAGCGCAGGTAGCCGTTCAGGTTGAACAGCGACTCGGCGATGAAATGCAGCACCGCCTTCTCGCGCTGGATACGGCCGACGACACCCAGAATCTGCGAGCGCAGCATCGGGTCGCGATAGGTCTCGGTCAGTTTTGGCCAGATGATCACATTCAGCGAATGCAGCCCGTCCTCGAGCGTCAGGAACACCGTTCCCTTGGCGGTGCCCGGGCGCTGGCGCATCGTCACCAGCCCGGCAAGCCGCAGACGACGGCCGTCGGGCGCCTCATGCGCCACCGCACAGGTCTGCCAGCCGTCACCGGCAAGACGCGGTTCGAGAAGCCGCACCGGATGCGCCTTCAGCGACAGCCCGAGGCTGCGATAGTCGGCCGCCACCTCCTCGCCAGGCTGCGCGCGCGGCAGCGCCACCTCGGGCTCGGCACCGGCAATGTCGTGATGCCGCCGCGTCGCATGCGCGAACAGCGGCAGTTCCTGCCAGCGCCTGCCGGCAAGCGCCCGCACTTCCCACAGCGCCGTGCGGCGGTCGAGCCCGAGGCTGGCAAAGGCATCGCCCCTGGCAAGCGCCTCCAGCGCCCGCGCCGAAACATCGGCCCGCCGCATCACATCGGCAAGGCCGGCATAGGCCGGAACGCGGCTTGCCGCGATCCGCGCGCCCTCGCCCTCGGACAGCCCCTTGACCAGCCGCAGCCCCAGGCGAAGCGCGTGCCGCCCCCGACGGTTCCTCTTCGGGTCCGGCTCCAGCGTGCTGTCCCATCCGGAATGACCGACATCGGCCGGGCGTACCTCGATACCGCTTCGCTTCGCCTCGGCGACAAGCTGCGATGGCGAGTAGAAGCCCATCGGCTGTGCGTTCAGCAGCGCGCAGATGAAGACATCGGGGTAATGTTTCTTGATCCAGGCCGAGACATAGACAAGAAGCGCGAAGCTTGCGGCGTGCGATTCCGGAAAGCCGTAGGTGCCGAACCCCTCGATCTGGCGGAAGCAGCGTTCGGCGAATTCGGGCTCGTAGCCGCGCTCGATCATGCCGCGGATCATCTTGTCGTGGAACCTGCCGACATCGCCCGTCTTCTTGAAGGTTGCCATGGCGCGGCGAAGCTGGTCCGCCTCGCTTCCGGTGAAACCGGCGCCGACGATGGCGATCTGCATCGCCTGTTCCTGGAACAGCGGCACGCCGAGGGTTCGCTCCAGCACGCCGCGAAGCGCCTCCGACGGGTAGGTCACCTTTTCCAGCCCGGCGCGCCGGCGAAGATAGGGATGCACCATGTCGCCCTGGATCGGCCCCGGCCTGACGATCGCCACCTGCACCACGAGATCGTGGAAGCAGCGCGGCTGAAGGCGCGGCAGCATCGCCATCTGGGCCCGTGATTCGACCTGGAACACGCCGACCGAACGTCCCTCGCACAGCATGTCGTAGGTCGCCGAATCCTCCGGCGGGACCGAGG
>JAYYLR010000030.1:0-12332 GCA_036143955.1 Pseudomonadota bacterium | reverse complement strand
CCCGACACGCCGGTCATGCTCTATTGCCGGACCGGCAACCGAACCGGCAGCCTCGGCAACGCGCTGATCGATCAGCTCGGCTTCACCAATGTCACGCATCTGTCGGACGGCATCACCGGCTGGCTGTCCGAAGGACACGAGACGACCCCCTACGCCGACTAGCGTGGCGGACAGCCCCGTCAGCCCTGTCGTGACGCCGCCATGCCGGCACGCTTGGCTTCGGTGGCGGCAGCGTCGACCGCGGGACCGTCAGCGCCATCCTGCGTTATGACGACGCCGTAAAGCTCGGCGGCCTGATCCACCGTATAGCGGCCAAGGCGCACATCCTCGAGCACGGCGTCGGCGCTTCGTTCGAGCGGGTCGCCATAGCCGCCGCCGCCAGGCGTGCGCACCCAGACCCGGTCGCCCGGGGCCAGCGGGATGTCCTGTTCTTTCGAGAGGTGCAGCGGCACGTAGGATTCGCCACCGCGAAGCACGACAACCTTGTTCACATCGCCTTCGCTGCCGCCAAGAACACCCTGCGGACCGAACCTTCCATGATCCATGACGAAGCTGGCACGCGCCTCGCCGTTGCGAAGCTCGAGCTCGTAATCCAGCCCGAAACCGCCGCGTGTGCGGCCGGCTCCGGCGGAACCCTCATGAAGCGCGTAATGGTGATAGAGAACGGGAAAGGCCTGCTCCATGATTTCAACCGGCGGCGCCTTCGAGATGCCGATTGTCGAACAGCCGTTGCTTAGCCCGTCGCCATCGGCGTTGCCGCCATAGCCGCCTCCCGAAAGCTGATACATCACGAAATCGCGCCCGCGCTCGGCATTGTGCCCGCCAAGCGCGAAATTGCCGCTGGTGCCGGCCGGGGCCGCCGTGACCCGGTCGGGAAGCGGCTGCACCATCGCGGCGAACACGGCTTCGGCGATCCGCTGGCTGACCTCGGCGGCGCAGCCGGATACGGGGCGCGGGTAATGCGCATCGAGAAAGGTGCCTTCCGGCCGCAGGATTTCCAGCGGTTCGAAGGCGCCGGCGCTGATCGGCACTTCCGGAAAGATATGCCGCATCGCCAGATAGACGGAACTCAGCGTCGTCGCCAGAACCGAGTTCATAGGCCCGCGGCAGGGCGGGCTGGACCCGTCGAAATCGAACACCAGCCGGTCCTCGACCCTGCTGATCCTGAGCCTGATCTCCAGCGGCTCGTCGACAACGCCGTCACTGTCGACATAGGCCACCGACTGCCAGCTTCCCTCGGGCATGGTCGCGATCATCTGGCGCATCTGCGTGGCGGCACGCCGGCGAAGCTCGGTGATCGCCTCGGCGACCGTGTCGTCACCATAGCGGCCGAGAAGAAGATCGAGCCTGTCGGCCCCGATATCGAGCGCCGCCGCCTGTGCCTTGACATCGCCGATCCGCTGGTCGGCGACGCGGATGTTGGAACAGATGATGGCGTAGATCTCTTCGTCCATCACACCCTTCTTGAACAGCTTCACCGGCGGCAGGCGAAGCCCTTCCTGCTCGACCGCCGTCGCCGAGGCCGAAAAACCGCCGGGCACGGCACCGCCGGTATCGGGCCAGTGACCGGTGTTCGACAGCCAGCACCAGAGTTTGCCGTCACGGTAATAGGGGCGGACAAAGCGCACATCCATCAGATGCGTGCCGCCAAGATAGGGATCGTTGACAATATAAATGTCGCCAGGCTCGGGCGCCGCCGCCCGCCCCTCGCCGATCAGCCGGATCAGTTCCGCGGTCGAATATTGCATCGTCCCGACAAACACCGGCAGCCCGCCGGCCCCCTGCGCGATCAGCGACCCGTCATCGGCGGCATAGATCCCGTCCGACCTGTCGTTCGCCTCGGCAATCACCGGCGAAAAAGCGGCGCGCGAGAAGCTCAGATCCATCTCATCGCAGACCTGCTGCAGTCCGGCCTGGATGACGCTGAGGGTGATCGGATCAAGGCTCATGACGCGCTTCCGACAGTCACCAGTATGTTGCCGTCATCATCCGAGACCGCGCTGTCGCGGGGCTCGATGAGGATGGTGGTGTCCATCTGCTCCAGAATCGCCGGTCCCGAAAGGGTCGCATCAAGCGGCAGCTTCTCGCGGGCATAGACGGGCGTTTCGCGCCAGCCGCCACTGCCGCCGGCACCGTCGAACCAGACCGGGCGGCTTCCCGTCTGCGCCGCCGCCACCGACCCGGCCCGCGCGGCATTGTCGATCAGGCCGCCAAGGTCGACCTCGGGTCGGCGGCCGGTGACACAGGTGTTCACATTGACGATCTGCGCCCTGATTTCGGGAAGGCGGACGCGGAATCTGTTGAAATAGACCTCCTCGAAGGCCGCCTGGATATCCCCGCGCGTCATTGCCACCGCTTCCAGGGGCACCTGAAGGAGATGCGTCTGGCCGGCGAACTGCATGTCGAGCGAATGCGTCACCTCGACGGCCTCGATACGGACCGGCTCCTGGCGGATCAGCGCCTCGCCCTCGTCGGCCTGCGCCGCCAGCATTCCGGCAAGCCGGTCGATGTCCACGGCGTCGAGCGGCGAGTTGATGGTGCGCACGAAATCATGCCGCAGGTCGGCGACGATACAGCCAAGCGCATTCGTGATCCCCGGGCGTGCCGGCACCAGCACCTCGGGAACGCCGAGCTCGCCCGCCAGCGCCGAGGCATGGAGCGGCCCGGCCCCGCCAAAGGCGAACAGACTGAAGTCGCGCGGATCGAGACCAAGCGAGACGGAGACCATGCGGGTCGCGCCGGCCATGCGCGTCGTGGCCATGCGAAGTACCGCCGCCGCCGCCGTTTCGGCATCGACCCCGAGCGGGTCGCCGAGCCTTGTCTGGAAGACGGCGCGGATATCGTCGATATCGACCGCCCCCGGGACCGACTTTAGCTTGCCGGCGTCAAGCCGGCCAAGAACCATGTTGGCATCGGAGATCGTCGGTAGATCGCCGCCACGCCCGTAGCAGATGGGCCCCGGGTCGGCGCCGGCGCTCTGCGGCCCGACCTCGAGGAGGCCGGCTTCATTGACCCGCGCGATCGACCCGCCACCGGCGCCGATTGTCCGGACATCGACCATCGGAACGTGGATCGGCATCGCATATTCGATCTCGATCTCGTTCGACACCGACGGCTGGCAGTCGCGGATCAGCGCCACGTCGGTGGAGGTGCCGCCCATGTCATAGCTGATAAGGTTCGGCCTGTTGGCACGGCGCCCGGTGTAGGCGGCGGCAATCACGCCGGAGGCCGGCCCCGACATCACGGTCTTCGCCGCCTCGCGAACCACCCGGTTCGCCGAGACGGTGCCACCATTGCCGTTCATCACCAGAAGCTCGCCGCCATAACCGCCATCGGCAAGCTCGTTGGCAAGCCTCCTCACATACCGCTCCAGAAGCGGCTGCACCGAGGCGTTCACCGCCGCCGTCACCCCGCGCTCGAATTCGCGGCTTTCCGAGAGCAGCCCGTGCCCCATCGTGATGTAGCCGTTCGGCCAGATGTCGGCGAGGATTTCGGCGGCCCTGACCTCGTGCGCCGGGTTCGCATAGGCGTGAAGGAAATGGATCACCACCGATTCCGACCCGCGCGCCAGAAGCTGTTCGCCGGCGGCGCGTACCGCCGCCTCGTCGAGCGGGGTCACGACGCGGCCGGCGTAATCCATTCTTTCCGGCACCTCGAGCCGAAGGTCGCGCGGAATGATCGGGTCGAAATGACCCTTCATCCCATAGGGCTGCGGCCTTGTGCGACGGCCAAGCTCCAGAACATCACGAAAGCCGGCCGTAGTGATCAGGCCGGTCCGGCTGAGCTTGCGTTCCAGAACCGCGTTCGTCGTCGTTGTCGTGCCGTGGATGACAAGGGCGACCCGCGACAGCTCGCTTTCGGCTTCGGCGACGGCGTTCATCACCCCGAAGGCCTGATTGTCCAGCGTGCTGGCGACCTTGGCGAGTCGCACCGCACCACTCGCCTGGTCGAGCCTGACAAGGTCGGTGAAGGTGCCGCCGACATCAACGCCGATCAGGTCGCCATCGTACCGCTTCCCGCTGCTGGCCATGTGCGCCGTCTCCCCAAACCCGCCGGCATGATAACCGCCGGAGCCCCTGTCCTCGGCCATCATTCATTGGTGTGCGAATGAACGCCAAATCTTGACAAAAAGTCAAACGGATTTCCAGAATGACGCATGGCTTGTAAGGGTCAAGGGGGTGGCGTGCCGACAGGGCCGAAAGCCGGCATCGCAGGTGCCTTTGCGGCGGCGTCAGGCATGCTGATTCCAACCGGTGCCAGTGCCCATGCCACCGGCCAGAGCTTCGTCGCCCTGCTGCCGACGGGCCCCTACATGGCCATCGGGGTGGCCACCGTGGCGCTCAGCATCATGTTGTTGTGGTTCCTGCCGCCGCGTTCGGCCTCCGCCCTGCTTCCAAGCCGCGGCATCGGCAGGATGACAGCCCCGGCACAGCTTCGAACGGTCTCCAGCTTCACGGTCTTCCTGCTGCTGTGCGGCGGCATTGCCGGCGGACTGACCGGCGCGCGCGACCCTCTCGAGAATCCGCTTGTCCTCGGCTTCTGGTTCACCTTCTGGATGGCGTCACCGATGGTTCAGGGATATCTGTTCGACCTGTGGGGATGGATTTCACCCTGGCGATGGGCCGCGCGGCCGCTTGCCATGCTGACCGGACACCCGCTTGTAAAGCTGCCGCGCCGGGCCGGTGTCTGGCCGGCGGCAGTCCTGATCCTTGCCTTTTCAGCCTTCACACTCGCCGACCCGGCGCCCGATGATCCGGCACGCCTTGCCAAGGTGGCGGCCGCCTATGGCTTCGTGACCTTTGCCGGCATGGCGCTTGCCGGACCGCGCCGCTGGCTGCGGCAGGTGGAGTTCCTGTCGGTCCTGATGGCGCAGTTCGGAAGGCTGGGCCTGCTGGCGCGCCGCGGACGGCGGACCCGCATCGGATGGCAGGGCTGGCAGCTGGCGAACGGCGCGGCCGCGGTCCCGGGCACCCCTGTCTTCATCCTGGTGTTGCTTGGCACCGGCTCGTTCGACGGCTTCAACGAGACCTTCGTGTGGCTTTCCATGATCGGGGTCAATCCGCTGGAGTTCCCGGGACGCTCGGCCGTCGTCATTCCGGTGATCACCGGACTGGTTGCGGCCAACATGATCCTTGTCTGCCTGTTCCTGGCGATGATCCGCGCCGGCGACAGGATGGTCGGAGGCAGCCTGACACCGCCCCGTCTTCTGACGATTTTCGCGCCGACGATCCTTCCCATCGCGCTTGCCTACCACACCGCGCACTACCTTCCCTCGCTTCTTGTCGACGGCCAATATGTGCTTGTCGCGCTGAATGACCCCTTCGGCAGCGGCGCCGACCTCCTCGGCCTTGCCGACTATTACGTGACCACCGGATTCTTCAACCATCGCGAGACGATGCGGGTCATCTGGCTGAGCCAGGCGGCGGTGATCGTCTTCGGCCATGTCATCGCCGTAATCCTCGCCCACGGCGCGGCGGTGCGGGTCTATGGCGATGTTGACAGAGCCTTTCGCGCCGGCCTGCCGCTTGCGGTTTTCATGGTTCTCTACACCTGGATGGGGCTGTGGCTGCTGGCGGCGCCGAAAGGCGGGTAACATCCCAAACCCTTTTTTGGCTGGACATGATGTTTACGCCCACACACACTCTTGGGTGGAAACACAAAGAATAATCCAGAGGAAATTCGGGACCTTAAACACTTGAGAGGGAGGCTTTCATGAAAAAAACATTCCATGACACCCCGATCAACAGCGCCCAGACCGACAATAAGGGTGCGGATCGGATCGACGTAGCAAAGCCTGGTCGCCGCAAGGCGATCAAGACACTGGCAGCCACCACCGCCCTTGCTGCGGCGGCAAGCAGCATGCCGCTGTTCGGACGTTACGGGCAGGTGCAGAGCTCCGAGCCCATCAAGATCGGTTTCCAGGTCCACCGGACAGGCATCGGCGCCGCCTATGGCCGCTGGTACGACCGCACCACCAAGGCCGCGGTGAAGAAAATCAACGACGAAGGCGGGATCAACGGCCGCCCGGTCGAAATCGTCGCCGAGGATGACGGCACCGACCCGAAGAGGGGTGCGGAAGTCGTCGAGAAGATGGCTACCCAGCATGGATGCGACATCGCCTTCGGAACGCTGTTCAGCCACGTCGTGATCGGTTCGGCACCACGCGCCGGCGAGCTGAAAATCCCCTATTTCGTCGTCTCGGAAGGCCACCATGTCGCCAGCGGCATGCTCAACCGCTACACGCTGCAGCCGGGAATCACGGACGTGAAGAGCCAGGTCCAGGCGATGGCGCCCTTCGTCAACAGCACGCTCGGCAAGAAGGTCACGATGATCTATCCGGACTTCGCGTTCGGGCATGACCACCGCGACTATTTCTCGGCAGCCGTCGAGGCACAGGGCGGCGAGGTTGTCGCAAAGATCGCGATCCCGCCGACAGAGAGCTCCTTCACCAAGTATTTCCCGAAGATCCCGCGCAACACCGACGTGATCTATCACGTCATGGTGGGCCCGGCGGTTCTGACCTTCGTCAAGGAAATGGGCGAGTTCTTCGGCAGTTCACGGCCCGAGATCTTCGGCTTCATCGACTCGCTCGAGGCGGTCGACCTGGCAAGCCCGGGCCTCGAGTTCCTCGAGGGCACCTATTTCTGGGAAGGCAACCCGCGCTATGCGCAGGCCAACCAGTCCGAATATGACAAGGCCTATCGCGCCGCCGTCGGTGTCGATGCGAACGGCGCCTCGATCTCGGATTCCAAGGATGTCGCCACCTACGCGCACATGTTCGGATGCTGGGAGACGCTCCACATCGTCAAGGCCGGCATGGAGGCAAGCGGATATGCCGGTGCCGGCGACCGTGCGAAGCTGATCGAGGCGGTGGAATCGATGTCGTCGATGCCGCACTCCTTCGCGCACCCGCAGGGCGCCAAGGAGTTCAACGGCAAGACGCACCAGACCTTCGGCCACCAGTACATCACCAAGGTGACGAACGGCAAGCTGGTGCTGGCGCATACAACCTCGATCGAGGACACCTACTATCCCGACGAGGTCGATTACACCACCCAGTCCTTCTAGGGTGATGGCGTGGCCCACCGCCGCGGGCCACGCCCTTCCTTGATATCCGTTTTACTGGTTTCTTCGCTCTGGGGGGAGTGGCGCTAGCCGCATCGCATGGAACTCGGGCCCTATCTCATCCTCGGCCTTCTTGAGGGACTCGTCACCGCCGCCGTGCTTTCGCTGATGGCGCTCGGCCTGTCGCTCGTCTTCGGGGTGATGCGCGTGGTCAATGTCGCGCACGGTGAATTCTTCATGGTCGGCGCGGTGCTTGCCTGGTGGGTCGCCGGTGCCGTCGGCGGCCACCCGGCGCTCGGCTTCCTCGCCGCGCTGCTGCTGGCGCCGCCGCTAACCGCCATTCTGGCGATGCTTGCCGACCAGCTGGTCCTGAAAAGAATCGGTTACGATCCCGAGCGCACCATCGTGGCAACCATCGGCCTTCTCTACGTGATCCAGCAGGTCACGCTGATGACATACGGCCCCGACGCACGGCCGGTCGAGGCGCCGTTCAATCACCGCCTGTCGATCCCGTTCGTCGAATGGACCGACGGCGGGTTTGCGATGTACTGGCCCTGGGGTCTCGGCACGACAAGCTACAAACTGGCGGTGATCGGCGCCGCCGTCATCCTGCTGACCGCCATATGGCTGCTGATGACGCGGACACGCTACGGGCTGCTGATGCGGGCGACACAGCTCGACCGCGAAACGGCGCAGGCCTTCGCCATTCCGGTGGGACGTGTCTACGCCTCGGTGTTCGGGCTCGGCGCCGGGCTGGCCGCGCTTGGCGGGGTCCTCATCGTGCCGATCCAGCAGGCGCATTACCTGATGGGGCACGACCCGCTCCTGCTGTCCTTCATCGTCGTCATCATCGGCGGTCTCGGCAGCCTTCCAGGCACCGTCGTCGCGGCGCTTCTCATCGGAATCAGCGACGGCATGATATCGGTGTTCTTCTCGCCGACCCTCGCCAAGATCATCGCCACGCTTGCCGTTGCCTTTGTCCTGGTCTTTCGCCCGCAGGGCCTGTTCGGGAAACGTTCGCTATGACCGGCACGCAGAAATCCTGGGTGCTTCATCTCGGCATCATCGCGCTGCTGTTCGTACTGCAGTTCGTTCTTCCGGCCTACCATCACGGCAGCCTGGCGCGGATCATGGTGCTGACCTGCTATGCCATGGGCTACAACATCCTGTTCGGCTATACCGGCCTTCTCAGCCTCGGACACGCGCTGTTTTTCGCCGCCGGCATGTACGGCCTTTCGCTCAGCATCCAGCATCTCGACTGGGCCGCGGGCCCGGCCCTGATGGCGGGCCTCGTCGCCGGCTTCGTGATGGCGCTTGTCATCGGCATGCTGCTTCTGCGGACTGCCGGCGTCGCCTTCATGATCGTGACGCTGATGTTCGCGCAGGCGGGCTATCTGACGGTGCTCTATTTCGGCGAATGGACGCGCGGCGACGAAGGCTTCGTCATCAGGCAGGAGCTGCGCCGCATCGCCGGGTTCGACCTGTCAGACCCGACAAGCCGCTATTTCGCGGCGCTGCTTCTGATGTCGGTCTGCATCATCATCACGCTTCGCGTCGTGCAGACCGGGTTCGGGCGCGTGCTTGTCGCCATTCGCGAGAATGAAGAGCGCACCCGCATGCTCGGCTACGACATCCAGCGCCACAAGCTTGCCGCGATCCTGCTGTCGGGAACGATGTCGGCGGCGGCCGGTGCGGCCTACGGGCTGCTGTTCGGCTATGCCGGCGCAACCTTCGCTTCGGTCCAATATTCGATCTTTCCGCTGCTGTGGGTGCTTCTCGGCGGTGCCGGGACCGTTCTCGGCCCGTTCATCGGCACCCTCTTCATGTTCTATCTAATCGACCTGTCGAGCGAACTGACGACCGCCTACATGCTGATTGCCGGCCTTGTGCTGGTGGCGCTAACGCTGTTCGCGCCGCAGGGTCTGGTCGGCGAGCTGCGTCGCCGAACGCTGAGGTGGCTGCCGTGACCCTGCTGTCGACACGCCATCTCAGCCGGCATTTCGGCGGCCTGAAGGCCGTGGAGGATGTCGATTTCGAGCTTCCGGCAGGCCAGGTACGCGCCCTGATCGGCCCGAACGGGGCCGGCAAGACAACCTTTGTCGGCATGCTGTCGGGCCGCATTCCGGCAAGCCGCGGACAGGTGTTCTTCGATGGTCGTGACGTCACCGCCGAGCCCGCGCACCGGCGCATTCGCGCCGGCATGGCCTACACCTTCCAGATCACCTCGGTCTATGGCCGCCTGCCGGTGACCGAGAACGTGGCGCTGGCGCTGCGGTGGCGGACTGGCGGCGACGAGGCCGAGACGGCGCGCCGCGTCGCCGAGGCGCTGGAGCGGGTCGGTATCGCCGACCGCGCGGATCAGCTTGCCGGCGACCTCAGCTACGGCCACCAGCGTCTTCTCGAGATCGCCATGGGGCTGAGCCAGGGGCCGCGCCTGCTGATCCTCGACGAGCCGACGCAGGGACTCGCCGACAGCGAGATCGCCGACTTCATCGCGCTTGTCCGCGGGCTGGCGGGCGAAATGACCATCCTTCTGATCGAACACAACATCAATGTCGTCATGCAGACCGCCGACGCCATCACCGTTCTGAATTCGGGACAGGTGCTTGCCGAGGGAACGCCTGACGAGATCCGCGCCAACGCAGCCGTTCAGGCGGCCTATCTGGGGACGGGCTGATGCTGACGGTGAACGGTCTTTCGTCCGGATATGAAGGCGCGCAGGTGCTTCACGACGTGTCCTTCGACGTCAGGGCCGGCGAAATCGTCTGCCTTCTCGGGCGGAACGGCGCCGGCAAGAGCACCTGCCTGAAGACCATCATGGGGCTGATCCGCGCCAGCAGCGGACGCGTCGAATGCAACGGCGTCGAGGTATCGCGCCTTCCGGCGAACGAAGTGCCGCGCCACGGCATCGGCTACATTCCGCAGGGCCGCCGACTGTTCGCCGAGCTGACCGTCGCCGAGAACCTGGAAATCGGGCTGATGGTCGGCAACCGGGACCATGAATTCCGCGAGCAGGTGCTGGAGATGTTTCCACGGCTTCGCGAGCGGCTGAACCAGCGTGCCGACACGCTTTCGGGCGGCGAGCAGCAGATGCTGGCCACCGGCCGCGCCCTGTGCATCGACCCGTCGGTGCTGCTTCTCGACGAGCCGACCGAGGGCCTTCAGCCATCGATGATCGAGCAGATCCGGCAGGCCGTCACGGCGCTTCGCGACCGCGGCGTCGCCATCCTGCTTGTCGAGCAGCGCGTCGATGCGGTGCTGTCGATTGCCGACCGTGTCGTGTTTCTGGAGAACGGCCGGAGCCACGCCGCGGTCAGCGCCGCCGAGCTTCGGGGCAGCCCCGACCTGCTGCACCGTTTCGTCGGGGTCTAGGCCCGGGTCTAGGCCCGGGGTACAGACCCAGGCTACAGACCCGGGCGCCGTCAGATCAGCCGCTCGAGAAGCGTCATCAGCTGGCGCTGTTCGTCGGCGTC
Source organism: Pseudomonadota bacterium (assembly GCA_036143955.1). Lineage (GTDB taxonomy): Bacteria > Pseudomonadota > Alphaproteobacteria > Puniceispirillales > Puniceispirillaceae > UBA8309. The sequence goes on along the minus strand of JAYYLR010000030.1, from coordinate 1,794 downwards.
CAGCGGTGCCAGAGTCTGGCGCGTCACCTCGGCAGCCTGCGCCGCGTATTTCCGGTACAGTGCACGTCCCTTGCGCGTCGGCGCCAGCATCAGCCGGCGCCTGTCGCTTTCCAGCGGTGCCGAGCTGATCAGGTCGCGCGAACGCAGCCTGTCAACGACTCCCTTGATCGTCGCGACATCCATCGATGTCAGCCTGCCAAGTTCGTTCTGCGATGCCTGGCCAAGCTCGCACAGCTTGGCGAGCGCCGCGAACTGGGTCGGCGTCATTTCCGGGATAAGGGCCGAAAAAATGGCGATGTGCCGCTGCACCGCCCGCCGCATGACAAAGCCGACCTGACGTTCGAGTACATAGCTGTCGGATGGGTCCATTTTTCCGGCTTCCGGCCTGCGGCGACGTGGCAGTATCCTGACGCTTGATGCGCGCTCATTGACAGTTGACACTACCAGACCCGCATAGCACAGTCTATTGGTACACAAACGAAATATGCAGCAAAATCAATCCGGTCGACCCATGTCATATCTGCGACCACATCGGCTAGAGGATGCGCTCGAATGGCTTGCCGCCGAGCGCCCGCTTGTCATGGCCGGCTGCACCGACATCTATCCGCTTCATCAGACCCCGGCGCTTGACGGGCCGCTTCTCGACATCACCGCGCTTGCAGAGCTTCGCGGCATCAGCATGACAGATGGCTGGCGCCGCTTCGGGGCGGCGACAAGCTGGACCGATATCCTGCGGACCGAGCTGCCGGCGGCCTATGACGGGCTGAAGGCGGCGGCGCGCGAGATCGGCGGCGTCCAGATTCAGGCAAGCGGCACCATTGGCGGCAATCTGTGCACCGCTTCGCCGGCTGCCGACAGCGCGCCCTGCCTCATGACGCTGGACGCCGAGATCGAGCTGGCCTCGCACCGCGGCACGCGCCGTCTGCAGCTTGCCGACTTCCTGACCGGACCGAGACAGACGGCGCTCGATGGTGACGAACTCGTCACTGCGGTCCATGTGCCGGCGCGTGCCGAAGCAGGCTGTTCGGGTTTCTCGAAACTGGGGGCACGGCGCTATCTTGTGATTTCCATCGCGATGACAGCGGTACGGCTTGTCATCGGCGACGGCAGGATCGAAGGCGCGGCAATCGCCGTTGGGGCCTGCGCGCCTGTGGCCGTGCGGCTTTCCGACATCGAGGCTGAGTTGCAGGGTCTGCCCTGCGGCGAGGCCGCCGCATATCTGCGCGACTCCGGACCAGCGATCATGGCCGCGCTGTCGCCGATCGATGACATTCGCGGCACCGCCGGGTACCGGCGCGAAGCCGCCGCCGAGTTGGTTGCAAGGCTGGTCGGGCAACTGTGCGGGGACGCCGGATGATGGACGGGCTGCACGACACTGACGGGCGGATCAGCTTCACCGTCAATGGCGAGCCGCGGCAGGTCGACTGCGCGCCGTCGATGCGGCTGAGCGAGGTGCTTCGCGAGAGGCTGGCGCTTCGGGCCACCAAGGTCGGATGCAACGCCGGCGACTGCGGTGCCTGCACGGTGCTGATCGACGGCGATCCGGTCTGTGCCTGCCTTGTTCCCGCCGGACAGGTTGCCGGGCGAAGTGTCGAGACCGCTGAATCGCTTGCCGGCACTGACAGCGCCCTGTCGGCGCTTCAGGCGTCGTTCCTTCGCCATGGCGCAGCGCAATGCGGGATCTGCACGCCGGGCATGATGATGGCGGCAACCGCCCTGCTCCGCCGGAACGCCGCCCCCGACAGGCAGGCCGTCGAAGACGCGCTCGGCGGCGTTCTGTGCCGCTGCACCGGC